>CAUDHE010000034.1 GCA_958449275.1 uncultured Alistipes sp. | reverse complement strand
GCTTGTTAAGGAATCTTCGCGATGATCGGTAAAATCATCGCCGGATCGTCATTCGCTGGAACGGTCGGATATGTCATGAAAAAGCAATCGCACATTCTCGATGCCAAGGGTGTTACCCCGCCCGATGTTCGGGAGATGGTGCAGGACTTCAACGACCAAACACTACTGAACCCACGTATCAAGAATGCTGTCGGGCATATCTCCCTTTCCTTTTCTCCGAAAGACGGAATGCGAATGACTGATGCTTTGATGCTGGATATTGCCAAAGAGTATATGCAGCGCATGGGAATTACCGATACCCAATACCTGCTGGTGCGCCACCTTGACCAACCGCATCCGCACTGCCATTTGGTCTATAATCGGGTAGGAAACAACGGGCAAACCATATCGGACAAAAACATCAAAATCCGCAATGCCAAGGTTTGCCGTGCGCTGACTGAGAAATACGGATTGCACCTTGCGCAGGGCAAAGAATCGGTGCGTCGGGAACGCTTGCGGGAACCTGACAAAACCAAATACGAAATATACGATACGATTAAAGCCTCGCTGCCTCAATCCCGAAGCTGGAGTGAATTGGGAAAACATTTGAAAGAGCACGGTATTGCTATGCGCTACAAGTATTGCGGTTCGACCAACCAAAAACAAGGGGTGTTGTTCAGCAAAAACGGGTTCGAGTTCTCAGGCTCGAAGATAGACCGGCAATTCAGCTATTCCAAGCTGAACCGGCACTTTGCGCAAGCACAGCAACAGACGCAGTATCGGGCGACGCATGTAAAGGGACTCCATACGGCCGTAGGCAATTATCGGTCGGCATACACCGACCTATTCGGCAATGCAGGTGGAAGCGGGAATAAGAGGCCAATTGCTAACGATTCTATAAACTTCGGCGGCAATATCGGCACATTGCCTTTACCGCCCAACGATTCGCCTATTGGATTGTCTGCGGCCCAACTCCAACGCAAGCCCGGCGAAAGTCCCGAAGAACATATCGCCCGCATCACGGCACTGCTCAACACCGTTGCCGAAGCGATGGCGATAGCAGCGATGGAACAGAGACGTAAGCTGCGAGACCGAAAGGCGAACAAACCGAAAATGAAATTATAAACATAAATCGACAATCTGTTATGAAAGAAAACAATATGATGTCTTACGAAATGTACGAAGACTTCAAGGAGACAATGGTCAAAACCATCAAGACCGAATTATCGACAAAGAATAGCCAACAAGGCGACAATGATCTGCCGCAACGAATAGAGCAAATCGTTCGTGCCGAACAAGAGCAACATCGGGCAATAATAACCCAGCTTGCCGGACGATTGGAGAGCATCGAACAGAGCAACATAAAGACCCAAACATGCATAGATAGTCTGCAAACATCTGTCGATGCCATCGAAATACCAGAAGAACTCCCGCTGAGAATCATGCAGCACAGAATATCGCTTGCCATCGAATCGAAAGGAGTGTTTTGGACGATGATGGGCATGATGTCGGCAATCGTGCTGCTGTGTACGATGCTGTATTGGACCGCAAAACCCAATTACGACCGCATCGACAACGACCTGAAATACCGCTATATCAAAATGAAAGGCGAAGCGACGCCCGACCGCATTGCCGAACTGGAAGAAATATTCGAACTAAACCGCGACAACGCAAAAATCTGCCGAATAAAAAAAGATGTAGAAGAATATGAACAAACCATCCGCCAAAAAATCATACTCGAAGAACAAGCGAGACTGAAAGAACAGGAAGCAGAGAAACTCGACAACAAAGCGGCCAAATTGAGAGGAGAATAAATCTCCTCTTTTTATTTACAACGAATTTTGTTACCTTTGTTATATTAATATTTTATATAAATGGCAACTTTTATCGACATACTAAATAAATTCCGCAAGGAATCTTTTTCGCAGAAAGACAAAGGGTTCCGTTTTGAGCGCTTGATGCAGGCTTATTTGAAGACAACGGCGCTTTATATTCATCTTTTCGAAGAGGTGTGGTTGTGGAGTGAATTTCCGCATCATGATCAATTTGGCGGTAAGGATACTGGAATTGATCTTGTCGCAAAAACATATACGGGAGATTATTGGGCGATACAATGCAAGTGCTACGCGGCAGATAGTTATATTGATAAACCATCTGTGGATTCCTTTTTGGCCACCTCTGGACGAAGTTTCGAGAGCAATGGAGAGTCGAAGGCATTCTCTCAACGATTGTGGATTTCGACCACGAACAAATGGAATGCAACAGCCGAGCAAACTATTAAAAACCAAAATCCGCCGGTTACCCGTCTCAATCTGATTGACCTTGATAACGATGCGGTGGATTGGGATGCGCTCGAAAAAGGCGTATTCGGAGCATCTGCCAGAACTGCACAATTCAGTGTGTTAGACCATCAGAAGACAGCAATCAATAAAACGCACGAGTATTTCCAGATTAAAGGAAACAACCGTGGTAAGTTGATTATGGCTTGCGGAACGGGCAAAACATTTACATCGTTGAAGATTGCCGAGAATGAAACAGAAAACAATGGTTTGATCTTGTTCCTTGTCCCGTCTATCGCTCTGTTGGGCCAGACGCTGCGTGTGTGGAAAGCGCAATCGGCACAACCGCTTGAAGCCGTGTGTATTTGTTCTGATGCACAGGTAACAAAGCAGGTGGCAAAGAATGATGATAGTTCGACTTTTGGCACAATAGACCTTGCATTGCCTGCAACAACCGATATTCACGCCATTGTCCGCCAGTTGCGATATTTGAGAGATAAGCACCAGCAGGGAATGACGGTTGTATTCTCCACCTACCAATCCATCGAGGTCGTCTCCAAAGCCCAGCACAGACTATTGGAAGAGACCGGCGGTGAGTATGGCAAATTCGATCTTATTATCTGCGATGAAGCACATCGTACTACGGGTGTTACTCTGAAAGACGATAATGAAAGTGCATTCGTAAAGGTTCATGACAACGACTTTCTGAAAGCCGATAAGCGAATCTATATGACCGCAACACCGCGTCTGTACACCGATGCCATGAAAGACAAGGCCCAGCAGAACGATGCGGTTTTGTGTTCGATGGATGACAAATCGATGTACGGCGATGAGATTTATCGGATTGGTTTCGGCGAAGCGGTCGACAAGAAACTGCTCACAGACTACAAAGTGCTGATTCTGGCGGTTGGCGACAAGGATATTACACCGGCATTGCGCAAGTCTCTGACTAACGAAGACGGCACAATCGAGACGGATGATGCCGCGAAGTTTGTCGGTTGTGTTAATGCACTGTCGAAACGTGTGTTGGGTGATGAAGGTTTGGTTAAGGATGCCGACCCGCTCCCGATGCGTCGTGCAGTTGCATTCTGTCAGAACATCAAAAAGTCGAAAGAAACTGCCGAGATATTTTCCTCCTGCAAGGAAAGTTATATGGCCGATGTCCCCGACAACGAAAAGTCGGAACTGGTCGATGTTGTCGCTAAACATGTGGACGGAACAATGTCTGCAACAGCGAGGGATGCGGCTCTGATGTGGCTCAAAGAGCAACCCGAAGATGAGAAAGAGTGCCGAATGCTGACCAATGCGCGCTGCTTGTCGGAGGGCGTCGATGTACCGTCGCTGGATGCGGTGGTGTTTGTATCGGCAAAGAACTCGCAGGTCGATGTCGTACAGTCGGTAGGGCGCGTAATGCGCCGCAGCGAGGGCAAACAGTATGGTTATATCATTATCCCGGTTGTCGTTCCTGCCGAAGTGGAGGGCGACAAGGTGTTGGAAAACCACCCGAACTTCAAAGTCGTGTGGACGGTGCTGAACGCATTGCGTGCTCATGATGACCGTTTCAATGCGGAGGTGAACAAAATAGAACTGTCTAAAAAGAAACCGAAGAACATTATCTTCGGCGGCGTAGGAGGTAGCGGCGACGACAAGAACGACGGAGATGGAACACCCGCAAAAAGTGCTGCACAGGTTATGGCGGAGCAATTGGCTCTGTCGTTCGACGAGTTGCAGAATGTCTTCTATGCAAAACTGGTTACGAAAGTCGGCACTAAACGATATTGGGAGTTGTGGGCAAAGGATATTGCCCAGATTGCGGAACAGCATATCGAACGCATACGCCAGCTTATATCCGACAACGATCGCCATCGTAAGGCATTCGACCAACTGATGCGCGGTTTGCGCCGTAACATCAATCCGAATCTGTCGGAGCAGGATGCTATCGAGATGTTGTCGCAGCACATTATTACGCGGCCGGTATTCGAGGCTTTGTTCGAAAATTACGAGTTTGCAAAGAACAACCCTGTATCGAAGTCCATGCAGCGAATGCTCAATTTGCTGGATGACGAGGCCAAGACGGAAGAGGAACACGAGAAATTGCAAAAATTCTATGACTATGTACGCACTACGGTCGGCAAAATTGAGGATGCGGCAGGTCGCCAGCGTATCATTGTCGAGCTGTATGACAAATTTTTCAAGACGGCATCGCCGAAGACGGTCGAGAAACTGGGTATCGTCTATACACCCGTTGAGGTCGTGGATTTCATTATTCGCTCGGTCGGATATATCATACAGAAAGAGTTCGGACGCACGCTCTCCGACGAAAATGTGCATATCCTCGACCCATTCACCGGCACGGGAACATTCATCACACGCCTGCTGCAGAGTGGACTGATCAGCCGCGATGCGCTGGAACGCAAATATCGCAGTGAAATCCACGCAAACGAGATTGTGCTGATGGCCTATTATATCGCATCCATCAACATCGAGAATGTCTATCACGAAATGATGGGTGCCGATGCGGAATATCGTTCTTTCGACGGCATCTGCCTGACCGACACTTTCCAGCTGGGCGAGGAAGCGTCGGCAGAGAACCTCTATTCCGAGCAGTTCCCAATTAACTCGAAACGGGTGATCGAACAGAAGAAAAAACGGATAACCGTTATTGTCGGAAATCCGCCCTATTCCATCGGTCAGAAATCGGCTAATGACAATGCGCAGAACCAAACATATAAGACCCTTGAATCCCGCATAGAGAATACCTATGTAGCAGAATCGGCAGCTGCACTCAATAAATCGGCCTACGATAGCTATATCAAGGCATTCCGCTGGGCTTCCGATAGAATTGACAGTAAGGACGGTGGTATAATTGGTTTTGTGACTAATGGTAAGTGGCTTGAAGCAAATGGATTGGATGGAATGCGCAAATGCTTTGAAAAAGAATTTTCTTCCATTTATGTGTTTAATTTGAAAGGTTTTATTAGAGGAAAGTCCGGGGATTTAGCCAAGCGTGAGGGTCAAAATGTCTTTAATATTGTGACAGGAATTGCCATAACAATTCTTGTTAGAAAGCCCCAACAGCACCCCTATGAAAAGGCTCATATATACTATTATGACATTGGGAATTATTTATCACGTAAAGAAAAACTTAATATAATTAATGGCTTAGGTCATATTGGAAACCCATTGATGAAATGGAGTCGCATTACACCTAATGAGCATAACGACTGGATTAACCTGCGCAGTGTATTATTTGAGTGCTATATAGCTATAGAACCCATAAAGAAATTTGACAATAAAAGCAAATCCATATTTAGCACATACGCCATTGGCTTAGCATCTAATAGAGATGCATGGGTATATAATTTTTCTAATGCTGAACTAAAATGCAATATGGATAAAATGATTGCATTCTACAATACCCAGCGAGAAGCATATGGCAAGGCTATTACAGATAATAAAGATTTAAAAGTAGAGGACTTTGTAGATACGAATCCAACACAAATTAGTTGGACACGAACATTAAGACGAGCTGCTGAAAAGGGTGAGCAGTATACTTTCAAACCTGATGTAATAAAAATCGGATATTATCGACCATTTTGTAAAAATTATTTGTATTACGATAGTGCTTTTATTGAAAGTCCCGGATTAAGTAGAAAACTTTTCCCAACTCCTGGACATAAGAATTACGCTATTTGCGTATCTGGCATTGGCAGCAGACAAAATTTTTCAAGCATTATAGTAGATGCAATACCGTCACTTGATATTGTCGAGAAAGCCCAATGTTTCCCGTTATATTGGTACGACGACAGCACGGCAGATATTGCCGACCTCTTCTCAGCGCCGCAGAACGAAGCGGACAGATATGTGCGTCGCGATGGAGTAACCGACTGGATTCTTTCGACAGCCCGCAAGCAATACGGCAGCAAGGTCGGCAAAGAGGATATTTTCTATTACGTCTACGGCATTCTGCATTCGCCCGAATATCGTACCGCTTTTGCCTCCGACCTCAAAAAATCATTGCCTCGGCTTCCGTTGGTAGATTCTGCTGATGATTTTTGGGCATTCAGCAAAGCCGGCCGTGCTCTTGCCGAGCTCCACCTCAATTACGAGACGGTCGAGCCGTACAAAGGTTGTCTGCTGGTGTATGGTGCAAACACCAATCGTGGTGACAGTATAAACTATCGGGTCGAGAAGATGCGCTTCGGCAAACTCGACAGCAAAATACCCGACAAGACGAAGATACATTACAACCAGCATATCACGATCGAAGGCATTCCGTTGGAGGCATACGATTATGTAGTAAACGGCAAATCCGCGATAGAGTGGATAATGGAGCGTTATGCGGTTACCATAAACAAAGACAGCGGCATCCGCAACGACCCGAACGACTGGGCCGCGGAACATAACGACGAGAAATATATTCTCAACCTGCTGTTGCGCATCATCACGGTTTCCCTCGAAACAATGAAAATTATATATACCTTACCAAAACTTAAATTTGAGGAATAGAATCATGGACCATCCTACCAGCTCAGAATCCGCATTGCCAAAATATGGTACGTTATTCTTAATAATATTAGGCATATTTACTACTGTATTTATTGTCTACTTGATATGTTCACATATTGTGTTTGTCCAATCTCAGAATAATGTGAAGAATTGCTATGTGGAGCACATTACAAAAGCGGATAGTCTATATCTTAACATACTTTCACTATAATAAAGACGTAGTTCTCGGCATTCAGAAGATGTCCGATGCGACATTGGCTGATTCTTTGATTAGAGCCTCTTTGGCGAATGCACGTCATTTGTCAAAGGCACAATCGAATAACCTGGAAGTAATTATTAGGTCCCATTTTAAGGAGATAGAATCGTTGCATGAAAAATATGGTGAAAAACTATCAAGAGATTCGTTGCGGTTGAGTGTTGAGCGGGACCTGCTCAATGAACAAACAAAGACGATGATTGATTTGCATCTAAATAAGATAGAACATGAATACAGTAATATTACCTTATGGGCAGCTGTTCTGACAATTTTGTTCCTCGTGTTCAGTTTCTACTCTGTTTTTAAGGCTGATGAGCTCATCAAACAAGGTACAGACGGTCTTAAAGAGATACGGCGAATAAAGACACAAGGCGAACAAACTGTTGAACGATTGGATAAAGATGGCAAGGATTTATTTAAAAGTACAGAAGAAAAAATTAAGGGATTTGTAATGCGCCAACAACGCAATATGATAGAGTCCAGTAAAGAATTCGAGATGAAAAAAAGTGAAATAGAGCGTGCGTATGGTGATTCTTTGCAAGGTTTAAATACGACAAAGGAGTATTTTAATGAGAGAGTTAATAATATACTCCTAACGTTTGAGAGCGAAATGAAAAAGCTACGCTTGGATCAAGAGCAAGAACTTTCTAAACAACAAGTTGAATTCAGGAATTTAGTAGTAGAAATAAATGAATTCTTTGCTCATTTGAAAGAACAGAAGGCGGTAGATGAGCAAGAATCCAAAGAAGCAAAAGAGGAGGACAAACAATGATGATTAACAATACAAATATGCTGTATCAAAATTCATCTAAAGAATTGATGCGGGCTAAAAATTATCAATCTCAAATATCTCAGAAAGAATTTGAGCTAAAGTTGATGGATATAAATAGCAGATATTCGTCTAATAAAGAACCGGACTATATTACCAATTTGCAACGGCAGAGTGTAAAATTAGATATCAACAACCTTGCATACAATAGAAATATGCATTTATGCAATGCTATTGATAGTGCATTAGACCTTGCAATGAATGAAGCACAAGACAGTGTCTTTTATTCTATGGCTTATCTTGCCATAAGCTCTATAAATTCTTTTATTAGAATGCAAAAGGGTGTAAACTTGCCATTTAATATTGCTGTTAAACTATCGCAAGCCTATCTTCAAATAACAAATGTTTTAGTAAGAACTGAAATATCGACATTAAAACAATTGTGTAAAATTGTATAGTAGGCTATGCCTACATCTCACCGTACAAATGCCGTACAAACTCAAAAAAAAACAGCGTTACAGATATCTGTAACGCTGTTTCGGTGAGGTCTGAAGCGGATTCGAACCGCTGTAGACGGTTTTGCAGACCGTTGGCTAAGCCACTCACCCATCAGACCAAAAAATTTCGGATCGTTACCGAATCAATATGTAAATCTCCGTACGAAGACCGTAACCATACCGATTCGGAGTGCAAATATACGAAAAAATATAAATTCTCCAAAATTTTACGCCGATATCGATTCTTTTTGTGAATTTTATTACCTTTACATCGTATGAACGCCCGTTTTTACGCATTGCGGAGGCCGTCGAGCGTACATCGGCGTGTCGATTTACGAATGTTCGCGACAGCTTGTCCGCGTTGCGGCCGTGCGTTCGGGATAGAGAATAACACTGTTTTATGACCATCGAGGATATAGCTCTCACTTTCGTGCCGCGACTCGGCGTGAGGGGTGCGGTACATCTGTTGAGGTGCTTCGGTTCTGCCGCGGCGATATATTCGGCTTCGGAGGAGGAGTTGCGTCTGCGCGCCGAGTTGCGTGACGATGTGGCGCGTTCGATCGCGAGCGGCAGGGGCATGCGCGATGCCGAACGCGAGATGGCCTACTGCCGCAGCCGCGACATAAAGCCGATCGCTTCGACGGACGACGACTACCCGCCGTTGCTGCGCGAGACGGACGATTATCCAGCCGTGATATATGTGAGAGGCGATGCGGCGGCATTGCCGCGTCGTTCGGTGGCATTCGTCGGGACCCGCAAGATGACCTCGTACGGCAGCCGCATGTGCGACGCTCTGATGCGCGATTTGGCCGAAGCAGCTCCCGATACGGTCGTCGTGAGCGGATTGGCTTACGGGGTCGATTGCGCATGCCATCGCGCCGCCGTGAATTACGGCCTTGCGACTGTCGGGGTGCTGGCCAATGTCTTGCCTTCCGTCGCGCCCGCCATGCACGAGCGATTGGCAGCTTCGATGATCGAGAATGGCGGTGCTCTGGTCACGGAGCTTAATTCGCAAACGAAGCAAAACGGACGCTATTTCGTGCCGCGCAACCGTTTGATTGCGGGAATGTGTGCCGCCACGGTGGTCGTGGAGTCGCCCGAGGCGGGCGGCGCGATGGTGACGGCGGCGTTTGCCGACGGTTACGACCGTACGGTGCTGGCAGTACCAGGTCGCGCGACCGACGAGTGTTCGCGCGGCACGAACGCCCTGATCTTCAACCGCAAGGCCCAGCCCGTCATGTCGGCTCGCGATATCCTGCATGAACTTATGTGGGACGCAGGCACCGAAAGCAGCGGTAAAAACACGACGGCCGAACTCTCGGACGAAGCTCGGGAATTGTTGCGTTTCTTCGATGCCGATCCCGTGACTATGGATGTGTTGCAGTTGCGCAGCGGCCTTGCACCCGGCGAATTGTCGGCTCTGCTCATGGATATGGAATTCGACGGCGCGGTGAGGCGCGTGGCGGGAAACAGATATGAAAAGACGATATGACAAAGAGACGGAAAACTGATTGGCGGCAATTGCTGCGGAGCTTTGCCGTAGGTGCCGCGATAGCCGCGGCGATGCTGTGCATGATACCTCTGTTCCCCGAGCTGCGGGCGTTCCTGACGGGACCGATGATACGCGACGGACTGGGTGTGTTCATGGCCTATTGGATCGCGGCCTTATTGCTGTTCGGGGCGATCATGCTGCTGCAAACGGTGATACACGAGGCGGGGCACCTGGTGTGCGGACTGCTGACGGGCTATCGGTTCTCGTCGTTCCGCATAGGCAGTTTCATGATCTATCGTGACGACAAGGGCCTGCGTTTCGGACGCTTCAGCGTGGCGGGCACGGGCGGACAGTGCCTTATGGAGCCTGCGGATACGGCTGATCCCGAGACGATGCCTTACAAAATATATCTTTGGGGCGGTGTGGCGGCCAACGTTGCGACGGCCGCTGCGACGTTCGTTGCGAGTCGATATGTGTCGTGTGTGCTTGGGAACTATCTCCTTGCTGCGGTCGTGATGACGGGAGTGCTGGCGGCTCTGCTGAACGGCATCCCGATGCGCATGGGCGGCGTCCCGAATGACGGCTGTACGGTGCGGAAGATGGGCCGCAGCGCCGAAATGCGACGCATGATGTGGGTGCAGCTCAAGATTAACGCTCTCTATTCGCGCGGCATGATGCTGCGCGATATGCCCGACGAGTGGTTTCGACTGCCTGCCGATGCCGACATGTCGAACCATTTGTATGCGACGGTAGCGGGTCTCGACGCTTCGCGACGTATCGAGTGCCGCGATTTCGCGGGAGCCTGCGATCGTTTGGAATTCATGCTCGCCGCAGGCGACGGGCTCATCGGCTTGTTACGTATGGAGGCGGCATGCGAACTGATGCAGGCCTATGTCATGACGCATCGTCCGCGTACCGAGATCGAGAGTTTATTTTCCGCCGATGTCGAGCGGTATGCGCGACTCTACTCGCGTTACATGATAAGCCGCGCCCTTACGTTATATATATGGGAGCGTTTCGTACGTCGCAACGGGGCCGAGGCCTCGGAGGCTGCACGGCGCGTGCGCTTCATGGCCGAACGGTATCCCGTCCGCGGCGAGGCTGCCGCATGCGTCGAGCTGCTGGATTGGACCGAAACACTTGATGATGAAGAGTATGAAGTTAATTGATACCCATTCGCACCTCTATGCCGAGGAGTTCGATGCCGATCGTGCCGAGTGTCTCGCACGAGCCGAACTAAACGGCATCGCGGAACTGCTGCTGCCCGCAACAGACTCCGAGAGCCACGAGCGGTTGTTCGCGTTGGCTGCGGCCGAACCCGAATTTTGCCGTCCGATGATGGGGCTGCATCCTACGTCGGTGAACGACAATCCGCGTTGGCGCGAGGAGCTGGCCGCAGCGGAGCATTATCTGTCGTCGCCGCCCGACGGCATACGTTTTTGTGCCGTGGGCGAAATAGGGCTGGACTACTATTGGAGCGGTGATTTCAAGGCCGAACAACGCGAGGCGTTCATCACGCAGTGCCGATTGGCGGCGCGTCTGGATCTGCCCGTTGCCATTCACACGCGGGCCGCATGGGACGACATGTGCGAAATTCTCGAAGACGAGACGGCACGCGCCGAGAGTCGCGGCGAACGGCTGCGCGGCGTATTGCACGCCTTCTCCGAAGGGGCCGACATCTACCGACGGCTTCGCGCACTCGGCGATTTTCTGTTCGGCATAGGCGGCGTGGTGACCTTCAGGAAGAGCGCCGTAGCCGCGGCGGTGGCCGAGATGGATCTGTGTGACATTGTGTTGGAGACCGATTGTCCCTATCTCACTCCCGTGCCGCATCGCGGCGAACGCAACGAATCGGCCTACGTCCGTTTCGTGTGCGACAAGGTGGCCGAGCTGAAAGGCGTCGCACCCGAGCAGGTGGCGGCCGCCACTACGGCCAATGCCCGCAGGATGTTTGCGGAAATCGCGACCCGTTAGAGTCGCGCGGGCCGCAGCTTCGCCCCGCGGGGGCCCGCAACTCACATTCGTTTCGTTCGCGGACTCTGCGCAGCCTGCGGTCCGAAACGCAGGGATTTTGATTTATTGTAAAATTACATACAGATGAACATTACCAACGACGGCGCGAGGTCGTCCATACTTATAATTTATACGGGCGGAACCATCGGCATGAAGATGGACGCTGCCACGGGAGCTTTGGTGCCGTTTGACTTTTCGGGTATTTACAGCGAATTTCCGTCGCTTCGCCGACTCAATGTCGACATAGACGTGCACACCATGCCGCAGCTCATCGACTCGTCGAACGTGCGGCCGAGCGACTGGTGCGCCATCGCGGGCGTCATTCGCGACAACTACGAGCGTTACGACGGATTCGTGATCCTGCACGGCACCGACACCATGTCGTACAGCGCTTCTGCTCTGAGCTTCATGCTGGAGAATCTGGCCAAACCCGTGGTTTTCACGGGAAGTCAGATCCCGATAGGCGTGCTGCGCACCGACGGCCGCGAAAATCTGATTACGGCCATCGAAATCGCGGGCGCCAAGATCGACGGCCGCGCGGCCGTTCCCGAAGTCTCGCTCTTTTTCCACAACCGCCTCTGTCGCGGCAATCGGACGCATAAGGTCAGCGCCGAGGAGCTGGACGCCTTCAGCTCGCCCAACTATCCGCCTCTGGCCGAAGCGGGCGTCAAGATCACGTATAATTTTTCGGCCATCGCGAAAACAGATCGGGTCACCTATCCGTTGAATATAGCGACCATGCTCAACGAGGGGGTGGCCATCGTGAAGCTCTTCCCCGGCATCGGCGAATATACTTTGCGCGCGCTTCTCTCGGTCGAGGGACTTAGGGGCGTGGTGCTGGAGACCTACGGCGCGGGTAATGCTCCGACTTGCGACTGGTTCCTCGGTTTGATGCGCGAGACGGTCGAGCGCGGAGTGGCGGTGCTCAACGTCACGCAGTGCGACAACGGCTCGGTGGAGATGCAACTCTACGAGACCGGGCAACGCCTGCGTGCGGCAGGCGTACTGTCGGCACACGACATGACCACCGAGGCGGCCATCACGAAATTGATGTACGTGCTGGGGCAAAATCTGCCCTTCGAGCGCAGCGCGGAGCTGCTGGCCAAGCCTCTCAGAGGGGAATTTACGTTGTGAGGGTATTGCGTGTAAAAAAAATTATTCTTATATTTCGGTCCGTAAAGTGTGCCGAATCAGCATCCGACGCGGAGGCTGAATAAGGCGCACAAGCGAAATGTATTGACGGATAACGCGTTATGCCACACGAGCCTATTCGCGCGATTTCGGCTTTCCGCGAGGCCCGGAAGGGCGGTCTCGACGATTGGAGTGTCCGAAATGACCGTTTCGCGAACGAAAAAACGCATAAATGAATTTTTAACAACATAAAACTAAAAACGAGTAACAAACACTAATTAAAAATTATTAAAAACAGCTATGAAAAAATTCTTTATGATTTTGTCAGTTGCCGTTACTTCGCTCGGCACTGTAAGCGCGCTGGCACAGGAGGCTGCCGTAAACGCAGAGACCGATCTCGCCGGTGAAAGCATGCACCAGATTCTGATGCAGAAGTTCCTCGAGGGAGGTTGGGGCTGGATGTTGCCCGTGCTTATCTGCTTGATCATCGGTCTGGCCGTAGCCATCGAGCGCATGCTCTTCCTCTCGTTCTCGAACATCAATTCCAAGAAGTTCATCGCCAAGGTCGAGGAGGCTCTCAACAACGGCGGTATAGAGGCAGCCAAGGATGTTTGCCGCAACACCAAAGGCCCCATCGCTTCTATCTACTATCAGGGTCTGGATCGCTACGATCAGGGTCTGGACGCAGTCGAGAAGGCAGTCGTATCTTACGGTTCGGTTCAGACGGGCCAGATGGAGTCGGGTCTTTCGTGGATCGGTCTTTTCATCGCCCTCGCCCCGATGTTGGGATTCATGGGTACCGTTGTGGGTATGATCGGCGCATTCGACCAGATTCAGGCTGCGGGCGATATCTCTCCGACCATCGTTGCCGGCGGTATCAAGGTCGCTCTGTTGACTACGTTGATGGGTCTTATCGTTGCCGTGATTCTTCAGCTGTTCTACAACTACATCATATCGAAGATCGACTCGCTCGTTAACGATATGGAGGATTCGTCGATCACTTTGGTCGATATCCTGACCGCTTACAGCAAGAAATAATAAGACCTTAAAACAGAATTGAAACAATGGAGAAAATATTTAAAACCTTATTGATCGTATTGCTGGCCGTATCGGCGGTATTGGTCTTGTTGGGTGTCTTCACTACTCCCGACAAACCCGCTACCCCTGCCGATGCTACCGCGATCGGTTATAACCTCATATGGGGTTATGTCCTGCTGGGCATCGCCGTTGTCGCCGCTCTGTTCAGCGCCGCAATGGGTCTGGTTACCAAGCCTGCGGGTCTGAAGGGTGCGCTCATATCGCTCGTAGCCATCGTGGCCATCGTGGTGATCGCTTCGGTAGTCGCTTCGGGTCACGATTTCCAGATCGTCGATTTGCAGAACAGCGCTTACTTCGGCCGCAGCGAAACGGTTGTGACCGATACTTGCATCCTGATTACCTACGTCGCATTGGCAGGCGCCATCATTGCGGCCGTGTATTCGGCAGTTGCTGATTCACTCAAATAACAAAGGAGATTACAATGGCAGGAAATAAAAGAAAAGTACAAGAGATCAATGCCGGCTCTATGGCCGATATTGCCTTCTTGCTGCTCATCTTCTTCCTTGTCGCTACCACGATGAACACCGATACGGGTCTTGTGCGTGTGCTTCCGCCCATGCCGCCCGAGGACGTTAAACTCGAGGATATAAAGGTTAAGGACCGTAATGTGCTGCTGGTGTTCGTGAGCCCGGGCGGTAACATAATGGTCGGCGATGAGGAGATGCAGATTCAGGGCGTGAAGGATAAGACCAAAGAGTTTATCCTCAATCCGATGGAGGCCGAAAATCTTCCCGAGAAGAAAGAGACCGAACTCGACATGCCCGACGGCAGCAAATGGGTATATCCCGTGAGCGAGGGCGTCGTATCTTTGCAGACTACCCGTGATACCAACTACGATGTTTATATCATGGTGCAGAATGAGCTTACCCGCGCTTTCAACGAAGTGCGCGACGAGGTGGCCATGTCTAAGTTCGGCGCCAAATTCTCGGAGCTTCCCGAGGAGCAGCGTAATGTAATAACCAAAGCGGTACCGTTGAAGGTTTCGGAGGCGGAGCCGCGTAAAGCGAACAAGAAGTAGTTATGGCAGTAATGAAAAAGAAGGGCGGCAAAGGTCTGCCCGCTATCTCGACCGCATCGCTACCCGACGTGATCTTCATGATCCTCTTCTTCTTCATGGTGTCTACCACCATGCGCGATCAGGAGGTTCTGGTTCGCTTCAAACTTCCCGAGGCTTCCGAGGTTCAGAAGCTGGAGAAGAAGAATTTGGTCAGCTATATCAACATCGGCCAGCCTACTCCGAGTATGCAGGCCAAGTACGGTACCGCTACCCAGATTCAGTTGAACGAATCGTATAAGACCGCCAAGGATATCGGTGATTTTATCGCGGCTGAGCGAGATCAGCTTAACGAGGCCGATCGTTCTCAGATGACCGTATGTATCAAATCGGATCAGTTTACCAAGATGGGTCTGATTACCGATGTCAAGCAGGAGCTTCGTCGCGCCAATGCGCTGAAGATATCTTATGCCGCAACGAAATCGATGGGTTACTAATCCGATTTCGTGACATATTCGAAAATCGTCCGCCATTCGAGGCGGACGATTTTTTATTATCTGCGGAAGGTTGTCGACTAAAATTTCAAGAAATATACGTCCCAGCCTTATCTCGGCCGAAATGATTTCGACACGAGAAAGCGGCGAACCTGCCGACCGAAAACGCAGTCGATACGTCAAAACAATTCCAACTGATCGATCTCGTGATTGAATGTAAGACGATGAACGGGCGAAAGACCGTGCTCACGGATGGCGAGACGGTGTTCGCGGGTGGGATAACCCTTGTTGCGGTCCCATCCGTAGACGGGGTATTGCTCGTGCAGACGCATCATATATTCGTCGCGATGAGTCTTGGCCAAAACCGATGCCGCCGCTATGTCGGCATATTTGCCGTCACCCTTGACGATGCACGCATAGGGGTACGGGAGTTGAGTGCGGAAACGGTTGCCGTCTATGGCCAGAAACTGAGGCGTGACGCTCAGTTCGGCCACGGCGCGATTCATACCCTCGAACGAAGCGTTGAGGATGTTGATCTCGTCGATTCGCTCGGCCGTGACCTCGGCGACGGCCCATGCCACCGCTTCACGTTCGATTATGTCGCGCAGGAGTTCTCGACGCCGCGCCGTCATCTGTTTCGAATCGTTGAGAAGCGGATGGTGAAAGTCGGGCGGCAAAATGACGGCTGCGGCGAATACACTGCCGGCCAAACATCCGCGTCCGGCCTCGTCGCACCCCGCCTCGACCAAATCCTTGCGATATGAATTTTCGAGCATAATACCACAAAGTTAAGAATAATTTATCCGAGTCCTCGCTTTTTTAGTAATTTTGCGCTCGGCGGACAATCTCCGCACCGAAACCGCATGGCAAAGAGACGGGCGATACATCACAGAATCTTCGAGGTCGCGGCGACGCTGTTCGTAACAGTAGTCGTCACGACGTTGCGTTCGGTGTTCGCACCCGCCCCCGACGAACTTCTGCCCAATGCAGCCGCGCCGATAGGCACTGTGTTGCAGGAGATCCAGGCGCAATTTCCGCTATGGTCGGCTGTAATATGGGCCGTAACGCTCTTTCTCGCCGGGCTCAATGCGGGACGTTACGGAGTGAAATACTCGTTATACCCCGCCTACACGCTGATGTCGATTCCGCTGCTGGGGGTTGCAGCAGCTGCGATCACGGTCAGCTGCGATTATTTGGTGACCTCCGCGGCGACGGTTCTCACGCTCCTCGCCTCGAAATACATCATGCGCTGCATAATGCGTACAGGCGCATACGGCGATCTGTCGCTCTCGATGTTATGCTTCGGCGCGCTGCCGCTCGTATTCGCTCCCGCTGCCGCCATCTATGTCGTCATGCCGTTGCTCGTACCGGCCGTAAGGGCCAAATGGAGAGACTGGACGGTAGCCGTCGTCAGCCTTGCCTTTCCGCTGTTCGCGTGCTGCTATGTCGCATGGTGCAGAGGCGGAGATTTTCGGGCTCCCGCGCAACAACTTTACGAATCCATGACAGCACCCTGCGGATACGTATTCCTGCACACGCTCAATCCTGCGGGGCTTGCACTGATAGGTGTAATATTGACTATGATATTCTGCGCCGTGTCGCTCATAATCTCCGACCGCTATTCGCTGAAGGTGAAATCGCGCGCCGCCATGCGGTTCAATGCGTTGTTCGCACTGTTTCTGTGCGGGCTGTTCTTTCTGCCGAGCTGCACAGCTACGATCTTCGCGCTCGCAGCCGTACCCGCATCGATCCTCATGCCGCTGATATTCGTGCGTATGGGAACGGGATTCACCGAACTGCTCTACCGCCTGCTGCTGTTGTGCGCCGCGGCCAACACAGCCGTCATGAGCATGTGATCGTCGTCTACTCGGCCATGCGGCTTCTGCGACGCCATTGCACGATGCCGTTCACGGCGTTCACCGTATAGAAAGCATATTTGACGACCATAAGAGCGGCATGCGGCTCGCCTTTCACCGTCCCGACGGTCCAAAGCGCCACGCTGAGCAGATTTATCATGAGCCACAATACCCACTGCTCCCAAAATGCGCACGTCATCAGATACTGCGCCACTATGGCTATGACGGTTATGGACGCATCCTTCAGCGGCTGCGAGTCCTCGGTGTAACGGTCCAGCACAAAGGTGAGCGCAGCGATGGCTACCACCGATACGACGCCCCAGAACGCTATCTGACCGCGGGTCATACTGCGCGACCGCACGCGCGACTCGTCGTCGCTCTGGCTGCGCCGCCGCCAAGCGAAATACCCCACGAATTGCATGGGTACGTAGTAAAACGCGTGCAGAGCCGCGCTGCCGTAATATTGCGACTTGTAGGCTATGTAGGCATACAGTCCTACGTTCACCAGACCGAACACGAAGTTGAGAATACTGCGGTTGGCGCTCAGCACCACGCCCATAACCCCTGCGACCAACACTATGAACCCCAACACGTCGAAACCGCCCGTAAGTACGGAATAGGCCCCCGCGGTTACGATGGGTCCGAGTATGAGAACGTAATCGAGCGGGCCCAACGTGGCACGCGAAACGAGCTTTGCCATAAGATGTAATTTATTGCGTGCAAAGGTACTAAAAAAGAGCGTTTTTCGGCCGTTCGGGCTATTTTTTCGTCACGACAGCCGACAATTAATCTTTTTTGCGTATATTTGCACTCCCGTATCAACCTCTTATATAGGGCGTAAGGTCGATGCTCGGGCGGGCTTTCGGGCCTCGGAAGCAGATGCTTCCCGCACGACGGGATTGCGGGCCAATGTCGTCCGCATGGTAGATCGCGCGCAGCGATAATGTTGAACGATAACCATTTATTTTGTTGCAACAATGAACAAAGATGCAATCATCAAGCTCGTGAACGAGCAGATGTGGCCCAAGACCGACGCCGATGTGCCGTCGTTCAAGGCCGGTGACACGATCACCGTTACTTACCGTATCGTCGAGGGAAGTAAGGAGCGTTTGCAGAGCTTCCGCGGTGTGGTTATTCAGATCAAGGGTTCGGGTAAGACCAAGATGTTCACCATCCGCAAGATCTCGAACGGCGTAGGCGTCGAGCGTATCTTCCCCCTCTACTCGCCCCACATCGACAAGATCGAGGTGAACAAAGTGGGTATCGTGCGCCGTGCGCGTATCTATTACCTGCGTCAGCTCACCGGTAAGAAAGCTCGTATCAAGGAGAAGCGAATTACGAAGTAGTGCATCGCACTGTTCGGCGACCGGAATTCCTCACGGAGTTCCGGTCTTTTCGTTTACGAATCTCCGTACCCTCCTTCGGCACGCTCCTTGCGCATTCCGAAGCGGTAAATCCGACTCGGTATGCATGGCTGATTTCAAGGAGCAATATTGGCGTTACTCGCTATTCGTCATCATATTGGCTTTGGGCGTGGTGATAGTCGTCGAGCTGAGGCCCTACATAGGCGGGGTACTCGGCGCCGCTACCATATACGTACTTCTGCGCAAGCAGATGCGCTACCTGACATCGTGCCGTCGGTGGCGTCGCAGCCTTGCGGCTTCGGCGCTTCTGGTCGAGGCCGTGATATGCTTCCTGATCCCGTTCAGTCTGGTGGTCTGGATGTTCGTAAGCAAGATCCAGGATCTGACGCTCGATCCGCAGTCGTCCGTCGACTCCATTCGCGGCATTGCCGACCGCATTCGCGAAAAGACCCATTACGATCTGCTGCAGGAGGACAACATAGCCTCCATCGTATCCGTGATAACCCGCATGGGGCATGCGTTCCTGCAAGGAGTATTCAGCTTCGGGGTAAATCTCATCATGCTTCTGTTCGTTCTCTATTTCATGTTGATCGGAGGGACCGACATGGAACAGTACTGCCGTGCCATACTGCCGTTCAACTCCACCGTGTCGCGCAACGTCATGCGGGAGATCTACATGATAGTGCGCTCCAACGCCATCGGCATCCCGCTCATCGCCATAGTCCAAGGGTCTATCGCCTATGTCGGCTACATAATCTGCGGAGTTCCTGCCGCTCTGTTTTGGGCCGTAGTCACATGCTTCGCCACGATACTCCCCGTCGTAGGCGCCGCACTGGTGTGGGTCCCGATGGCATTGGTACTCGGTCTCGAAAATCGTTGGGGCGCCTCGGTCGGACTGCTGATCTACGGTACTCTGGTCATCACGCAATCCGACAACATCATACGCCTCGTCCTGCAAAAGAAGATGGCCGACACCCATCCGCTGGTGACGGTACTCGGGGTTGTCATCGGCCTGCCCCTGTTCGGATTTATGGGTGTGATTTTCGGCCCCCTGATACTGGCCATGTTCGTCTTTTTCGTCCACATCTTCAAGCGCAAATATCTCGACGGAGTCCGTCAGTCGCAACTTTTCGCCGAGAAGCGGTAAAGTCATATTTATCGTTTGCAAGTCACATATTCGCGCATAACGCAGACTATTGTTCGCATTTCTTTTTCGTTATATTACCGAACGTAGTGAGGATTTGCATCGCAAACGGGAAGTTTTCGGGTGATTGTCTGCTGTTCGCCGACGGCAGGAGTGCGCCGACAGGCGGATGAAGTCCGATATATGTTGCAATGATTCGACTTGTCAGAACGGATAGCCGACACCGAAATTAAGAGCGGTGTTTTTCCATTTGAGATTGTGGATCCATTTCGATTCGCCGACGCGGTTGGGACTGTAGAGCTGAATACCCCAGTCGAGACGCAGGATTACGAATTTTATGTCGAGACGCAGACCCACGCCGCTGTTGAATCCCAGTTGTTTGTAAAAACGGTCGAAACGGAATATCCCCGCTTCGGGCACTTGCGACTTGTCCATACCCAAATACCAGACGTTGCCAAGATCGAGGAAAGTCGCGCCGTGGAACATACCCCATACGGGGAAGCGCAGTTCGAGATTGGCTTCCAGACGCATGTCGCCCATCTGAACGGGATAGGGAGTATTCTCGGCGGGAGCGCTGCCCGGACCGAGGGTTCGGGGCGTCCATCCGCGCATGCTGTTGCTTCCGCCCACATAGAACAGACGGTCGAAAGGCAATGCGGTGGAGTTGCCGTAGGGTACGCCCACACCTGCGAAGATGCGTCCCGCGACCGCCGTCTTTTCGCCCAAAGCTATATTGCGGCTTATGCTTATGTCGCCGCGCACGTATTGCGAGTAACGCACGCCGAGGATATTATAGTAGCCGTCGGCCTTTTTTCCCGAAAAGGCGCGTTCGAACAGATTGAGCAGATTGCCCGCCGACTCGAAGTTGATGCGCATGCCCACCTGTCTGTTGGGATTGTTGTAGGCATACGATGCCGAGAGTCCGACTATGGCTTGGGTGAGGTAACTCTGACGCAGATATTCGTTCTTGAGCGAGTTGAAAAAGTCCTGATTGATGTAGCCCACGTTGATCCAGTTGAGGTCGATGGGGCGTATCTGGTAGTTGTAGCGTCCGTTGATGCTGCGCCACGAGTAGGTCCACGTCGCGCGCGAGAGGTCGCGGCGGTAGTAGGGGCGGTCCTGATAGTTGAACGACAACTCGACCTTGGTTCGGGGCATGTTGATCTTGCGGGTGGATAGTCGGAACGGCAGAATGAAGCGCGGGAACGAAAGTCCTACGGTGAGTCCCAGCTCGTTGGCCCGCCGTTTGCCCGAGCCGTGGGCCTTCATGTATTCGTAGCCCACCGTAAAGGCGGTGTTGAGCGTCTCCACGCCGCGGAACAGATTGCGGTTCTGATAGCCTACGGTAGCGTTTATGCCGTAGAAACTCGATGTGGTGCTCCCCTCCAGCTCGATGCTGAAGCCCTGCTTGAGCGTGGGCGTGGCGAGTATATAGCAGCGCAGATACCCTTCGCGTATGTCGTCGAACTTGTCGGGCGTGTAGGCCGTGCGTCCTTCGCCCGCGTAGTGTACATAGGCGGTGTCGTTCTCGTCGCGCGGCACCTCTTCGAAAGCTATGCGCGCGCTCTTGAAATATCCCAAAGCCATTATCTCGTTGTATGTGCGGTCGACCTGCGACGCACTGTAAACGGTGTTGGGCGTGAGCGGTATGGCGGTGTGCAGCACCGCAGGCCGCACGTTGGGCCGTCCTTCGGTGATGATGTCGAGACCCTGATAATGCACCGTGTCGAGCAGTCGGCTGCGGTTGAGCTGCATGCGGTCGACCGTGGGATTGTAATCGGGCATGACGTCGATGGAGGCGATGCGGTATACGCGGTTGTTGTCCATGATGGCACGGCCGCGTTCGTCGTATCCCGCGAGGTTGCGTTTCACGATCATCTTTATGCCTACCTTGCGGTCGCCTATCAGCGTGTCGACACGATATTCGATGTTGTTGACCGAAAAATTGTAGTAGCCGCGGTCGTTCAGATAAGAGGCGATGCGCTCGCGCTCCTTGTCCAGCGTGGTGATGTCGAATATCTCGCCCACGTGCAGGAGCGACGACAGCGAGTCGGCATCGATGACGGGCGCCAGCAATTTGTCGCGGAAGTCGTACGATATGCTGCTGATGCGGTAAGGCTCGCCCTGACGGGTGCGATAGGTGACGTATGCGCGCTTGCGGCGGCGGGTGGTGTCCACGTCGTACTCCACCGTCGAGGAGTAGTAACCGCGCGAATCCATGTATGTCTTGAGGTTCTGCGCGCTCTTGTGCGTAAGCGACATGTCGAGCAGCACGGGTTTCTGCCCCACCTTGCGTTTGAAATTGTTCCACCAGTTATCCTTGTCGGGGTTGGCCAGATCGTAGGCCCACACGTAAAAGTTGGTGCCCAGAAAACGCTTGTTGGGCGTCTGACGAACATACTGTTCCAGACGCGAGGAGCTTATGCGCTCGTCCTTGGGCGCCTGCTTGTCGTCCTCGATAGTGACCTTTTGCAGAAAATACTCTCCCTCGGGGATTTTGCGCGTGACGCTGCACGCCGAGCACGCTATGCCCAGCAGGATTATTATCGCTCTCCGTATTGCAATGGGGCGCATACGTAACGATTATTGTGCGTTGATACTCTTTACGAATCGGTCGTATGCGGCCGTCTCGTCGTCGTAATTCTCCGTGCGGTTTAGGTCCGTTATGCCCGAAGCGTCGTGCTCGATCGTACCTCGCCACTCGTAAGTGGCGTTTCCCGTGAGGCGCGTCACGATGCCGTCCGCTCCCGTGCGGCATAGGCAGCGCACCATGCCGCCGCGATTGTATACGTCGATCGGCTCGCCCGCGCGGCATGCGCCGGTCAGCACGGCCGCCGTGCTGCATGCCGTCATGGCCGTGCCGCACGAAAAGGTTATGCCCGCGCCGCGCTCGAAGGTGGCGGCGAAGAGGGCCTGCGGGCCGCGACGCTCGTAGAGGCTGACGTTTATTCCGCGCGGGAAATCCTCCCTCAGCCGCGTGACGGCCTCGCCCATGCGCGTGAGCGCCTGCATGTCGATCCGCTCCACCTCGGCCACGATGTGGGGGTTGCCCAAATTGAGTGCCGTAAACCGCAACGACCCGTCGAGCGAGGGTATGACCTCGGCCGTGAAGCGCTCGGCGCCGCGTGCGAATCCGAAATCGTCGCTCGCGGTGCGCACCTCTATGTCGACGCCGTAGGTCGGTATTTCGGGGGCGATCCGCTCGGCGCGGCAGGCGGGGTAGCGGCCGCCGCCCGAGAGCAGCGTGAAGCTCTCGGCGTGCAGGTAGCGTTCGTCGGCCAGACGCGCCACGCAGCGTATGCCGTTGCCGCACATCTCGGCCTCTGAGCCGTCGGGGTTGAACATCCGCATGGCGTAGAGTCCGTCGGCGAGCACCACGTACAGCACGCCGTCGCACCGTCCCGACTCCTCGCGGGCGCACAGGTCGCGGGCGAAAGCGCCCAAATCGCGGGGTGCGGCGGCACCCTCGGCCGTGAGGTCGATCATCATGAACTCGTTGCCCGAGCCGTGGCATTTTATTATTTCTGTAAGCATCTTCGCGGGAATAACGTTTCGTTACCGAAAATATCGTTCAAAAATACTAATATTTCATCCGCCGCGCAAATATATTTTCGCCTCGCGCTCTTTTCGCGCTAACTTGCGGACGAAATATCGGTTCCGTCGCCGTGTCTTTGCCGAATTTTTGTTAATTTTACGGTTCGAAATACGGCATGCTGCCGTATGGGAACAGAAACGCATACCTCGATTTTATGAAAGAGAAGTTTATAATGGCCGGTTCCACGGCCCTCCACATAGCCGACTCGGGCAAGGGCGACCGCTGCGTGGTGCTGCTGCACGGATATCTCGAATCCATGTACGTTTGGGACGATTTCGTCCCTCTGCTCGCGCCTTCGGTGCGCGTCGTTACGCTCGACATTCCCGGGCACGGCATCTCGGAGGTGAAAGGCGAGGTGCATACTATGGATATGATGGCCGCCACGGTGCGCGACATGCTCGATGCCTTGGGGATCGAACGTGCCACGCTGGTGGGCCACTCTATGGGCGGATACGTATCGCTGGCGTTCTGCGCCGCCTATCCCGAACGGCTCGACGGCGTGGTGCTGCTCAGTTCGTCGCCTTTTCCCGACGACGAGACGAAGCGCGAGAACCGCCGCCGCGAGATGGCTTTGGTGCGGGCCGGAAAGAAAGACGTGCTCGCCCGCGTAGCGCCCGAGACGGGATTCGCCGAGGCGAACCGTCCCCGCCTTAAGTCGTATATCGACGATTTGGTCGAGCAGGTGCATATCACCGAGGATGACGGCATCGTGGCTCTGCTCGGAGGCATGATCGAACGACCCGACCGCAACGAGATGTTGCGTGCGAGCAGGGTGCCGCAGATGTTCATATTGGGCAAGCACGACAATTATATTCCGCTCGAGGCGGCCGAGAAGATCGTCGAGACCAATCCTCAGGCGCGGGTCGTGTGGTTGGAAAATTCGGGACACATGGGATTTATCGAGGAGCCTCGGGCGACGGCCGAGGCTATTCTCGATTTCGTTCTGCACGGAGAATAGGTGCCGCCTATCTCCGATTCGTTTCTCGACGGAACTTGCGGAGTTGCAATACCAGCAAGACCACGGCCAGCAGAACCGAAACGCTGTCGGCTATGGGCATCGAATACCATACTCCGTCGGTGCCCCAGCGATCGGGAAGCACCAGCAGCAGCGGCACGATGAAGAGCATCTGACGCGTCACCGACATCAGGATGGCAC
>CAUDHE010000033.1 GCA_958449275.1 uncultured Alistipes sp. | reverse complement strand
ATCGTGGCCGTGACGGACAAGGCGCGCGGCGCATTGAAGACGCTGGCGACGAACGAGGGGTATCCCACGTTCGTGATTCCCGACGATGTGGGCGGCCGTTTCTCGGTGCTGACTCCCGTAGGTCTGTTGCCGCTGGCCGTTGCGGGCGTCGATATCAAGGCTCTTGTGGCGGGTGCCGCGGAGATGGAGAAGGCTACCGCTGCCGACGTTCCCGTGGAGGAGAACCTCGCGGCCATGTACGCCATCGTGCGCAACGCTCTGTACGAATCGGGCAAGAAGACCGAGATTCTTGGTTCTTACGAGCCCAAGTTGCAGTATTTGGCCGAGTGGTGGAAACAGCTTTACGGCGAGAGCGAGGGCAAGGACGGCAAGGGCATATTCCCCGCCAGCGTTACGCTGACTGCCGATCTGCACTCTATGGGACAGTATATTCAGGAGGGCGAGCGCACTTTGTTCGAGACCATCGTTTCGGTGGCCGAGGCCAAGCATACGGTGAAAGTCGAGACCGATGCCGATAATCTGGACGGTCTGAACTTCCTTGCGGGCAAGCGTATATCGGAGATCAACAAGATGGCCGAACTGGGCGTGCAGCTGGCGCATATCGACGGCGGCGTGCCCAACATCCGCATAGAGATTCCCGCCATCGACGAGAAATCGATCGGAGCATTGATCTACTTCTTCGAGAAGGCGTGCGGCATAAGCGGTTATATTCTGGGCGTGAACCCCTTCAACCAGCCGGGTGTGGAGGCTTACAAGAAGAATATGTTTGCGTTGCTCGACAAGCCCGGGTACGAGGAGGAGTCGAAAAAGATAAAGGCGCGTCTGTAACGCGGCTGTCCGCCGCGCGGGGTGGCGGCGAACAGCCGCCCTCGCAAAGCGATGGCGAAAATAAAACACCGCCCGGGATTCCCGAGCGGTGTTTTTAGTTTCAGTCATGGTCGAACGGGTTCGGTTATGACGGGGCGTAAAGGGTTGCTGAAGGCAATCGGATTATTGCAGCTTGGCCAGATCGTAGACCATAATCACCGGTTCGGGGGTGTTGACCAGGCAGTATATCTTGCCGTTCCGGCGGTCTATGTCGAACGAAACAGCGTCCGACTCCAGTTTGTAGGCCTTCTGCGGGCGGCCTTTCCAGTCGAATGTCAGTATGGTGTTTATACCTGCATCGAAGTCGGCGTTGGTCTTTGGGCTTATGCCTATGTATCCCACCGCGAAACCGTCGTTGTCCGACACGACGTCGTTGAACACGAACCACATGGGATCCTGAACGAATCGGACTCCCGCTTCGGAGCCGATTGCTTTTACCGCAGGATCTATACCCTGCGGTCCTCGCATCCTTGTCTGCAGGTTCATGTCGGCGTCGTAGATGTCGATGTATTCCAGCGATCGACATGCCACGGCGGTGTGCTTGCCGTCGGGCGATACGCTTATGTCGGACTGATAGATGGCGTTGTTGGGCGTCGCCGTTTCGGTTATGCGGCCTGAGGCGGGGAACACACCCACCGTGTCGCGGGTTATTCCGTCGCGGCCGAGCAGGTGGAACCGGTTGTCCGATGAGGCCGAGGCGAGTGTCAGTATTCTCTCCTCGGTGAACGGTACGGCCCGCAGGAACTGGTCGGCCGTTCGGCAGACGGTTTCGGGCGAGAAGCTCCTTTGCTGCCTGTCGTATGCGAGCCGCAATATCTTCCGGTCCGACATTCCCGAAAGCCATATGTCGCCGTCGCGGACGGTAAGGTCGCGGACGCTGATCGTCTCGTTGGGGCCGCGACCGTGTTTTACCGACGTCTGTATGCGGCCGGTCGAGAGATCTATTATCGCCACCTGATCGGTGTTGCGCACGTCCAGTACGACGAGATAACCGTCGGGATGCACGCGTATTATGTGAGGATCGCCGAGAAACAACTCGTCATTGCCGTATGTTTCGCCGGCGTCGGCGGGCAGGGTTACGGTTTCGAACGAATCGAGAGTGAATGTCCGCGGAGCGACGTCGGCCGCCTGCCTGCCGCATGATGCTGCGCAAAGCACAAGAAGCAGAATTGTGATACCTTTTTTCATGTCGGTAGAGATTATATGTTTGACAACCATGGTACCATATTGTCGCAATTTATATCGAACCCTTTGTTGGTTTTTAATATACAGATATATCCATATTTATCTCTGCAGTTGATTTTACATTGATAGATCGGATCGAATTCCGTGTTTGTCAAGGCCTCTATATTGGCTTTTGTCAGATCAAATGATTTATTACTGCTTTGTTGTTGTGCAATGAATATTGTTATGGCAGAGCAAATAAAAAGGCCAATGATAGTTTTTTAGTGTGTTTTTTCATAGGATTAAAGTTTTTATAGTTGATATACGTAAAGATATGACTAAAAATCGTATCGGCAAAATCAAAACGTTAATATTTAGCGATGTGCAGACCGATTGGCGACAAACGGCAGGTTGGTTGGCGATTGCTTGCGGCCCGACAGTCGGCAAACCGCGGGGCAAGGGTGAAGACGGGACGAGGGAATGAAAAACGAAGAGTGCCGAAATCTGAATTTCGGCACTCTTTCGTCTGGTTTGCAGGAACGGCTGCAAGCAGCCGTGTGGCAGACGTTTATTTTCCGTCGCGTTCGGCGAGCATCTTTATGAAGTAGCCGCCCACGACCGAACGGGCCTGAAATCCGACGTGGGTGGTGTTGTCGGTGTTGTACCAGTCGCTCATGGGTATGCGGTCGGTAGTCTCGTTCATGAAGGCGTGTACGGGGGCGATGAAACGCTCGAACGTAGCCTTGTCGTCGGCCATGGTGGCGGTCCATACGATCCAGTCCGATTTGGTGTAGGCGCGACGCACGTCGAGAGGCAGACCGTACTTGTTCTGACGAGTGAGGTAGTAGGCTATCTCGGTCGGAGCTATGTCGGCATCGAATACGTTGTAGCCGAGAAGTTTATCCCATACGAGATTGTATTTCTGACTCCACGTGTCGCCCTCGTCGAACGTCAGGCGGTAGTGGTCTCCGGCGGCGGCCATCTCTTTCCAGCGTGCGGCCATTTCGCGGGCCTTGGCCGTGTACTTCTCCGCCACGTCGGTCTTGCCGGCCATGCGTGCCATGTCGCCGTAAGCCGCCACGCCCACTATGGCTTTGATCGCGAGATTGGCGTTGCGTGCCCAGTGTCCCGCGAAGTCGTCGGTGCAGAGCTGATTGGCGGGGTCGGCGCCGTTCTCGACCAGATAGTCGGTCCATGTGGTAAGGGCATCCCAGTGCTTGAGCGCATAATCGGCCTTGCCCTCGGCCTTGCATATCGCGCCGGTGAGGATCACCATGTTGCCGCTCTCCTCGACGGGCATGTCGCCGCCGTAGGTCTGACCGTTGGCCAGCGGGTAGGTGCCCACGTCGTGGGCGGGGAAAGGCTTGGTCCATTTGCCGCTCTCGCTGTAATAGAATATGAAGTTGAGTAGCGCCTTGGCGAACTCGGGGTTGTAGTAGAGGAACATGGGTGCCGAAGGGTAGGTGACGTCCACCGTGCCTATCGATCCGTTGCTGAAGTTCTCCTTCGAGAGCCATGCCAATTCGCCCTGCGGCGTCTCGATGAGTTTGTGCGCCGATATGGCCTGGCGATATGCCAGCGCGCACAGTTCGGCGTACTGCTTGCCTCCCGCTTCGGCGGCGTCGCGCATCAGTTCGGCGTCGAAACGCTCGCAACGCTTCTTGAGCGAGCGGTAGTCGTCGGCCGCCTTGGCGAACTGCGCCTCGATGGTGGTGTCGCCTTTGCGATTCCAGTAGGGGCGTACGTTGTCGCCGAAGTACTGTATCGAATATATGTCGTCGTAGCCCAGCATCACATATCCGTCGACGGGTTTGGCGCCCACCTTTCCGAGTGTGCTGCACAACACCATCTGCGTACCTTCGCTGCGCCCCTCCACGGTGCCTCGGTCGGCGAATTCGCGACGCATGGCTACGGGATCGCCCACCGCGCCGCGGCTCGACGATTTGTCGGCGGCCATGTGGAACCAGCCCCAGTCGATACGCAGGTCGTCGCCCTTGCGTGCGAGGATCTTCTGGTCGACGGTGCCGCTTTTGACATGGTTGAAACGCGCGTCGTCGTAGCTCTCGGCGGTGCACTTCTGGCCCGACGAGTCGCGCGACCAGTCGGGCGAAGCCTCGAAATAGATCTGCACGTCGTGGTCGGCGCCGTCGTTCGACTTGGCCTCGTAAGATATGTAGTTCACGGGACGCGACACCAGTTCGGGATCGTCCAAAAGCAGGGGTGCTGTGAAAGTCAGACGCAGATCGACGCCCCCGCAGGCGAAGTCGTAGATGGTGCGTGTGGCCTGCACGTCGGCCGAGAACTGTTCGGCCGTGGCATTCATCACCACGGCGTCGTTGCTGCGCTTATATATGCCCAGATCAACCAGCGCGCCGCCCGTGCGGTTGTTGCAGTGCGCCGCGAGTACGATCTTGCCGTCGGCGGCCGTGGCGGCCAGTTCGGGCGAGATCTCGACCCAGCGGTCCTTTTTCCACTCGTAAGGCGTAGAGACTATCTCTTCGCCGTTGAAATAGAGTTGGAACGTGTCGTCGTGGGAATACTTTATGAACAGAGAACTGTTCTTGAGTTCGGCGGGGTCGATCTCGACGGTGCGCCGTACCCAGATGTCCTTGGTGAGCCACGGCGTGTGGATGTTGGTCTCCTCGGGGGTACCGAACGCCGCCTCGCCGCGTTTCCAGGCCTTGTCGTCGAAATCGACGGTCTGCCAGCCCTCGCGGGGAGCGTTGAAAGTGTAGGCGCCCGTCCAAGGTTCCTCGTACGATATGGGCTTACCTCTTCGCCCATGAAGCGATAGAGTTTGCCGTCGACGCGCAGGGTTCCCGTCAGGGGAAAGTCGCGGCCCGTCCAGTGCTTGACCTGACTGTCGTAGAGTCGGTCGGTAGTCGACCATGCGCTGGTGTAGGGGTCGATGGTAATGAGCGGATAGGCCGGAGCGCGAAGCTCGTTCTTCACCTGCTCGGGTGTCGTGGCGCACGAAAGGAGCATTGCCGTCGCTGCCGCCGCGAAAAGTAGATTTTTTGTCATAAATTCAAGTTTCCGGATTTTTAACGGTTTTGTCCGACAAATATAGTGATTTTATCACTTTTTGCCTATTTTTGCCGAATCGAAAAACATTTGGATCATTATGATAAAACAGTTTACATTATCGCTGTTCGCCTGCGTCGCGCTGGTTTTCTCGGCGGCGGCCGACGAGGGCATGTGGCTGCCGAGCCTTATCGGATCGCGCATAAAGGATATGCGCAGCAAGGGTTTCCGCCTCACGGCCGAGGATATCTATTCGGTCAACAAGGCTTCGATGAAGGATGCCGTGGTGCTGTTCGGCGGCGGATGCACGGGCGAGTTCGTATCGGCCGAAGGGTTGCTGCTTACCAACCACCACTGCGGTTACGGTTCGATACAGCAGCTTTCGTCGGTGGAGCACGACTACCTGACGCACGGTTTCTGGGCGTCGTCGCGCGACGGCGAACTGCCCGTACCGGGACTCTCGGTCAGCATACTGGTGCGCATGGAGGATGTGACCGACCGCATAGCGGCGGGCGAGAAACCGGCCGATATAGCCGCAGCCGCCTCGGAGGGCGGACATTCGGCCGCGATACAGCCGATGTACTACGGCAATCAATATTTTCTGTTCGTGTACGACGTGTTCCGCGACGTGCGTCTGGTGGGAGCGCCTCCCTCGTCGATCGGCAAGTTCGGCGGCGATACCGACAACTGGGTGTGGCCGCGTCATACGGGCGACTTCTCGGTGTTCCGCGTCTATGCGGGTGAGGACAATCGTCCTGCCGAATATGCGAAGACCAACCGTCCATATCGTCCCAAGCGCCATTTCCCGATATCGATGAAGGGCGTCGACGAAGGTGATTTCACGATGATATACGGATTCCCGGGCAATACGCAGGAGTATGTCACTTCGGATGCCGTGGAGTATGTGGCCGAGGTGTCGGATCCCATGAAGATAGCGCTGCGCACCAAGAGACTCGACATAATCTCGGCGGCGCAGGCCGAGGATCCGGCCGTGCGCATACAGTACGCCTCGAAACACGCCTCGATAGCCAACGCTTGGAAGAAGTGGCAGGGCGAAGCGCTCGGGCTGCGACGTCTGGGTACGGCCGACAAGAAGCGGGCGTACGAGCGTCGGTTCGCCGCTTGGGCCGCCTCGAAACCAGAGTATGCAGGGCTGCTCGATTCTATCCGCACGGCTTACGATGCGGCGAAGCCCGAATATTATGTTTACGAACTCTACTCCGAGTCGGTGGGAGCGATAGAGGCTGTGCGTTTCGCGTCGCAATTGACGGCGCGCCGCAGCCGCATGAAGGAGGGCGAGGATTTCGCTTCGGCGGCTCGCGAAATGCGCGAGAGTTTCATGAAGGACTATTCGCCGAAGATAGACCGCGCCATAGCGCGCAGCATGCTCGGCGAGTTCATTGACCGCATGCCTGCCGACCGAATTCCCGAGGAGTTGGCGGCGGCTGTGGCCGAGTGCGGCGGAGTCGACGCATATGTCGACAGCCTTTACGACGGCACTGCGTTGTTCGGCGACGCGTTCGATCCTGCGAGGATCGACGACGATCCCATGATGCGTTTCGCAGCGATGTTCGGTACGTTGCGCAAACGCATTGCGGAGTCGGCTTATCGCAATCTGAGCAACATACCCTCGGTGGAGAGGTGGTATCGTCCGTTCGTGCGGGCGCTCATGGAGTGGGATCGCGACAGAGCGTTCTTTCCCGATGCCAATCTCACGCTCCGTGTGGCTTACGGCTCGGTGGCGGGATACGAATATGCCGACGGTGAGTATCATCGGCCCGTGTCGACGTTGGAGGGTGTGATGGAGAAGGATAACCCCGAGATTTACGATTACGACGTGCCGCAGCGTCTGCGCGACATACATTCGGCGAAGGATTACGGCCGCTGGGGCTGCGATGTGGCCGGCAGAGTCACCGTGCCCGTTTGCTTCCTTGCCACCAACCACACATCGGGCGGCAACTCGGGCTCGCCCGTGATAAACGGCCGCGGCGAACTGGTGGGCATCAATTTCGATCGCACGTGGCGTTCGACGATGAGCGACATGGCGTTCGATCCCTCGATTTGCCGCAACATATCGGTCGACATCCGTTACGTGTTGTTCACCATCGACAAGGTGGGCGGCGCGTCGTACCTGCTCGACGAAATGGATTTGCGCCGATAACCGTAAGAAAGCAGAACTATGTTCGATTCTCTGTTTACCGTCCATTCGGCATTGCAGGCGGTGGTGGTCATATCGCTCGTTTGCGCTGTTGGGCTTATCTTCGGCAAGGTGCGTGTGTGGGGCGTGTCGCTCGGCGTGACGTTCGTATTTTTCGCGGGTATAGTGGCGGGACATTTCGGCATTACGATCGATCCGCAGATGTTGCTGTTCGCCGAGAATTTCGGCTTGGTGGTATTCGTCTATTCGCTCGGATTGCAGGTCGGCCCGGGATTTATGAGCGCATTCCGTTCGGGAGGTGTCAAACTCAATATGCTGGGGTTGGCCGTGATAGTTTTGGGTACGGCGATGGCCGTGGGATTCAGCTTCGGATTCGGCATCCCGCTGTCGGACATGGCGGGAGTGCTGTGCGGCGCCACGACCAATACGCCCGCTCTCGGAGCGTCGCAGCAGACGCTGGCCCAGTTGGGACTGCCGACTTCGGCTCCCGCGCTCAGTTGTGCCGTCACCTATCCGTTGGGAGTGGTGGGGGTGATAATAGCCGTTATGCTTATGAATCGTCTGTGGGTGCGTCCGTGCGATGTGGCGGCGCCCAACGAGGAGCATGTGAACAATACTTTCATCGCCACGCTGCGTGTGCAGAATCCGGGCGTGTTCGGCCGCGACATGCACACGGTGGCCGAGTTGACCCACGTGCCTTTCGTCATATCGCGATTGTGGCGCGACGGCAAGGTGATGCTTCCGTCGAACGATACCGTTATGCAGGAGGGCGACCGTGTGTTGGTGGTCACCTCGCGCAAGGATATCGATACGGTGGAGGCCATGATAGGCAAGCGCGAGAGTATCGATTGGAATAACGACAGTGTCGACTGGAATGCCATCGACAGCCAGCTCGTGTCGCGACGGATAATCATCACGCGACCCGAGATAAACGGCAAGCGGTTGGGCGCGTTGCGTCTGCGCAACAGTTACGGTATAAACATAAGCCGCATATATCGCAGCGGTGTGGCTCTGCTGGCCACGCCCGATCTGATGTTGCAGACGGGCGACTGCGTGGTGGTGGTCGGCAGCGGCGTGGCGGTGGAGAAGGTCGAGCGCGTGCTCGGCAACGCCGAAAAGGAGCTGAACGAGCCGAATCTTACGTCTATTTACATAGGTATCGTGTTGGGTCTCGTTCTCGGGGCGGTGCCGTTGTCTTTACCCGGGGTGACGATCCCCGTCAAATTGGGATTGGCGGGCGGCCCCATCATTGTCGGTATCCTGATCGGCACCTACGGCCCGCGTCTGCATCTGGTGACGTACACCACCCGCAGTGCGAACCTTATGTTGCGCGGATTCGGTCTGTCGCTGTATCTGGCTTGCCTGGGACTGAGCTCGGGCGGCGATTTTTTCGAGACGGCGGTGAGCCGTACGGGAGCCACGTGGGTGGGGTTGGGATTCCTTATAACGCTGGTGCCCGTAATCATCGTCGGTGTCGCTTCCATGCGATGGTTTCGCGTCGATTTCGGCACTGCGTGCGGAATGCTCTGCGGCAGCATGGCCAATCCCATGGCATTGAACTATGCCAACGATACGATTCCGGGCGAGCACGCGTCGGTGGCATATGCCACGGTCTATCCGTTGTCGATGTTCGTGCGGGTGGTTATGGCGCAATTGGTGCTGATGCTGTTTTTATGACGATATTCGGGTGTTTTTGCTGACTGATACGGTAAATAATGATATATTCCGACGTATTATTGCCGAAAAATTTTGCAGTTTACGAAATAATGACTATATTTGCACACCTTTTCGAGGGAAAAGCAGTTCGGCCGATCGCTCGGAATGAAAAGGCCCAGGTGGTGAAATTGGTAGACACGCTACTTTGAGGGGGTAGTGAACAATTAGGTTCGTGCAAGTTCGAGTCTTGTTCTGGGCACTGAAAACCGCGTCTGACGAAAGTCGGGCGCGGTTTTGTTTTGTGTCTTACGGGTATTGTCTTGCGGTCGGGATGCGAATAAATGCCGTTGTCGATAATAAATGCCGTCGCATTGCGTTATATATGCGGACAGAAGATTATTTTTTACTTTAACGGAATCTTTAAACAATGTATTACATTAGAATTGCCCTCGCAGTCGCGGGCATGATGCTTTTTGCGGGATGCGAAAAGGATACTGCCTATACGATTCCCCAATCCGTCGCAGGTACCCGATGGGAAAGCGGCAATGTCGACGGCGAGTATTTTTCGCTTGTCTTCGAATCGGATAAGTGTACTCTCATCAAAACGGAGCCTTCGCAAGGAATGTTTTCAACGACGATTTTCGATTATCGTTACGATCGTCCCGAACTGGTGCTGACCGAGCCTTCAAATTCCGAGGTGGTGCTGACGGGAAAAATATGGACGGACGGCAAATCGTATCTGATAATGGATTTGAACAATGCGGACAATTCGTTTGCGTTGAGTCTTTGGTTCGTGAAACGGGGATAAATACGGTTCTTAAAACATGAAACAGCAACTCAATCGTTTCGTATCGCCGCGGCTCTTATTCGTCGGGGTTTTGGCGTTCTGCGCTTGCGACGTTGATTACGACCTCGGGCTTCGCGATGCGACGCCCCGCGTGGCGGTCAATGCCCTGCTTACGCCGCAGGAGGACTTTACCGTGCGTCTCTTTTGGAGCGACACCTACTCGGGCGCGGATATGAAGTTTCGTCCCGTCGATAATGCCGACATCCGCCTGCTCGAAGACGGCGCGGAGGTGTTGCGCCGTGCCGCTTCTCCCGACGGCGAGACCCGAACGACATTCCGCGCCACAGCAGGTCGCAGTTATCGGTTGGAGATCGACGTGGCAGGATACGGCAGCCTCTCGGCCGCGACGACCATTCCCGAAGTCCCGACCGCACGTTTGGTCAAGACGAAGGAGAAGGGGTATTACAGCCATTTCGAACTCTCGGCGCTGGATGTGCCTTCCGATGCCAAATCGGTCTGGATCAGAGGCACGTCGACGACCGAGCGCGAGGGGTGGGACGATTATCCCGAATACAAATACGAAGTTGCCGATATTTCGGAGTATTACACCACTTCGCCTTTTGTCGATCAGGTCAATGGAGCCAACGACACCTACGAAGCCGAGGACAAAGGCTCCACGGTCGATTTCGAACGGTTCCTGCGCATCCCCTACGAGAACCGCGAAGCGGTGCTGCCGCTGTGCTTCTCGGTGTTCGGCGCTAACCTCTATTCGACGCAATGCCGCCACATGTTCCGTATCATTACGGCCTCCGATGCTTACGACCGCTACATGCGGTCGCGTTACAAGCAGGAAAAGAATTCGGAGACCGAAGCGGAGGACAACCCGTTCATCGAGCAGATCTCGGTCTATTCCAACATCGACAACGGACTGGGTATTTTCGCAGGTTACAACTACTATCGAACGCCGGAGCTATGAAAAAAACTCTTTTATCCGTTTTGTCGTTGCTCCCGCTGACCGTCTCGGCGCAGCAGAGCGACAGTATTTCCCGCACCGCGGCCATCGACACCATTGTCGTCACGGCACGCAAACCGCTTATGGTCTATCGCCGCACGGGCAATATCGCCGTGGATGTGGAGCAACTCAAGTTCGCGCCTCTGTTCGCGGGCGAGAAGGATATCTTCAAGTTCCTGCAACTGCTTCCGGGCGTTTCGGCGGGCAAGGACGGCATGTCTGGCCTCGTGGTGCGCGGCGGCAGCAACGATCAGACGCAGATTCTCTACGACGACGTGCCTATTTACAACCAGTCGCATGCGTTCGGCATCCTGTCGATCTTCAGCGGCGAGACGGTGCAGTCGGCCGAGGTGTCGAAAGGCTACATACCGCCCGCCTACGGTTCGCGTCTCTCGGCCCTGACGCAGATCCGCACGCGCGAGGGCGACCGCGAACGCCATCGGCAGTCGCTCACGGTGGGAACCCTCTCGCTGGCGGGCACGGCGGACGGACCGATCGTGCGCGGCAAAGGTTCCTACCTGCTCTCGGCACGCTACTTCTTTCCCGAAGCCGTGCTGGCAGCCTTGAAGAACGACATCCGATACGGTTTCTACGACGTGACGGGCAAGCTCTCCTACGACGTGCACCGCAACCACACGCTGTCGCTGGGTCTCTATTCGGGCGACGACCACATGAGCAATCAGGAGAAAGATGCCTCCAACCGCTTCGGCTGGGGCAATACGACGGCTTCGCTGCGGCTCGCATCGCGCTGGAGCGATCGGCTGCGTTCGACGGCAGCGGTCTATTACACCTATTTGCAGAATAGGCAGCAGGCCGAGTACCGCGATACCGATACCGACTCGCGGGGCAAGACCTCTTTCGCAACTCACGAGCTGGGGGCGCGGCTCTCCTTCGAGCAGCAGGTGACGCAGGGGTACTCGCTCGATTACGGAGCCGACGTTTCGTTCCAGCAGTTCTATCCCATGCGGACCGAATCCGTACTGAACGGCGCGACGGTCGAACGCAGTTATCCCTCGCGGGAGTTGTTGTCGGCCGCCGTGTATCTGAACAACCGTTTCCGTCGGGACGCATGGAGTGCCGACATCGGAGTGCGGGGTGCGATGTACGACAACGGTACGCAGACCGCTTTCGCCGTCGAGCCTCGTGCGCAGCTCTCCCGCGATTTCGGACGCGACAACGCCGTGTGGCTCTCGGCCACGATGAACTCGCAGGCATTGGTGCAGTTCAACCGCTACTACTATTCGATGCCCATCGACTTTTGGACACCGTTTCGGGACGGCAAACTGCAACACGCATGGCAGGTGTCGTTGGGCGGGCGTATCCGTCTGCACGAGCATCTGACGCTCTCGGCGGAGACCTATTACAAACGGATGCGCAACCTGCCGCTCATCTACGACAGCGACGATTTTCTGCTCGGACGCGGCGGATTCGTCTACGGCATGGGGCGCGCGTCAGGCATCGAGACCATGCTGCAATGGCAGACCGAGCGATTGTCACTGACGGCTTCCTATACCTATACGAACTCGCGCCGCCATTCGGACGGCATGACCTACCCGTTCGAGTACGACATTCCGCACGATTTCAACGCTTTCGCAAGCTACGACGTGGTGAAGCGGACAGGCAGACGGCACACTTTGTCGCTCAACGTGGCGTGGCGCACGGGATTGCCGTACCGTCTGACCAACGAGGCCTATCCCGACACGGAGGGCGATCCGATCATCGGCATCACGACTTACCCGTCGATGCGCATGCGCAACTATTTCCGTTCGGACATAAGCTACTGCATGCAGCGGCAGAAGCGCAACGGCGTGCGCACGTGGCAGTTCTCGGTCATCAACATGACGTGGCACAAGAATCCCGTGAGCATCTATCCGCACAAAGGGGCATATCGTGCCACCGTGCTGATTCCCGTAATGCCGTCGGTTGCATACACCCGCTCGTTCGGCGCGAAGCGATAGAGATCTTACGGATTTAAATCGCCGAAAGTGCGGCGTCCGACGATGTAGCGCAGGATAACGGACGAGCGGTAGATGTGACGAGCTTCGGATTTTTTGCAGTCGCGTGTCGCGCGGCGTTTGGCGGCGAGGGCGCGGTGCATGGCGAAAAAATCTCGGTAGGCCTTCAATGTGGCTGCGGCCAAGGCGAAGTCGCCCTTTACCGTATATATGATCGCCGACATCATGTCGGTCGCGGGTCTCACGACCGCTGCGAGCAGGCGCTGGGGCATCGGCGCGCATTTGAACAGCATCGCCAGATTGTTGCGGTAATTGAGATAGAGCTTGTTCGGCGATTCGTTCGGCAGGGTGCCGCCGCCGAGATGATATACGACGCTGCGCGGTTCTGCGACTATTTTGTAACCCGCGAGTTGCATGCGCCAGCAAAGATCGATCTCCTCCATATGGGCGAAGAAGTCGGAGTCGAAACCGCCCGCTTCGCGAAACCTGTCGGCACGGCAGCAGAACGCAGCGCCGCTCGCCCAGAATACCTCGCGCGGAGTGTCGTATTGTCCGCAATCCTTTTCCACCGTCGAGAGTATGCGTCCGCGGCAGAACGGATAGCCGAGTATGTCGATGAATCCGCCGCAGGCTCCCGCATATTCGAAACTGTCGCGTTCGACGTATGACAACAGTTTGGGTGCGACGGCCGCGACCGCGGGATCTTTTTCCAGCACGGCGAGCAGCGGTTCGGTCCATCCTCGGGTGACTTCCACATCGGAATTGAGCAGGATGAAGCAGTCGGCGTCGATCTGTGCCAGCGCGCGGTTGTATCCCTCGGCGAATCCGTAGTTGCGGTCGAGAAGTATGGTTTCGACGGTGGGGTAGTTGTCGGCGAGAAAAGCGACGGAATCGTCCGTCGAGCCGTTGTCGACTACCACGATGCGTATGTCGCGGGGCGTGCGTGTCACCACGCTGCCGAGAAAACGTTCCAGGTGATGTCGGCCGTTCCAGTTGAGTATGACTACCGCCGTACGCATCATGCTTTCTTGGCGGTGGGCTCGGGGTTTATGAGGAGCTCCGACGTACGGTTCGGTTCGCTCTGCGGTTCGCCCGTAAATCGCATGGTTTCGGTCGGATTATCAAGATCGTCTTTCGATGCGTCGGTTCGGTCGAGTCCCGCGGGCGGAGTGTATTTCCAGCGGCGGTGCGACCACATCCACACCTCGGGCGTGGCTACGATATCTTTTTCGAGCAGACGTATGTAACGCTCGGTAATCACATGATCCTCCACCTGCTCGACGCCGTCGTATATCTTTATCAGGTCGCCCTCGTAAACGCCCGCTTTCAGACGTCGCGGCGAGAAGTAGTAGACGGGCAGGTCGTATTTGCGTGCCAGAAGCTCCGCGCCGTTGTAGAACACGGTCCATTGGTTGAGAAAGCGGTACCAGTGGAAATTGAGGCGGTATGTCGGGTTCTGGTCCGATATGAGTCCCATGATTACGGGGCGCGTGTCGCGATGGTCGATGAAGTAGCGTATCATCCGTTTCATGGTTATCAACTTGACGTTGGTGTGCTGGCGGATGCGTTTCATCAACTCGTCGAATACGGGATTTTCGATCTTGTGATATACGGCCACGAACGTGTGGTCGCGGCATACGAGGCTCATGGTGCTGCCCGCCTCCCACGATCCGAAATGGGCCGTCATGAATATCACGTTGCGGTCGCCCACTTCGCGCAGAATGTCGTCGGCGTTGTTGAACCGTATGCGTCGGCACAGCTTTTCGTCGCTCACGCCCGACTGACTTATGATATTGATTATCTGTTCCGACAGATTGCGGTAGTTGAGGGCGCAGATGCGTTTCAGCTCCTTTTCGGTTTTGTCGGGGAACGAGTTGCGCAGGTTGGTCATTATCACGCGGCGGCGATAGCGTATGGCGTAGCGCAGCGTGACGTAGAAAATCGGGCCGAGGACGTAGTGCCGCATGAAATAGGGCAGCATGGCGAAGCCCCGACATATTGTCCACAATATCTCGACAGCAATTTTTTGTATGATTGTCAGTTCGTTATCCGTTTCGTTCGTCTTCATGCCGTAATGTTCGTTTTTCAACAGCCGCTTTACTCGTAGCTCTCCTCCTCGTTGCGGGCGTAACGGTTGCGGCGGGGTTCCTTTTCGGGTTTGGGGCATCCCTCGACCACAATGACGAATTCGCCTTTGGGTTCGTGCTCGCGGAAATGCTCCGCGACCTCGACGAGCGTGCCGCGCACGGTTTGCTCGAATTTCTTTGTCAGTTCGCGCGACACCGATACGTGTCTGTCGGGACCGAAAACCTCGGCCAACTGTTCGAGGCATTTAACCACGCGGAACGGCGATTCGTAGAATATGATCGAGCGCGGTTCGTCGCGTAACTCCGTCAATCGTTTGCTGCGGCCCTTTTTCTGGGGCAGGAACCCTTCGAAACAGAAGCGGTCGCACGGGAATCCGCTCTGCACCAGCGCGGGAATGAGGGCGGTGGGGCCGGGCAGCGTTTCGACTTCGATGCCTGCCTCGACGCATGCGCGTACAAGCAGAAATCCGGGGTCCGAGATTCCGGGTGTTCCAGCGTCCGATACGAGAGCCGCCGTACGCCCTTCGCCTATGGTTGCCGTTACCGCTGCCGCCGTGGCGTGCTCGTTGAATTTGTGGTGCGAATACAACTTCTGTTCGATTCCCAGATGTTTGAGCAAAAACGACGTGGTTCGCGTGTCTTCGGCCAATACGAAGTCGACCTCACCGAGCACTTTTACGGCTCGAATGGTTATGTCGTCGAGGTTGCCTATCGGCGTGGGTACGATATAGAGTTTCGACATCTGTCAGGACAATTTGCGTTCCAGAAGTTGCATGATGAACTTGGCACCCTCCGAATCGGGGTTCCATTCGTAGTTTTCGACTATGTGGATCATGCAGTCGTCGAGCGAATCGAATCCGTCGAGGGCGTCGATCGCCTCGTCGTATGCTTCGTCGTCGCCGTCGAACAGATCGCGGATCATCAGGAACTTGTCGTTGATGCCTATCGCTTCGCGCAGCGACTCTATTTTCGTGTGGGTTATCTCCTCGGCCAACGCCGACGGTTTTGCCAGCGTGTCGGCGAGCGTCTGCGCGTTGCGGTTTATGGCGTCGCCGAGCGTCACGGGATGCGACGCCTCGTCGGCTTGTCGCGATTCGGCCGCGGGTGATGCGACGGGGCGGGGAGCGGGCGCGACCGCGCGATCCGTCACCTCTTTGGCTGCGGTTGCGATGCTCTCGTCTGCACTTTCGAGGCGGTGTTCACGCTGCTGCGACGGAACGGGTTGCGGAGGTTGGGGGGCATCGTCGAATATCTTCGATATGTCGATCACCTTCTCCTCTCGCGGACGAGCATCGTTGTATATCGACATCATGCGGTGGTGCTTGGTGCGCGGGCGGCTGCCGATCTCGTCGGCGCCGAACAGACTGTTCGACGGACGGCGCGATGGCTGCGCGTCGTCTTGTCGCGGTTCCTCCTGCTCGGGTGCGGCGGGAACGACCGAATCCGCTGCGGATGTTTCGTCAGCCTCGTCGGCGTCGGCGCTGTTTTCCTCCGGAACATTTTCCGTGATTTCGGGCTCTTCGGCGGGAGCCTCGTCCGTTTCGTACTCCTCCGCTTCTTCTTCGGCGAAGATGAACTCCACCTCGACCTCTTGTTCTTCGGTTTCCGTTTCGGTCTCGTCATTCGAAACGGTCTCCGGCGTTTCGTCGTGCTCGGCAGTCACGGACTCCGTCTCGCTCTGCGCAGGAACGATAATCGTCGGTGCGGCATCCGCGATCTGCGGAGCCGTTTGCTCGTCGACGTCAGGCGCCGCATCGCCGAAACGCAACGCGTCGTATATGCTTTTCAGCTTGTCGAGCGCAATGTCGCGCTCGATGGCCGATACGCTCTCGCTCTCGTTCCATGTGCGGATGATGAGCGACAGCTTTTCAAATTCCGATTTTATAAATTCGATATCCATATCTTTCAAAGTAAAAGATTTTTCAAAGATAGTGAATTTTGACGATATACAAATTCATAAAAAAGAAAAATGTTTGTCGAAATAGGGCGCATCCGTTTGGTCGTGCTGCCTGCTGTTCGCCGACGGCGGCAGGATTGCGCGAACCGAAAGTGAGTTGCAGTCCGCCGCGTGGGGCGGCGGCGAACTGCCGACCTCGCGCGCGGGGTCGTGTGTGGAAACAAAAAACAGCCCGATTCTCCGAGCCGTTTTCCGTGATTTTTATTGCCGACGCTTATTTGTTCGTCAGACGGTCGCTGTAAACCGCCGCGGGCAGATCGTGCAGGTTGTATTGCGAAGCCATCGAACGTCCGTAGGCGCCCGCCGACTTGATCGAGAGCAGATCGCCGCGCTTGGTCTTGCGCAGGCTGACATTCTCGTCGAATACGTCGGTCGATTCGCATGCTGTGCCCACTACCGTATATTTCGTGAACTTCTCCTCCTGCGAAGTGATGTTTTCGATGTTGTGGTACGAGCCGTAGAGCATGGGACGTATGAGTTCGGTCATGCTGGCGTCGATGATTACGAGTCTGCGACCCGTTGCGGTGGTTTTGTTGAACAGCACCGAGGTGATGAGTTCGCCGCACTCGCCCACGATAGATCGGCCGAACTCGAAATGCACCTCGCGGCCGCCCACGTTGAGGTATTCGTGCACTATGGCGAAAAGCGATGCGAAGTTGGGGATCGGCTCGTTCTCGGGCACGTCGTAGTTGATGCCCAGTCCGCCGCCCACGTCGACCATGCGGAACGAGAATCCCGACGATTCGAGCTTTTCCACTATGGCGTTCGCCTTGTTGCACATGTTTTCGAACACGTGCAATTCGCGTATCTGCGATCCTATGTGGATGTGTATTCCTATTATGTCGATGTTTTCGAACGACTTTATGAGTTCGGTGTTTTCGAGTATCTCCTCGTACGAAATGCCGAATTTGCTGTCGGCCTGGCCCGTGTCGATGCAGCGGTTGGTCTTGGGGTCGATGTCGGGATTGATGCGCAGGCCCACTTCGGCCTTGCGGCCCAGTTCGCCCGCGATTGCGTTCACCACCTGCAACTCCTCGATCGATTCGCAGTTGATGGCCAGAATGCCCTGTTCGATGGCGTAACGTATCTCCTTGTCGCGCTTGCCCACGCCCGCATATACGATGGTCTTGGGATCGAATCCCGCCTCGATGGCCTTGCGCACCTCGTTGCCGCTGGCGCAATCGATGCCCAGTCCGTATTCGCGGATTATGCCCAGCAGATAGTCGTCGCTGTTGGCCTTTATGGCGTAATGGACTTTGTAATCGTATTTTTTCGATTCGTAAACCACGCTCTCCAAAGTCTGGCGGAGAAGGTTGATGTCGTAGAGATAAAACGGGGTTTCGAACTCTTTGAGTTGCGATGCTACCTTTCTGCTTAACATAAATTTAACTGCTTCCTAACGTTAGTGAATTGTCGGCGGCGTCGGCCGTAGGCGGCGTCGCGGCGCAAATGTAACCATTTCGCTCGGTTTTTGCAAATAAAAACGGCTCCAAAGCATTGGGCGCCTTTCGATTCGGCGGGCTCGGGATGACGGTTGTCCGACGCTGCGGCATCGGAGGCGGATAACCGAGGTTTTTTTATGCGGCGGCTTAAAATTTTGCGCACGAAATCGGTCGTGTCGCGCAAAAACGTTATCTTTGCACTATTGAACTAATGAGTGTAAACCGAAATTTTAGATAAATGGCTTTGCAATGCGGTATAGTCGGTCTGCCCAACGTGGGCAAATCGACCCTTTTCAACTGTCTGTCGAACGCTAAGGCGCAGGCGGCGAATTTCCCTTTCTGTACCATAGAGCCCAATGTGGGTGTCATAACGGTGCCCGACGAGCGTCTGGTGAAGCTGGCGGAAATAGACAATCCCAAGAAAGTCGTTCCCACCACCATCGAGATCGTGGATATAGCGGGACTGGTCAAGGGCGCGTCGAAAGGCGAGGGCCTGGGTAACAAATTTCTCGGTAATATCCGTAATACCAATGCGATAATTCACGTGCTGCGTTGTTTCGACAACGGTAACATAACCCATGTGGACGGCTCGATAGATCCCGTGCGCGACAAAGGCATAATCGACACCGAGCTGCAATTGAAGGATCTGGAGACCGTGGAGGGACGTATAGGCAAGTGTCAGAAGCAGGCCGCGGCGGGCGACAAGTCGGCCAAACGGCTGTTCGAGATTCTGACCCGTTACAAGGAGGCTCTGGAGCAGGGTTTGAGCGCCCGCACCGTGGAGTTGGAGAAGGAGGACCGCAAACTGACGGCCGATCTGAATCTGCTCACCGACAAGCCCGTGCTCTACGTATGCAACGTCGACGAGGCGAGTGCCGTTACGGGCAATGCCCATACCGAGGCGGTTCGCGCGGCTATCGCCGACGAGCATGCCGAGATGCTGATCGTGGCCGCTTCGGCCGAGGCCGACATAGCCGAGCTGGAGAGCTACGAGGAGCGTCAAATGTTCTTGCAGGACATGGGGCTGGAGGAGTCGGGCGTGAGTCGTCTCATCAAGTCGGCATACAAGTTGCTCGACCTTCAGACGTTCTTTACCACGGGTGCCGACGAGAGTCGCGCGTGGACTTTCGTGCGCGGCATGAAGGCTCCGCAGACGGCCGGCATCATCCACACCGACTTCGAACGCGGCTTCATTCGCGCCGAGGTCATAAAGTATGACGATTACGTGGCTCTCGGGTCGGAAAAGGCATGCCGCGACGTGGGTAAGATCGGCATCGAGGGCAAGGAGTATGTGGTTCAGGACGGCGACATAATGCACTTCCTGTTCAATGTGTAACCTAATTTAATCGATAACTGCCTTATGAAAAACAACCTGAAGTACGTGATCGTCGGCGTGACGATCGTTTTGAGCGCATGGCTGCTGGGCCGTGCTTATACCTATAAGTATCGTTCGCAGGATACCGTGGTAGTGACGGGATTGGGCGAGACGGAGTTCGAGTCGGATCTGATCGTATGGAACTGCGAGATATCGTGTTCCACTCAGAACGTGGCTTCGGGCTATGCTCAGTTGGAACACGACAAACAGTTGGTGCTGGAGTTCATCGCATCGCGCGGCATTCCCGCCGAGAATGTGGTGTTCCGCTTCGTGAATGTCAATCGCGAGACGGAACCCGTCTACAATGCCAACGGAAATTATACGGGTTCGCGGTTCGCGGGCTATCGTCTCAGTCAGAATTTTACCGTCGAGTCGTCGGATGTGGACAAGGTTGAGAGCATTTCGCGTGACATATCGAAGCTCATCGCGCAGGGTGTGTCGCTCGACGCATATAATCCCGACTACTATTACACCAAGCTCGACGATGTGAAACTCGCGCTGATCGAGCAGGCGTCGGCCGATGCCCGCGCCCGCGCCGAGAAGATAGCCGTCAATGCCAGAGCGGCCATAGGCCGCGTGGCCTCGGCCCGCATGGGCGTGTTCCAGATTACGGGTGCCAATGCCAACGAGGAGTATTCGGCCGGAGGCTCGTTCAACACGTCGAGCCGTCAGAAAAAGGCGCGTATCACCATGCGCGTGGAGTATCGCGTGAAATAACAAGCTTACACGATTCAAACGAAAAATAAAAGAAGTATATTTATGTCACGGCAAGTTCGCGTGCGTTTCGCTCCGAGTCCCACGGGACCGCTCCACATGGGGGGAGTGCGTACGGCGCTTTACAACTATCTGTTCGCCCGCCGTCACGGCGGCAAGATGATCCTGCGTATCGAGGATACCGATTCGCAGCGTTTCGTCCCGGGAGCCGAAGATTACATTATCGAGTCTCTGAAATGGTGCGGCATCGAGATCGACGAAGGCGTCGGTGTCGGAGGTCCTCACGCTCCTTATCGTCAGAGCGAGCGGCGCGAGATATATCTCAAGTACGCCAAGCAATTGGTCGAGGCCGGTTGGGCCTACTATGCGTTCGATACGGCGGCCGAGCTGGATGCCCTGCGCAAGGAGGCCGAGACTCGCGGCGAGACCTTTGCCTACAACTATACGGTGCGCGGGAAACTGCCTACTTCGCTGGCGCTGTCGGCCGAGGAGGTCGAGGCGCGCATTTCGCGCGGCGACCAGTGGGTGATACGTTTCAAGATGCCCGAGAACGATACGGTGGAGATGGACGATCTGATCCGCGGCCACGTTAAGGTGAATACCTCCACGCTCGACGACAAGGTGCTTTACAAGAGCGCCGACGCTTTGCCCACGTATCATTTGGCCAATATAGTCGACGACCGTCTGATGGAGATCACGCACGTGATACGCGGCGAGGAGTGGTTGCCGTCGTTGCCGCTGCACTATCTGCTTTACAAGGCGTTCGGCTGGGCCGATTCGCAGCCGCGTTTCGCGCATCTGCCGCTTCTGCTGAAGCCTACGGGCGGCGGCAAACTCTCGAAACGCGACGGCGACAAGATGGGATTCCCCGTATTCCCGCTCTACTGGAAATCTCCTGCCACGGGCGAGACCGCCCGCGGTTATCGCGAGGACGGTTATTTCCCCGAAGCGTTCGTCAACATGCTGGCGTTGCTGGGGTGGAACCCGGGCACCGAGCAGGAGCTGTTCTCGATGGCCGAACTCGTCGATGTCTTTTCGCTGGACCGCGTGTCGAAATCGGGTGCGCGCTTCCAGCCCGACAAGGCCAAGTGGTTCAACGCACAGTATATGCACCGCAAGAGCGACGCCGAACTGGCCGAGTTGTTTCAACCCGTTCTGCGCGAACACGGCGTGGAGGTGTCGGACGAACTCGCCGGCCGTGCCGCGGGCATCATGAAAGAGCGCGCCACGTTCATCACCGATCTGTGGGATTTGACATGTTACTTCTTCGCAGCCCCGACCGAATACGACGAGAAGCAGACGAAAAAGTATTGGAAAGGCGATAACCCCGCCCGTTTGGCCGAGTTGCGCGAGGTGCTGGCCGCCATCGACGACTTTTCGCTGGAGAACACCGAAAACGTGGTGAATGCGTGGATCGCCGAGAAGGGTTACGGCATGGGGCAGATCATGAACACGCTGCGTCTGGCGTTGGTCGGTGCGGGCAAAGGTCCGGGAATGTACGACGTGACGGCGTTCCTCGGCAAGGAGGAGACGCTGCGGCGCATAGATCACTTACTGACCAATCTAAAACCTATCGAATAATGGAAATATTACAGCACATTTGGGGTTCTACTCCCGAGGGCGAGGCTGTCGTGCTATACACGATACGCAACGCGAACGGCTGCGAGGTGCAGTTATGCAACATAGGAGCGTCGATCGTGTCGGTGAAGTGCCCCGACCGCGACGGACATGTCGACGATGTGGTGCTCGGTTACAAGGATTGCATGAGCTACTTCGGCGACGGCGCGGCGAGCGGCAAAAGCGTGGGACGCGTGGCCAATCGAATAGCGCGCGGACGCATGACGGTAGATGGCGTGGAGTACAATCTGGAGGTCAACAACGGTCCCAACCATCTGCACGGCGGTTCGAAGGGTTTCGCCAACCGTCTGTGGGATGCCCGCGTGGAGACCAACCGAGTGGTTTTCTCGCTCACGTCGCCCGACGGCGAGCAGAATTATCCGGGCGAACTCTATGTCGAGGCGGGATACTATTTCGGCGATGACAATGCGCTGGAGATAACCTACGTGGCCCGTACCGACAAGACTACGGTGGTGAACCTCACCAACCACGTATATTGGAATTTGGCTGGAGAAGGCAGCGGCAAGAGCATTCTCGATCACGAGTTGCATCTGAATTGCTCGCGCGTGCTGGAGATGGATCCCACGCAGATACCTACGGGACGTTACCTCGACGTGAAGGGTACGCCGCAGGATTTCACGGCGTGGCGTCGTTTCGGCGACGAGATACTGTCGGAGTTCAACCACATGAAGGATTTCAAGGGCTACGACCACTTCTTCGTGCTGGACGACTGGAAACCCAACATCCTCAGCCCGATAGGCGAGCTGCGCTGCGAGGCGTCGGGCCGCAGGGTCGAGGTGTTGTCGTCGCAGGCGGGCGCTATGGTCTACACGGGCAACTGGCTCGCGGGCGGATGTCCCGTGACCAAATCGGGGGGCCGTTACGACGATTATGCGGGCGTGGCCATCGAGTGTCAGAACTATCCTGATGCGGTGAACCATCCCGATTTCCCGTCGGTGGTTCTCCGTCCCGAGGATACCTATTGCCAGAAGATAGTTTTCCGTTTGGGAACGTATTGATAGAGTTAAACCGCCGAGGACATTGCATGTGTATTTATCTTCGGCGGCTTCGGGGGCGCGCTTTGCGCGAGCCGCCGAAGATAGCAATGCCGCAGGCATTACTGTTCGACAGATGTTTTTCAGGGCGGTGACGCGTATGTGTGCCGCCCTTTTCATAACCTTGGTTTTATGGAGACTAAAGATTACGAATTTTTGGATAAGTTCGCCGAGAAGCTGTCCGAGGCTCTTGTGGGGCAATGTACGGCCGACGGCATGTTGGACGGCAAGATGTTGACGGTGGACGAACTGAACGAAAAGTGGCGCGCTTCGGCTGCCCGATACATGGCCGACGCCGTGCCGCAGATCGCCGAATATCCGTCGGCGGCAGTCGCTTGGGCATGTTACGTCGGCATGGGAGCCGCCGTGCTGTGGGATAAGTCGTGGGGCGATTACAAGGATGTGGACGACTGGTATTCGCTGATGGCCTCGCCGCGCGGATTCGACTGCATGGACGAATATGTGACCGAGTGTCTGGTGGGCTTCCGTTTGGAGAGTCCCGAGGCTGCTAAGCTCGAGACCACGATCCGCAATTGCGCCCACGCGGCCCTTACGATGATCCGCAAGGAGGGTGTGGAGCCGCAGAGCGCTATGGCCTTTCACGTCTTCGCGCGGGCGGTAAAGGTATTTTTCGAGTTGGGCGTGTCGCTCGAATTGCGGCACCGAGGGTATAAATACGTGAAAGTCACCATCGACGGCTCCGCGCCGTTGTCGTAAACGGAAACGCCCTGCGAGACCGACTCGCAGGGCGTTTTCATTTTACGGAGAGTTGCCTATTCGGCAGCAGCCGCAACTTCCTCGGTCGCCTCCTCCGTTACGGGAGGTTCGATGCCTTCGGCGACAGCACGTTCCTCCATGCGCTGGATGCGTGCATCGAGGTCGGGGTGAGTCGAGAACAACTGGTTGATCTTGCTGTTCTTCTGTGCGCCTGCCTCCTCCTGCATCTGCTTGAGCTTGCGGAACGAAAGAGCCATGGCCCAAGGGTTCTTGCCTGCTTTCTTGAGGAATTCGTAACCGTAGTCGTCGGCGTCGCGCTCCTGTTTCTGCGAGTAGGTGGCGTTTACGAGAGCCTCGCCCAGATCGCCCAACTGCGAATCGGTGAGTTTGGCCGCCGTGCCGCCGTTCGACGATATGCCGTCCTTCAGGGCCGAAGTAAGCAGGGCGGTGCGGAATCCCTTCTTCGAGTCGCGGTGTGCGATGTGTCCCACCTCGTGGCCGATCACGCCCAGAAGCTCCTCGTCGCTCATTATGTCCATGAGCGACGAGAATACGCGTATGCTGCCGTCGGCGCATGCGAACGCATTTACGTCGATAACGTAGTAAACCTTGAAATTCAGTTTGATGCCGTCGGCGTCGGTCAGACCTTCGGTCAGTCTCTTAAGGCGTACCGTATACGGATCGTCGTCGGCGCACACCTGATTGTGCTCGTCCATCCAATCGATGTACTCCTTTACGTAATCGGCCATCTGCTCGTCGGAGAGCGTTACGGCCTTGGTGACTTTGGCCGCGCCGCTCACGGCTTTCTTGAGATTGAACTGCGCCATCGCAGGCATCGAAATCGCCATACATGCCAGTACGACGATGAAATTCAAACCTATTTTTTTCATAGTCAGTTTGTGGTTAAATAATAGCGGCGCAAATTTACGAAAAATAGCGATTGCATGTAACCGAAAGAGCTATTTTTTGCACCGACCCGTTTTTTGCTTATTTTTGCGGACGGAAATGTAATCTGCTATGAAAAACGTATTGCGTTACGGTGCGGCTACGGCCTGTTTTGTCTTATATGTGTTCAGCTATGTCCTGTACGAGCGTACGATGGTCGAGTGGTGGCTGCCGGTCACAGTCG
>CAUDHE010000032.1 GCA_958449275.1 uncultured Alistipes sp. | reverse complement strand
GACCGTATCGGTCGGATACATCTGCCTGCTCATGGGCGGCGTATGGATGTCCCGTCTGCTGAAAACCAACCTGATGGACGACGTGTTCAACACCGAGAACGAATCGTTCCAGCAGGAGACGCGCCTCTTGACCAACGAATACTCGGTAAACCTGCGCACGCGCTTCTACTACCGCAAGCGATGGAACGAGGGGTGGATCAACGTCGTGAACCCGTTCCGTGCGGCAATCGTACTCGGAACGCCGGGCAGCGGAAAGAGCTATGCCGTCGTCAATCAATTCATCAAGCAGCAGATCGAAAAAGGTTTTGCCATGTATCTATACGACTTCAAATTCCCCGACCTGTCGGAGATAGCCTACAACCATCTCTTGAACAATCAAGGCGGGTACAAGAAAGTGCCGACGTTCTACGTCATCAACTTCGACGATCCACGCCGTTCGCATCGCTGCAACCCGATCAATCCCGACTTCATGACCGACATATCCGACGCTTACGAATCCGCCTACACGATTATGCTCAACCTCAATCGCACGTGGGTACAGAAACAAGGCGACTTCTTCGTCGAATCGCCCATCATTCTCTTTGCGGCGATCATCTGGTACTTGCGGATTTACAAAGGAGGCCGATACTGCACGTTCCCGCACGCCGTGGAGTTCCTGAACAAACGCTACGAGAATATTTTTCCGATTCTGACGTCGTACCCCGAACTCGAAAACTACCTCTCGCCATTTATGGACGCATGGCTCGGCGGAGCGCAAGACCAGTTGCAGGGACAGATCGCCTCGGCCAAGATTCCGCTTTCGCGCATGATTTCACCGCAACTCTACTGGGTCATGTCGGGCGACGAGTTCACGCTCGACATAAACAACCCCGACGACCCGAAAGTATTGGTCGTGGGCAATAACCCCGACCGTCAGAACATCTACGGCGCGGCACTCGGCCTCTACAACAGCCGCATCGTGAAACTCGTCAACAAGAAAGGACAACTCAAATCGTCCATCATCATCGACGAGCTGCCGACGATCTATTTCAAGGGGTTGGACAACCTCATCGCCACGGCGCGCTCGAACAAGGTCGCCACGCTCCTCGGATTTCAGGACTTCTCGCAACTCAAGCGCGACTACGGCGACAAAGAGGCTGCCGTGGTGATGAACACCGTAGGCAACATCTTCTCCGGGCAGGTAGTGGGCGAAACGGCCAAGACGCTATCCGAACGCTTCGGAAAGGTCTTGCAGAAACGTCAGTCGATGACCATCAACCGCAACGATACCTCCACCTCCATATCGACACAGATGGACAGCCTCATCCCGCAGTCGAAGATCTCGACGCTCACGCAGGGCATGTTCGTCGGAGCTGTGGCGGACAACTTCGACGAACGTATCGACCAGAAGATTTTCCATGCCGAGATTGTCGTGGATAGTGCTAAAATCAAGGCCGAAACGGCCCGATACCAAAAAATACCTCTTATCACCGACTTCACGGACGAGGACGGAATCGACCGCATGAAAGAGGTCGTGCAGGAGAACTACGAACGAATCAAGGCCGAGACGAGCCAGATTGTTGCCGAAGAGCTGGAACGAATCAAGAACGATCCGGTGCTGTGTAAACTGCTGCCAGAATAATAAAAAGGCTGGCTAAAATTATACATAGCCAGCCTTTTGTTATTTTGATAATTTATCAGAGGTAAAATGAACTATCGGCCTCGATACAATCGAACTCACTTTATTTGCAATAGCATATATTTTTAATCACAATATGTACATAGGTCCCTAATATTTTATAGTTTTGTAAAAATTCTAGTCTCTTTAAGAGGGGGCGATAGTTGAATATAAACATTTATGCTTTTTGCAAATCATCCTATGTACTTTAAAGAAAGTAAATATATTGATAATCTATACATGTTACCATCAAGTATAGAGAATCGTGAGATTATGTACTCTCCATTACGAGGTGCTGCTTTTATGGTAGATTCAAATACGGCCCATGATTTAATGAGCATAGATAGCAACAATCCGGTTGTTGATGAAATTTCTCAAAAATTATCTATTATCAATTTTCGTTTAGGACATTCCGCTAATGTCTCAATTAATGAAATCTCTCAAAATTTAGTGCTACTTCTCTCAAATAGTTGCAACTTAGGTTGTAAATACTGTTATGCTCAATATGAGAGAGAGAGCGGATTTTTATCCAAACAAAAAATAAAAAATATCGTTAATTTTGTTTTTAAACTTAATAAGAATAGTCCTAATATTATTTCAGTCTCGTTTTTAGGTGGCGGAGAACCCACTTTAAATTGGGAACTGTTAGTTTGGGCCATTGAATATACCAAACAACAAGCCGCTGCATATGGAATTAGACTACGTATCGGGTTCCCTACGAATGCGACATTATTAAATGCTGAAAGAATTGACTTTCTTGCTAAAAATAATGTTGAGATTGGCGTATCATTTGAACCACTTCCAGACATCCAAAATGAACAACGTCCTTTTGTTAATTCTGATTCAAGCACATATAATGTAGTCAAAAGAAATGTACATTTATTACATGAGAAGGGCATTCGAACAAGATTTAGGAGTACCATTACTCCTCAATATGTATATCGAATGGAGGAAATGGTCCAACATGTTGCTGATGAGTTTCCATATATCAAAAAAATTCATTTTGAACCGGTATACCCATTACTTGAGTTAGAAACTAATTCATTTGACATTGATTTATTTTATACGCAGTTCACAGACAATTATATGAAAGCACGGTATATTGGAGATTTATACGGTATTGATATAACAACAGCTACAACTAATATTCTTGGCAAAATAAAGCCTCGCTATTGTAGAGGAGAATTATGTGTTACACCAATTGGTGATATTGTAATATGTCACCGTTCTTCATCTGAAAAGGATGTGAGATATCATAAATTCAAATATGGTTATGTTACAGATGAGAATATATTTATAGATAATGCCAAGTTTCAAATGGTAAATGAACTTCTTAATATGAAAGGAACACAATGTGAAGAATGTTTTTCTAAATGGCATTGTTCGGGAATGTGCTTAAGTAATCGGGAAATGTACACAACTGCCCAATTTCAAGCGTATTGTACATTTGTAAAAATGTTTCAAGCACGATATATCGAATATATGTTACTGAAAGGAGGTGTTATAAATGAATCAAACCGAAGTATTTGTGAGTAGTTTTGTTCAGATCGGTACTGATGTTAACTACGACTGTCCTAGTTGTGATAATGATGATGGACACGCATAATTACTATCACAACTTTAGCATTTCCCTTAATGCTTAATGACAAAGTTGGACAAACCAAGAAGAAGAATCATCGGCGTTCAAAGAAATCTTTCGCAGAGGGATTTGGGCATAAACGAGGATTAATCTTCATATCGAAAACTAATGGACTTGACTAAAAGTAAATATTAGTCAAGTCCTTATTTTTAATAAACTACTGCCATTAATGCTGTTTATTCCATAATAAACCTTCCATTTCTATTGATTTTGTTTTCGACAATCAACTCAAATACACGTTAATTACAACGTTAATAATATTCAATACATTATCATTCTGGCAAAGTTTTCGCATGCATGTTTCCAATTTTGGAAACTTTGCATTATATTTGCAAAAACGATGGATATGAAAACGAACATAGATAATATCGGCATGCTTATTCATCGCGAGCGAACGCGTCGAGGTCTTACGCAGGAGGAGCTGGGGCAAAGGGTCGGCGTAGGCAAGGCTCAGATTTCCAAAATCGAGAGCGGACGCGGCTTGACCATCAAGACCGTTACGAAAGTTTTGGAGGCGCTCAATCTCTCGGCTTCGGTAAATCTGCATCCGACAACACGGGTAGATCGCCGCATTATCGGTTATATCGTAGCGAATATCGGGGAGTTCGCTTCAACGCATGGCATGACCGTGCGGGAAGCTAGCAACTATTTGAATCGTTACAAAGGGTTGGATTTCCTCGCCGAGCATTTCGAGGCGGAACACTTGCTCTCGCTGCGAGACAGCGTGCAGGATTTGACGCAGGTTTGTTTCAATAACGGCGGAGGCATACGATGAAACTGTACCACGGCTCCAACACTGCAATCGAGCGGATTGATTTCGCCCGATGCAAACCCTACAAGGATTTCGGACAAGGGTTTTACCTGACCGAGATTGAGGAGCAGGCCGTGCAGATGGCTCGTCGTACGGCGGCGATTTATGGCGGAGAGCCGGTCGTTACCGCTTTCGAGTTCGACGAGGCGGCAGCTTCGGCGGATGGGATATTAGCTGTAAAGCGGTTCTCGGAGCCGAACGAAGAGTGGGCGTTGTTCGTCATGGCGAACCGCAGTCGTGAAGGCGAACATCCCGTTCACAGTTACGACATCGTGATCGGCCCTGTGGCGGACGATACCATCGCCACGCTTTTCCGCAATTTCGACGACGGAATCATCGACCTGCCGATGTTGGTGGCGGGATTGCGTTACAAAAAAATTTCGTCGCAATATTTCTTTCACTCGGCACGTGCCATCCAATATCTGACTGTATTATGATCGATAAAAAAGCGCAATACCTCATTGAAGGCATTACCAAAGACATAGTCGCTTATCTCATGGAAGATAGAAGTCTGGCCCTAACCGAAGCGATCGCTATGTTCCATAATTCGGAGACGTTCACCAAACTCTCCGATCCGCAAACCGGACTTTACATCGAAAGTTCGGCTTACGTGTACGAAATATTGAAGACCGAATTGAAGATGGGAAAAATCGAGTGATTACCGAAAGTAACAAGATACTTTCTCTGAAAAGAAAAGATACGACGGCTTGGAATATCCAAGCCGTTTTTATTTTTCAAATGGCGTTTCTTGCAGTAAAAACGTATTCCGTAATGGCGATTTTACAATAGAGATATTTATAACCGCTGCCAATACTTTGCGATGCCACAAACGACCACTTCGCAGCCTCATACGGTCATAGGCACGGCAACTGTTTTTCTTGCAATAAGTTACTCCTATTTTCGTCCTCGCATCGCTATTGGTGCGACTTAAAATCATCGTAATTATGGACGAAAAACAAACGAACGACGCCAAACAGGTCATGCTCGTTAAACAAGCCGACGACGGTCGTGTCAGGGCCGTTACGGGTATGGATTCTGTGGGCAATCTCCACACCGTCGAACCTACCCAGCAAAACGTGTCGAACCTGCTCAACGTGAATACGCAGGATTCGGCGCTCGAAACTTTCTTCAAGAAGTTCATGCAGGAGGCCGAAAGCCCCTCGCATACGGGCATTTTCATCATGGCTCAAAGTGCGCTCGAACAGCTTATCCGCATCGACTTCGACCCGCAGGCGCTGGAAGCGTATCGGGTAAATCCGGCCGAGAGAGTTCAAGCGCAGGAGCAGCGTTTCGAGCCGCTGGACACCTCGAAAATCGACCTCGACGATCTGGCCAAGAAAGGCATCCGCATGGAGGACATCGAGCCGCACCTGCGGGCCATGTCCTACGGCCACAAGTCGAACGGACTGGTGGACATGAGTCCCGAATTGGAAAGCGGCCTGCGCGTGGCGACCAAAGGGCGCGTGTCGCTCGAAGAGCAGGCCGACGGTTCCCTCAAAGTCATTCCGCATTACTGGCAGGAGAAGCCCGACCTCGACGCGCCTTTCCACGGTGTACTGCTCGACGACGAGGTGAAGAACAACCTCACGAACGGCCGCCATGCCGGTAAGGTGCTCAACCTCGAATTGGAGCCGGGAAAGCTGACCCCTTGCTACGTCTCGCGCGACAAGTGGACGAATACGCTGGAGTATATGCCCGTCGAGCTGTTGGAGAAACGTGCCAACATCAAAAATGCCGAACTCTCCGAGGGACGTCAAATAGACTTTTTCGGCGGCGGTAAGGTGCTGTTGGAGGGCTATACTACCCGTGCCGGTTACAAGCGGGACGCCTATATTCAGATTGACGCCGCCGAGCGCAACTACGAATTTTCCTACGACGGACTGGACAGAAAACGGTATCAGGCCGAGAACCGGGCCATCCATACGCAGCAGCGCGCCGAGCGAGGCGCACGGGAGGCAAAGGAGATGGGCAAGGCTCCCGAATTGACTATCCACCACATGATTCTCAAAGCCGCTGTTCCCGACGAGGCTTACAAGCAATGGTCGGAAGCCGTGAAAGACCCTTCCAAGCGCGCGGAGGTCAAGGCATTCTACATCAAGGGCATGGAGAAGGACGGGCAGCGGGAACCGTTCAACGCATGGGTCAAACCCAACTTCGCACTGGGCAAGATGGACTTCTTCAAGTGGAACCCCGACCGTGCCAAGCGGCAGGGCGCCGAGGTGAAGCCTGCCGGCGAAAGCCGCACGCAGGTGGCTGTCAATTCCGAGGGCAAGACGGTCGAGGCGGTCAAAAATGTGAAAGAGCCGCTCAAACAGGGGCAGCAGCAACCTACGCCGACGCAGGAGAAACGAGCCGCCCGTACTTATCGAAAAAACAATTCCAAAGGTCTGAAACATTAGATGTATGGAGACGATCTATGTGATTATAGGAGTATTGGTACTCCTCAATATCGGAGTTATCGCCTTATACCTCCATGTCGGGAAACGTCTGCCCTCGGATGGGTGGGAGGACGACGACCGACAATACTACGACGAAAACGGCAACCACGTCTACTACGACCGTAAGCTGATCGCCCGTCTGAAACGCGAGAAAGAGAAACGGGAACATCAAGAAAACAACAACGACCACTAAAAAATCCGAATATCATCATGCAAGTAATCATCGCAGAAAAGCCCTCGGTAGCACGTGAAATCGCCGCCATCGTGGGCGCCAAGAACCGCCGGGAGGGTTATATCGAGGGAAACGGCTATGTCGTAACGTGGGCTTTCGGACACCTCATCCAGCTGGCCATGCCCCAGAAGTACGGCATCGAGGGATTCAAGGCAGAGAATCTGCCTATCCTGCCGCCGAAGTTCATCCTCCTGCCCCGTCAGATCCGAGAGGGCAAGGAGTACAAATCCGATCCGGGTGTGCTGAAACAGCTCTCCGTCATCAAAGAGCTGTTCAACATGGCCGACCGTATCGTCGTCGCGACCGATGCCGGACGCGAGGGCGAGTTGATTTTCCGTTATATCTACTCGTTTTTGGAGTGCCGCAAACCGTTCGTGCGACTGTGGATCAGCAGCCTAACGGACAAAGCCATCCGCGAGGGGTTGCAGAACCTCCGGCCGGGCGAGGAGTACGACAACCTCTACCTCTCGGCCAAAGCCCGCAGCGAGGCCGATTGGGTCGTCGGCATCAACGCCTCGCAGGCCCTCTCCATCGCCGCCGGCCGCGGCGTGTGGTCGCTGGGACGTGTCCAGACCCCCACGCTGGCCATCATCTGCTCCCGCTATCTGGAAAACAAGGCCTTCAAGCCGGCAACCTATTATCAGCTCAAACTCTCGACGGCCAAAGACGCTACGCTCTTCGCCGCTCTCTCGGCACAACGGTTCGACGACGAACATGCGGCGCAAACGGCCTATGCCGCCGTCATGGATGCCGAACAGATACGTGTAGTCCGCGTCGAACGCAAGGAGATAAAGGAACAGCCGCCCCTGCTGTACGACCTCACGACGCTTCAAAAGGAGGCCAACACGCGCTACGGATTCTCGGCCGACAAGACCCTCGGCATCGCGCAGACGCTCTACGAAAAGAAGCACATCACCTATCCCCGCACCGGCTCGCGTTACATTCCCGAAGACGTCGCTGCCGAAATCCGCCCGCTGCTTGCGACCTTGCGGGAGCATCCGCAGTTCGGGCGGGAAGCGTCCGCCGTTGCCGGTTCGGAAATCAACCGACGCTCCGTCGACAACGACAAGGTAACGGATCATCACGCCCTGCTCATTACGGAGGTAACGCCGAAAGGGCTACCGGCCGAGGAGCAGACGATCTACGACCTGATTGCCGGCCGTATGGTCGAAGCCTTCGGCAGGGTCTGCATCAAAGAGGTATCGACGGCACGGCTGGAGTGCGGCGGCATGGAATTCGTCGCCAAAGGTACGGTCGTCCGAGAGGGCGGCTGGCGTAAGGTCTGGCGGGAGCCGGAGGAGCGGACGGACGACACGACGGCGGCACTGCCCGCATTGCAGGAGGGCGACGAATTGCCGGTAAAAGGCTGCGACGTGGAGCGCAGGCAGACAAAACCGCACCCCATACATACGGAAAGTTCCCTGCTGGCCGCAATGGAGACGGCCGGTCGCAGCCTGACGGACGAGGCCGAACGCGAGGCGATGAAAGATGCCGGCATCGGCACGCCCGCCACCCGTGCCGCCATCATCGAGACGCTCGTCGCCCGCGACTATATCCGGCGAGAGAAGAAGTCGCTCGTCCCGACCGACAAGGGACTGGCCGTGTACGGAATCGTCAAGGACAGGAAGATCGCCGATGTCGCCATGACGGGCGGCTGGGAGCTGGCCCTCGCGAAAATCGCCACCGCAGAAATGGATGCTTTCACGTTCCACCGAGGTATCGAGGTCTATGCCGCACAGATCGCCAAAGAGCTGCTGGCGGTCAAGGTAGAAAACACGCCGGAACGTGGCGGAGCCGTCTGCCCTCGCTGCGGAAAGCAGGTCGTTTTCTATCCCAAAGTCGCCAAGTGCCAAAATGCCGACTGCGGCTTGACAGTATGGCGCACCATCGCCCGCAAGGAACTGACGGATGCCCAGCTCGCCGACCTCATGACCAAAGGCAAAACCTCGGTCATCAAAGGGTTCACCAAAAGCAACGGCGAGACGTTCGAGGCGGCGCTCACGCTCGACAAAGAGTATAAGACCGTCTTCGACTTCGCACCGCGCAACAAACCGAAAACGGGAAAAGGGAATAAACGAAAATAATCGTTACCTTTGCCACTGAAGAATCTTATCGACGAGATGATGCTTGTCCGATGGATTTTTTAGTGGCGGCGCTTCGGGTGGGAACCCGGAGCGCCTTTTTCTCTTTCCCCATTTCCCGACCACTAAAAAATCCGAATCATGTCAGACAAACAACAAACCCCTTACGAGGAGTTGTCCTATTACGGACTCTCTCTGCTCTCGTATCTGCGCGGCAGCCATCCCGAACTTGCCGCCGACAGGTCGTTCATCGCCGAGCGCGCCGACCGTGCAGCCGAGGCGTACAGCGACGCGATCCGTGCGGGCAGCTCCCATACCGCAGCCGAAGCGGCCGCAAGCGAGGAGCTGTACCGCAGGCTTCATTTCTCGCCTTACAATACGCTGGTTCATATTCTTTGGGACGAGTTCGCCTCGGAGATTCCCGAAGATGCCGCACGCGCGGTCGCACTCCGGCTGCTGACTTTGCCCGCATTGCGCGACGTGCTGGCGAAGTACGACCTTGCGGACGATTTCGCCGCGACACCGGAATATCAGCTGCTCTACACCGAACTTGTAGGAACCGTTCAAATACTACTCGAAGATGGCTTACAATAAGAAGGCGCATCTTCGCCAAAACATCGACGCGTTGAAAGCAGCTTTCGCGCTCGAACGGGAACCGCACGACCTCACCTCGGAAGAGTTTTCGCTCCTTGCCGCATACAGCGGCTTCGGGGCGATCAAAGAGGTGCTGGAGGCCCCGGACAGCAAACGGAATACCGACGGCATGGCCGACCTCGTGGCGGAACTGCACGAGGTCATCAAGAGCAATACCGCCGGTGAGCGGGAGTACAAACGCTACATCGACGGAATCAGAAACTCGGTGCTGACGGCATTCTATACGCCGCCCGAAGTCGCGTATGCCATTGTCGATACGATATGGAACAGAGGGATTGCTCCCAAACGGATTCTCGATCCCAGCGCCGGCACGGGTGTCTTTCCGAAAGTCTTGGCAATAAACCAGCCTTCCGCCGAGATAACCTGCTTCGAGAAAGACCCCGCGACGGCTCTTATCCTCAAACACCTGCATCCGAGAAGCCGCGTACGGGCGCAGGGATATGAAACGATCGAACCCAAGTACGCCGGTCATTACGATATGGCCGTGAGTAACATCCCGTTCGGGGACGTAGCGCTGTTCGACCCGTTTTTCTCGACCCATACCGACCCCGTGCGGCGTCAGGGAACACGCACGTTGCACAACTACTTCTTCATGAAGACGGTCGATACGGTGCGCGAGGGCGGTCTGGTCGCCTTCATCACTTCGCAGGGCGTACTCAATGCCGAGCAGGGACGCCCCGTGCGCGAGTGGCTGATGAAGCGGTGCGATGTCGTGTCGGCCGTGCGGCTGCCGAACAATCTTTTTATCGACCATGCCGGAACCGAGGTCGGCAGTGATCTTATCATCTTGCAGAAGAAAGCCTCTGCGGCAGAACTGTCCCCGCGGCAGCTGGATTTCATCGAATCCCGCAAGCTGTCGAACGGCATTCGGGTGAACAACCTGTTCCGAACGTTCGACCGCGTGATACATACCGACGCAAAGGTCGGCACCGACCCTTACGGAAAACCCGCGATGGAGTTCACGCACGCGGGCGGCACGTCGGCCATCGCCGACGAATTGCGGCGTATGCTCTCGGACGACCTCCGTGCGAACTTCGACATAAGCTACTACCTGTCCCATGCTCCTGCCGACGAGGTGCGGCAACAAGCGCCGCAACGACCGCAGCAAACACCATCCGTCGCTGCCGAATCGGAGGAGATGCGCCGTGCCGTCGTCGAGATGGCGGCGCAAGGGTACAGGCTCGATACAGAGACGGGAGAACTTTCGGCCCTCGACGACCTTTCGCAGCGAGTCGCGGAACACGCTCCAACGGAAAAAGACTTGGCCGAATTCGGAGCGTGGGCAGCGGAAAAGGAGCGGCGGATATGGGAAGCCGCCCCGCCGCAACCCGAAGACTTCGGTATCGCGGAACCCGCCGACACGGAGGTGCAGGCGACTTCGGAGCCTGCACGACAATCGGTCGCCGAACCCGTCGGTTCGCTTTTCGATGTTCCTATCGAGCCGCAGCCCGAACAAACCGTCGCGCCGCAGGAGCCGCTGTTGACGCTCTACGACCTGTTCGGATTCACCGAGCAGGAACGCAGTCAGACACTCCCCAAGCGCAGGAACCGCCGTGCACCGGCCCGAAAACCGACCGGTCAGCCGTCGATGTTCGACCAGCCTGCGCCGTCGGAGCCGCAGCCCGCCGCCCCTGTTGCAGAGCAGCCCGCACCGTCGGAGCAAGAGGACTACGACCCAGAAAAGCTGTACGCAAGTCTGAACTGGGAGGAGAACCCGCCGATAAACGGATTCTACCAGATGATGATGGAACTCTCGCCCGAACGACGGGCGGAGCTTCGGCAGGAAGCCGCCGAACGTCGGGAGCAGCGGGCAGCGCAAGCACCGCGTGCCGCCTCGCCCCGCACGCAGACCGATACGGAGCCGCGCGCTTTCGGCGGGGAGATGCTCTCGCACTACCGCGAGGGGACACTGGCGATGGATGAAAACGGTCGTGTCGGCTATCTGCGCGACCTCGACGCCCTGCGTCCCATGTTCCACCCGCTGAGTCTGTCGCCCACGCAACGCTCGAAAGCCTCTCTCTACATCGAGATACGCGACACCTATTTCCACCTCTACGACAACGAGGCGCAGACACAGACGGAGAATCCCGCCCTGCGCGAGATGCTCAACCGGCTTTACGATGACTTCACGGAGCGTTTCGGTCGGCTCAACGACAAACGCAACCTCGACCTCATCAAGATGGATGCGCGGGGAACGGAGGTGCTGTCGCTGGAACGCTACATCGACGGCAAGGCCCGCAAAGCCGATATTTTCGACCATCCCGTAGCGTTCAACCCCAACGAGATTACCCATGCCGAAGATGCGCACGAGGCACTGGTCGCCAGCCTGAACAAATACGGACGGGTCGATTTGGAGTACATGGCTTCGCTCACGGGAGCCACGCAGCCGCAGATGCTCGAAGAACTGAAAGGGCGCATCTACTTCAATCCCCTCATCGACCGCTACGAGATAGCAGACAAGTTCATCGCAGGCAACGTCATCGAGAAAGCCGACCGAGTGCAGACTTTTCTGAATCAGCACCCCGACGACGAGGCGATACGGGAGTCGCTCGAAGCATTGCGGGCGGCGGCTCCGAAGCCCATTGCTTTCGACGACCTCGATTTCAACTTCGGCGAACGGTGGATACCCAAAGGCGTCTATGAAAAGTTCGCCTCCTCGCTGTTCGATACGGAGGTCAAGGTGAGCTATGCCCCCGACATCGACGAATACAGCGTCAAGGCCTCCTCTCTGAACGCGAAGATTCTGAACCAGTACGCCGTCGATTCGCAGAGCCGCAAATACAACGGCATTCATCTGTTGAAGCATGCCCTGCAAAACACCTCGCCCGACATTACCAAGAAGGTACCGAAGCTCATCGACGGGGAGCTGAAAGAGGTGAAGGTTCGCGACGGCGAGGCCATACAGCTGGCCAACAGCAAGATCGACGAGATACGCAACGCCTTCCCGGAGTGGCTGCGCGAGCAGACGCCCGACTTCAAGGATCGGCTCACAGACCTCTACAACCGCACGTTCAACTGTTTCGTGCGCCCGAAATACGACGGGTCGCACCAGACATTTCCTGACCTCGACCTCAAAGGACTGGGCATTCCCGACCTCTACCGAAGTCAGAAAGATGCCGTCTGGATGGACAAGATGCTCGGCGGCGGAATTATCGACCACGAGGTGGGCGGCGGCAAGACACTCATCATGTGCTGCGGAGCCTACGAGAAGAAACGTCTCGGGCTGGCCAACAAGCCCCTTATCATCGGACTGAAAGCCAACATCCACGAGATTGCCCGCACGTTCTGCACGGCCTATCCCAATGCGAAAGTGCTCTATCCGGGCAAGGAGGATTTCACGCCCAAGAACCGCGAGCGCATCTTCAACCTCATCAAGAACAACGACTGGGATGCCGTGATTCTCTCGCACGAGCAGTTCGGCATGATACCCCAATCGCCGGAGGTGCAGCAGGAGATTTTGCAGGCCGAACTGGACAGCGTGGACGAGAACCTCGCCGTCCTGCAATCGCAGGGACGGGAGGTATCCCGCGCCATGCTCAAAGGATGCCTCAAACGCAAGGCGAATCTGGAAGCCAAGTTGCAGACCGTCATGCACACGCTCGAAACACGCAAGGACGATGCGGTGGATTTTAAGCTGATGGGCATCGACCACATCTACGTGGACGAGAGCCACAAGTTCAAGAACCTGACCTTCACCACGCGCCACGACCGCGTGGCGGGACTGGGCAACCCCGAAGGGTCGCAGCGGGCACTCAACATGCTCTTCGCCCTGCGTACCATACAGGAGCGCACGGGGCGCGATCTGGGGGCCACGTTCCTCTCCGGCACGACCGTTTCCAACTCCCTGACGGAGCTGTATCTGCTGTTCAAATACCTGCGTCCGAAAGAGCTGGAGCGGCAGAACATCCGCACGTTCGATGCGTGGGCGGCCATCTTCGCCAAGAAGACCATCGACTACGAGTTCTCCGTAACCAACGAAGTCGTGCAGAAAGAGCGGTTCCGCTACTTCATCAAAGTGCCCGAACTGGCGGCGTTCTACTCGGAGATTACCGACTATCGTTCGGCCGAGGACATCGGCATAGACCGCCCGCAGAAGAACGAGATACTGCACAACATCCCGCCGACGCCCGATCAGGAGGAGTTCATCGGCAAGTTGATGGAGTTCGCCAAAAGCGGCAAGGGCGAGCTGCTGGGACGTGCGCCGCTCTCCGAAAGCGAAGAGAAAGCCAAGATGCTCATCGCGACGGACTATGCCCGCAAAATGTCGCTCGACATGCGCATGATCGACCCCGACCTATACGGCGACCACGTGGACAACAAGGCCAGCCACTGCGCCAAGATGCTTGCGGACTACTACCGTCGTTTCGACGAGCAGAAAGGTACGCAGTTCGTATTCTCCGACTTGGGAACCTACAAATCCGGTGTAGAGTGGAATGTCTATTCCGAGGTGAAGCGCAAGCTCGTGGAGGACTACGGCATTCCACCGAGCGAGGTGCGGTTCATACAAGAGGCGACCACCGAGAAGTCCCGCAAGGCCATGATCGCCGACATGAACGCCGGACGCATCCGCGTACTGTTCGGCTCTACCGAGATGCTCGGCACGGGAGTGAACGCCCAGAAGCGGTGCGTGGCGATTCATCATCTCGACAGCCCGTGGCGACCCAGCGACCTCGAACAACGCGACGGCCGCGGCATCCGCACAGGAAACGAAGTGGCGAAATACCATGCCGACAACAAGGTGGACGTGATTCTCTATGCCGTCGAAAAGTCGCTCGACGCCTACAAATTCGGGCTGCTGCACAACAAGCAGCTCTTTATCCGGCAGCTCAAGACCAACAACATGGGCAGCCGCACGATTGACGAAGGGGCTATCGACGAGAAGTCGGGCATGAACTTCTCCGAATATGTCGCTATTCTTTCGGGCAACACCGACCTGCTGGAAAAAGCCCGCTTGGAAAAGAAGATCGCCACGCTCGAAAGCGAACGTCAGGCGTTCGTGCGCGGCAAGTCATCGAGCCGCTACAAGCTGGACACCATACTGTCCGACATGAAGAAGAACGACGCCAAAATCGAGGGCATAAGCACGGACTTGGAACATTTCAAAGCCCGAGTGCAGTTGAACAGCGACGGTTCGTATCGCAATCCCGTGAAACTCGACGGCCTCGAAACCTCCGACCCGAAGCACATCGGCAAGCAGCTGAACCATATCGCCGAGACGGCCCGAACGGGCGGTGAGTTGCAGCCCATCGGAAGCCTTTACGGATTCGACCTGCTCGTAAAGAGCGAAACGACAGAAAAGGACGGATTCGACCTTACGCAGAACCGTTTCTATGCGCGCGGCGAAGCCGATTATCTATATTCCTACAATCACGGTAACATCGCCGCCGATCCTCGACTGGCTTCGCTCAACTTCATACATGCCCTTTCGACCATCGAAACGGTGTTGGAGAACTTCAAGAAGAAAAACGAGGAACTCGCCAAAGACATTCCCACTCTGCAAAACGTGGTGGAGGGAACGTGGCGCAAGGAATCCGAACTGGCGGCACTGCGCACCCAAATGACGGAGTTGGAACGCAAAATTCAACTGTCGCTGAAACCTATCGAAGAGGAAGCAGAGGTGATAGAAGATACCGCGCTGATGGAAGATTGTTCGCAGCATTCGCAGCCGGAAGGTGGCAGACACCCCTATATTCCGTCCCGCTTGCAACAGATCGCCGACGCTTCCGGCAGTCGTATCGTCATCGGACGTGTCCCCTCACATAAATATGACGATTCTTCATTCAAAAAGATGAAAATATAAACGAATGAGGCTTGTGGGAATCGCAAGCCCTATTCGTTTTAATCCTGTAAAATCTAAGTGACTTGTTAAATTTGCTTGAAATATTCAAAAAAGAATGTAATAATTGTCTATCTTTGATAAAGCAACTCAAATAATTTGGTTATGAACAATCACATTTTGCACAATGAATTATTATCTAAAATTATAAAGCACATGTCTAAATTGCCGAAAAAACAACTTATATTTTTTGTCATTATCCTCCTCGCTTGGTTATGCTGGAGGCCTTACTTTCTCTCTTTTTTCAACGATCATATCATCCAGTATCTTTATATCCGAACAGGGGTCCTATCAAATATATTGTTTATCGGTATTTGCCTTTATTTCCTATTCGCAATCATCTCAGACATACGAAAAAGATACACTACGTCGTATTCGCATATTTTTTTGATATTATCAGCTGTCATCATTTATTTTTCGGCCAAATGCGAAGGCAATTATATTGCGGCTCCAAATTGGTTCGGCGTTCTGGGCTACAGCGATATACTTGCGGGGTTGGCACTCTTCTTTTCGTTGAGCTGCCTCTCATTCCGATTTTATAAGTCTAAACGGGATTCCAACCAAAATGGGACTGATTTTAAGATGATTCCCGATGTGCCGATTACATCATCTGATGACGATTTGCTCGACTATCATCATGATGCATTAACTCTTTATAAAACAATCAAAAGACTTCCTGTAGATAGTTCGCATAGTATAGGCATTGTATCTGCATGGGGCAGCGGAAAGACTTCTTACATGAATATGGTTAAGGAGTTGGTGAAAAAAGACCAGTTTATCATCGTGGATTTCAATCCGCGCCATTCCAAAGAAACCGGGCTTATACAGGAAGATTTCTTTAAAGAACTCTGCACACAATTGAAAGTCTACAATGGCGAGTTCTCCACGTTATTCGAGAATTACCTCGATGCGTTGAATATCATAGACAAGAAAGGGCTCGTTTCTTGGTTCAGACTTTACAACAGACTGGCCGATCGAACGGATAAAAAAGCGCGCCTTCAAATGGCTTTAAGTCGCTTAGATAGACGGATCATAGTTTTCATCGAAGATTTCGATCGGTTACTGGATGCCGAAATCGTAGAAGTTTTCAAGTTGATCGATGAAAACGCGTCATTCGGCAATATCGTTTTCATCTCTGCTTATGATAAGGAACATCTGCGCAAGCTACTCGGATCAAGATACGATAATGAAGAGAGTAAATTTTCCGATAAGTTCTTCTCGCTGGAAGTATATTTGCCCCGAAGGCCTTATGAAATAATTCTGGATTTTGTTTCCCAAAAGTTGAAAGAACTGCTCTTTTGGGATGTACAAGCATACGAACTCCATAAAACCTGGTTGCGCAACAATCGGGATATGATTCAAAAATATATACCCACCTTGCGGGATGCCAAACGCTTTTTGAACTTGCTCCTAAGGGATTATTCGCTTATCAAAAATGAGGTCGTCTTTACTGAATATTTCTTGGTATCCCTTATCAAATACAAGTATCCTCAAGAACTAAATGCTCTATATGAGAAAAAGTATTTAACATGGCGCACTATAGGATCGTCGGTATTTCAAATAACCAAAGACTGCAATGCACAATCAAAGGATATAATCGGAACTCTTTTCCCTGTCTCTAATTTCTATGCAATCGAAAATTACAAGTCAATTCGATATGAATCCTCTTTCCATAAATACTTCGAGAATTACGTCCACGGAATTTTGAGCGTCGAACAGATGGAAAAAATACTCGATCCTGCGACGGATAACGTCGAGGTTAAACGAGTTCTTGCCGACTGGCAAGATAAAAAAGCCACGCAAGACTTATTGAACTATTTGGATTTCAAAGAATTATTTTCATATGGCTCAAAATCACGTTTCGAAAGATATGTGGATATTTTGTTTGTGATTACTTCTTATGTAAATCCGTATATGCATATTGCCAGATTGATAACGAAAACTCATATCGATGAACTTATCCGGGTTTACGGATATGAAGACGAGACTGCATACAAACATTTTATAGATTCGAAATTCCGTGATAGCAAGTATGCCTACAACATAACCGGACAGCTTATATTCGACAGTCTCAGTACAAATAATCCAACTAAGTTTATTTTCTCACAAGAAGAAATTCTGGAATGGAGCAAATCATATCTCGACGACTATATCTCAACAGGAAATTACGAACTCAATACATATAAGAATATGCTCTACTCTTGCATCGTTGATGTGGATAAAAATTCTCAAAAGGTAATATTAGATCCCGAGTCTTGCAAGAAAATAAAACAGCTGATCGACAAGCACCCGTGCAGCTATTTGGATGGATTTGTGTTCTTGGGTGGAGTATCCTCAAGCCCGGATTACAATAGTATTGCCTGTGAACCGTTCTGGGGCCATATTTTCGGTTCTGCCGACAATTTCGAGGCGTTCATAAGTGATTCCGCACACAATACCTGCAACAAAATAAATTTAGTCAGGAACTTTTGGAGGCTTTATAAACGGAACAATTATGAACAGATTTTCTATGAAGGTATGGGCAACGTGCAGGAAAAAATAGATACTGATCTCCGAGATGAGGTCGTTAAATTGGACCGTCTCGAAGCAATCAATGAGGAGTACGAAAGAGCGAAAGCCGCATTTGTTGCTGCACCCGAAATGAAAGCGACATATCACGACAAACTGGAAGAATTAAAATCCAGAATAAAGGCATTACATATTCCCATTAAATACAGAGGATCCGTTCTTGCTAAAATAACCCATTCTCTTAAAGAACTGAATTGAGTGTAAATTGATGTATTATATTGGATTAAGCCTTGACTAATCCAATATAAAAGTAATAAGAAAGCCGACGGTATTGCCGTCGGCCTTTTATTTGTCAGGAGATCGAGAATACCTCGATTTACTCTCCGATTCGGTTCTTCAAATCCATGCGTTCGTGCAGGATTCTCACGATCTCTACGGCACTCTCGGAAACCGTTCGATAGAAAACGATGTGTTTGCCCGTTCGGTATCCGTATAATTCGGCCATGATTTCCGCGTACTCCCGGCCCAGCGGTCGAGAACTGTCGGCTATTTGACGGCAGGTAGCCACAAGCAACGCATAATACTTGTCGGCTTGGGCCTCCGACCATGTTTCGACCGTGTAATTCCAGATGTTCGTGAGGTCTTCGACGGCCTTGTTCGAGAAAAGCAGATCAGCCATTTTTTCGCTGCATTTTCAACGTCCGCAGATGTTGCTCGGGATCGAACCCTACGGCAATGCCGCTTCTCACGCCCTCATCGATTGCGCTCTTCAACGCCACGACACTGTTTTCCTGCTCCTCCAAAAGCCGCAGGCCGGCGCGCACGACCTCGCTGGCATTGTTATAACGTCCCTGTGCGATTGTCGATTGGATAAAATTCTCGAAATAGGCTCCCAAAGCTACCGATGTCGTTTTCATAATTCACCTCCTTTTTCGCAAAGTTACCAATATTTAGTAATACAACAAATTTACGGCCGATTTTATTATCTTTTTCCGAACGAATTATTTTCCCGCTCCTTTTTCAGTTTGCGGAAATTGCTGAAATTACGCTCGATGAACCGCAGTACGTCCGATTCGCGATAGAACGTCTTGTGATAGATCATCTGGTAGGGCAAATCCCCGGAGGTACGATACCGTTGCAGCGTGCGTTTCGAGATGTTGAGCATCTTGCACAAGTCGTAATTATCCAGCAGTCTGTCGCCGTCGGGCAAAACGGAGAGTTTCTGTTCCGCGGCGGGTGTACACAACTCCTCGATACGTTTCAATCGCTCGACGAGACGCTGCATCCAACCGTCGAAATACTCCTTGTCAAGCATCATGACAGCCTACTCTTTATGTCGGTTCACGGAACGCTCCTGCAATACCCGTTTGATTTCCCCCAACGTGTAATAGCGTTTATGGTTTAAGGCAGAATAGGAGATTACCCGCTCCGACCGCAACCGCTGCAACGTGCGCGGACTGATACCCAAATATCGGCATATGGTCTTGCCGTCCACCCAATCGTCGTTCGAAGGTGCGTTTTGCTGCTTTTTACCGGCAAGAGTTCGTTCTATTTTCTCAATGCGCCCGACGAGTTCTTTATAGGCTTTCGATCCGATGATAATTACTTTCATAATCCTTTGTCGTTTTGCTTATTACAAAGGTCGGAGTTCTGTGGCTCGAAAAATAAGAGGTCGGGGGAACTTTATTATTCATCATCCTAATATGTTGATTTATAGAATACGTCAACTCTATTTCGGAGATATATGATTAAAAGTATAGAGAACAAGCTCGTATATTTCAACTCAAATCATATCATATATTATTGATACATAATTCGCTATTGTGAAATATACAAAATCAAATTCTCCGACTTTACAGTCCGTTTTCTGTAAAATCCAAGGATTTTAATCTGTTTTAGCCTAAATACCCCACTCGGTATTATTCGGCATTATCTATTCTTTCGAGGCCTCCATGTCCGCATACGTTGCAAGAGAGCTTGTTTTGCCTTGTCAATCCACGGAGTGGGATTGTTGCGTAGTTTCATATCGCAGAATGTGCGCGAAAGGTTCGTGTCGAGGTGGATATTGAAAACGCTGGCAATGTAGGCCGCTAACTGCGTGAGCGGGACATTTCCAAAACTGCGTTTGCTGTCGAGCAGATAGATCAGCTCCGTCAAATCCGTCTTGCTGTCCTGCCACGTCAGTCTAACCGAGGGCAGCGAATCAGTGGAAGCTGTCTTTACATATTCCAGTGCCTCCAATTCGCCTTTCAGATACGCCGATAACAATTCATTGGCCAGCAATTTTGCTACCTTGAAATCAGCGTTTGTAGAAAATTTCGGATCGCGTTCGTAGTGGAAAGATTCGAGATAAAGAGCCGTATCGGTTCGCCCTCGCAAATAATACAATGAATCCAAATGAGTTATGCCGGAACGATAGTAACGCACAAAATCGGAGTGTTTGTTGTTGTAACGGTTGATTGCTTTGATTTCGTCGATCAAATACGTTTTTTGAGATTCTACACCTACGGGACGATTCATCTCTATGTTATAGACTTTACGGTAGTAAATCAAACGATAATACAAACGAGGCTTGATAATCTTGAAAAACTCGATCTCCTCGGCCTCGTTTTTGAACGTGTAGTTCGAAATAAATTCCCTCAACCGCTGAAAGGCATCGCCCAAAACGAGCGATGCCTCTAACGATTTCTTCAGAATATTTAAATCCGAGGATTCGAGTTTTTCTAATCTTTTTTTAATCTCTCTGTCGAGAGATTCTACGAGTTTTCGCATATGGCTTTTGTCGAATAAAAAATAAAGCAAGCAGTATATTATAGTCGCCAATTCCATAAAACAGAAACAGAGACTATTATTGAAATACTCCACCAAATAGGTGATGGTGTACTTGTAATTGCCTGTTATTAATCTCGGCATCGCAGATTTGCACGCCGAGGAAGTATTCTCATTTATTTACTTTGTTTTGTCGTATTCTGAATTTGCGATAATTTATGTAATGCCGTTATTCTGGACCATAATTTATCTTTTTTGAAATTTTTGAAATGGGCTCCAAGACATCTGTCATTACCTATTTCCAATCGTTTTTGTGTACATATGCTACATATAGGATATATTGTGCACTCTAAACATTCCGGATTGGAAAAACGGCTTTTCATCCGTTGATAATAGCGGTCATTGTATTCTATATGTCCATCTTCTTTTAATATTCCTTCTCTATTTTGTTCCGTAAATTCACGAGCGGTACATTGAAATACATCTCCATTATAATTGATAACGAACGAGTTTTTCCGATCGGCATAACAACGGCTTGCATCAATTGCAGATTCATAATATTTGCCGCCTATTTTTATCACTTTATTTTCCAGATCTTCGATTATTCTATCTGTATCCGAACTGTCTTCATCCTGCCACACGTGTTGGAATGAGACTTTCATTGATGTTCTATATAGAGTAAGCAAATCTTTTATATCTTCTATTAAATATTCGAATGAGGCCGCTGATTTCCGGGTGTAATTGCACCTTACCGTTACGGTAAAACCTTTTGATAAAGCGTACTTAAGATTTGTTAATGTAATATCATACGTTTCCTTTCCGTTAAATGTCTTTTTTACCGAATTATGCATTTGGCGATCACCATCAAACGGAATTTGGAATGAGATTTTACGATTGTATTCGCACAACTTATCACAGACTTCATTAGATAATAAAACCGCATTCGATGTGAATCCTAACGTTAAATCAATATCTTTTTCTTTACATAGGCTATCGGCATATTTGATTAGAGGGTCGACGCAGAATTTAAAACCTAAAAGAGGTTCTCCTCCGAAAAAACTTAAATGAAGAGATTTAAGGTTTGATTTTCGGGTAATACTCGACAATAGTTTTTTTATCGATTCAATAGTTTCCTGCTTCATATTACTATGTGCAAGATGTTCTTCATAGCAATACCAACATCGCAGATTACAGTTCATCGTCGGATTTATTGTTATGGAAATTTCGTTGTCATTATCAAATTCTTTTTCAAAGAATTTAATTAGAGTTTCGGTCTCATTCAGATCTTGCGGTACAATAAATTTCTTCTCTTTCAGATAGTCATACAACGTCGGATGAATATTCTGAATATCATTTATATTATTTGTGTGCTCCCTAATAAGCTGAACTATTTCGTGAACACATATCATCATTGAATCCGAAGCGGTATTATAGACAATATGTTGATCGGCATTGTCTATAAAAATGGTATATTTACTAAGTTTCATAATAATAGATAAAGGGGCATCCCTAACTGAAATTAGGGATGCCTTGGTTTAATTACGGCAAAATAGTTACGAATTCTGCCGAATTAGGTTTGCATTTGCATATGCAATTCGTGTTGTCGCAGCTCTCACCTTTGTTCTTTGTTTCCGAGCAATTTTCGTTTCCGCATTCCCCGGTTTTGTTTTTTACTCGGTCATTGAATTCAGATACTGCACAAACATCTGCAAATCCTCCTAACAGATGGCCCATTTCGTCTCTCTTGAGAGGCCGAATTTCCTCTGACAATGTCAGATTCTTTTTTTTGTTCTCCATAATTAAAAAGTGAATTAGTTAAATTGAGTCTACTCTTTTTAGGATTTTCGACAGCCTCCTATTTATATTCGTTTCGTATCTGTTGGAGTGTGCGCGTTCGGGCGATGGCACGGCGGCCTCGGTAGTTGTCGAACGAGTAGCCGAGCGACAGGGTGAAGTAGCGCCGCGAACGGTGGCGCAGGAAATCGCGGTAAGAACCGTCGAGGTTCCATGTACAGACCTCGTTATCGTTGCTCACGAGGCCGTTGCACTCCATGCTGAGGCGCAGCCGTTTTTTACATAGGCTCTTGTAAAGGGTCGCATGAAGGGCATAGGTCGCGTTGTGGCTCCATTCGAGCTTCCTGCGTGCCGATGCGGCATGGAAGTATAACTGCATGCCGAAGCCGTCGGCAAATTCGATCGAATTGTTGAGAAACACCTCGGCGATCCGCGATCGGAGCGTCTGCCCGTAATACTCCTTGCGCCAGCAGGCACCGTAAACCTCCCAGTTGATGCGCCACCAGCGGGTGAGCGGTCCGGCGTAGGAGATGCCGAGCGAATGGTTGGAGGTGGAGGCGCAGTTCTCGGGCATCGTGTAGCTCTGCCGCGGATCGGCGGTATCGACGAAGGTACGCAGCTGCACGAGGTCGGCACCGTGCGTATAGGTATAGTAGAGCGACCACCGCTCACGCATGGTCAGCGTGACAGTGAGGTCATAGCCCCGCGACGGCGCGAGTATCGGATTGCCTATGCTGTAGCGAAACTCGCTCTCGCGGACCTTCAGGGGCGACAGCTGCGTGTAGGGAATCCGGCCGTAGTCGCGTGAATAACCGATCTCGATCGAGGTGCCTCGCTCCTCGTCGATTGCATAACAGGCCGTGAGGTCGGGGCACAACCGCCAATACTCCTTGCGGCGCCAACCGTCGTCGCCGAGGGTGAAGTGGTCGACCCTATCCCATTGCAGGCGCAGTCCGCCGACCAGTTCGAAGCGTCCGGCGGACCACTCGCCCTCGGTATAGACGGCAGCACCGTCACCGCGGTAGCGGAAGCGGTTCGCCGCAAGTCCGACATCGGGATCGACGAGCAGCGTGCGGCGCCTGAGGTTACGGCGGTAATACTCGGCGCCGACGTAGAGCGTCATGCGGTCGGAGAATGACTCCTTTAGGTCGATCTGCCCGCGCAACAGTCCTGTGCGGGGTGTCATCCGCTCGGTGGAGGTCTCGGCAGCCTCCGCGTCCGTCTGCTCGGCATAGCGATAGGATTTGTCGGTCGCGTAGTGGAGGTAGTCGAGGTCGGCGGTGAGCTCCGAACCCTCGTCGTCAAGCAGGTAACGGTAGGAGGCCGCTACCTGCCAGGCCCGCGCTGTCAGATCGCCGCACGCGCGGTATCGGGAATGCGATACCGAAGTCGAGGTCGGGTCTGCGAACGATGCGCTGACCGAACGTATGTCGGGAGCGCTGGCAACGTAGTTGAATCCTCCTGTCAATCCGACACGGTGCCGCGGGGCGATTTCGCAGACCAGGTTGAGGCGCTCGGAGAGCGTGTGATGACGCGTACGCTCATCCTCGGACGAGACTATGGACGACTCCGTATCGTCGAGATCGATTCGCTTGGCATACTCGTGCAGCTCGTCGAAATAGGAATAGGAAAGGTAGTTGTATAAACTGGTCTTGCCGTAACGCATGGACAGGGGCATCGAAATGCCTGCATCGCCGAATCCGTTGTCGCGCATACCTGCCGAGCCTTGGAGCGTACCCCGCCAGCCACCGTCGGCGAGCGGGCGCAGGGTGATGCGCATCACGGCGCCTCGTTCGGCGAAACCTTGGTCACTGGTGGCGTTCTGGCGGATCTCGACCGATCTGACGCTCTCGGCCGGCAGGGCCTTTAGTTCGTCGGGGGTTGCGGGACGGTTGTCGATGTAGATGGCCTTGATTGCGCGCCCGTTGACCTTGAAGGTGCGGTCCTGTTCCTGACGCAGGCCGGGCAGCAATACGATCGCCTCGTTCAGAAAGCGGTCGCGCGCCAACGGGTTGCTCGCCATTGAGACGATCAGGCGTCCCGCCTTACGCTCGATGAAGCGCGAAAGAACCGCTACCTCCTCGATCGGATTTGTGCGCGGCACGAGCGTCACGTCGCACACTGTCTCGGCCTCATGCCGCTCAAGCGGCGCGAGCACCGTTTCGTAGGCCAGATGGGCGCATTCCAGCAGCAACCCGCCCTCGGTGTCGGTCGAGAGGCTGTAATGCCCCAGCGAGTCGGCGACGACACCCGCCACGATCGTGGAGTCTGAGGCCCGCCGCAGGCTGATCGTGCAGTAGCTAACCCCATCGCCATGATCATCGACAATGCGCCCGCGAACGAGCAGTGCAGGAGGCCGTGCCTGCATCGCAGCCCCGAGCGCGAGGAAAAACACCAGACAAATCAAGTTTGTTATTTTCATAGTTCATTAAAATATTGAATAATTTTCAGCTT
>CAUDHE010000031.1 GCA_958449275.1 uncultured Alistipes sp. | reverse complement strand
CCGATGGACATCTATCCCATGTATCTTTTCAAGGCCATCATGGCGGGCGACATCGACAAGATGGAGAATTTGGGTATTTACGAGATCGTGGAGGAGGACGTAGCTCTGTGCGAGTTCGTCGATCCCTCGAAAACCGAGTTGCAGCAGCTGGTGCGCGACGGTATTAACTTAATGATTAAGGAGTGTTAAGCTATGGGACTTAGAAAAATAGTAGACAATATGAAGCCTACCTTCTCGGAAGGCGGCAAATTGAGTTTTCTGGCATCGACGTTCGATGCTTTCGAAACATTCCTTTTCGTGCCCAATACCACTACCTCGAAAGGAGCGCATATCCGCGATTGCAACGATATGAAGCGTACCATGATCGTGGTGGTGTTGGCCCTGCTGCCCGCATTCCTGTTCGGATGCTTCAATACGGGCCTTCAGGTGGGGCTGAGCGGATTCGACGCTTTCGCTTACGGTCTGGTGCGCATCCTGCCTATGGTGTGCGTATCGTACGTCGTGGGTCTGGGCATAGAGTTCGCTTATGCGCAGTCGCGTCGCGAGGAGGTGAACGAAGGTTACCTCGTTACGGGTCTGTTGATTCCGATGATTATGCCCGTGAGCACTCCTCTGTGGATGGTCGCGCTGGGCGTGGCTTTCGCCGTCGTGTTCGGCAAGGAGGTGTTCGGCGGTACGGGAATGAATGTGTTCAACCCCGCGCTGACGGCTCGCGCTTTCGTGTTCTTCGCTTTCACGCCGCAGATGTCGGGTGAGGAGGTATGGTATTCGAAATGGTCGATGATGGGCGCGCAGGTCGACGGCGTTTCGGGCGCCACGGCTTTGGAGCAGCTTGCAACCAAGGGCGAGATGCAGTGGAGTGCCGCGGATGCTTTCCTCGGTTTCATTCCCGGATCGTTCGGCGAGACCTCTACGCTCTGCATACTCGTCGGTGCGGCGATCCTGCTCTTTACGGGCATCGCAGCGTGGCGTACGATGGCGAGCGTGTTCGTCGGCGGTTTGGCTGTGGGATATCTGTTCCAGGCATTGGGCGTTACCGAGTTCCCCGCATACTATCATCTGCTGGTGGGCGGTTTCGCATTCGGTGCCGTATTCATGGCTACCGACCCCGTCACTTCGGCTCAGACCAATGCGGGTAAGTATATCGTAGGTTTCATGACGGGTGCGCTGGCAGTGCTGACGCGTGTGGTCAATCCCGCATATCCCGAGGGCATGATGCTCGCCATTCTGTTCATGAACGCATTGGCTCCCACGGTGGACTACTTCGTGGTGGAGGCGAATGTCAAAAGACGTAAAAATCGTATTAAGACTGTTAAATAAAGAGGAGTATGGCAAAGAAATTCAATGTTGACAGCAACGTTTACATCATCCTCTATTCGGTAGTGATGGTCGTTGTCGTGGCCGCGTTGCTGGCCGTGGTGTCGCTTTCGTTGCAGAGCCGCCAGAACGATAACGCGCTCAACGAGAAGAAACAGCAGATCGTAACGGCTCTGGGCGAGGATCCCCTGACGACGGATTACGACAGCATCATTGCCGAGGCCGTCATGCTCGACGCTTCGGGCAAACCGACGGACGGCGACGTGTTCGATGCCCTTCAGGATCTGAACGGATCGATCGCGGCGGGCAAGTTCCCCTTGTTCAAGGCCAAGAACGGTTGCGTGGTGATTCCCGTCTACGGCGCAGGTCTGTGGGACGCCATTTGGGGTTATGTGGCTTTGGAGCCCGATATGAATACCGTCAAGGGTATAGTGCTCGACCATAAGAGCGAGACTCCGGGTTTGGGTGCCGAGATCGCGACGCCCGCGCATCAGGCCAAGTATGTGGGCAAGACCGTCTTCGAGGGCGACGATTTCGTGTCGATTACGCTGAAGAAGGGCGGTGCCAATCCCTCCGACGCCAATTACGCTCACGAGGTGGATGCCATTACGGGCGGAACCAAGACCAGCGACGGCGTTACCGAGATGATTCGCACCGGACTCGGAAATTATCTGCCTTATCTGAAGGCCAACAAGTCTAACAATTAAAAAAGCGGAACAATGAGTAATTTGAAAAATGTGACAGGCCCGCTGAGTGCAAATAATCCCGTCATTGTACAGATTCTGGGTATTTGTTCGGCTTTGGCGGTAACCGTAAAGATGAAGCCCGCATTGGTGATGGGCCTCTCGGTTATCGTGGTTACGGCGTTCGCCAACCTCGTTATGTCGTGCCTGCGCAAGGGCATTCCCTCGCGCATCCGCATCATCGTGCAGTTGGTTGTTATCGCTTCGCTGGTTATTCTGGTGGATCAGTTCCTCAAGGCTTACGTTTACGACGTGTCGAAACAGTTGTCGGTATACGTGGGACTCATCATCACCAACTGTATCATAATGGGCCGCGTGGAGGCTTTCGCTCTGGGCCACAAGCCGTGGGATTCGTTCCTCGACGGCGTGGGCAACGGATTGGGTTATGCCGCCATACTGCTCATCGTGGCGTTCTTCCGCGAGCTGTTCGGTTCGGGTACCTTGTTCGGTCTGCGTGTCATCCCCGAGAGTTGGTACATGGCCAACGGCGGATTCTATTCGAACATAGGACTCATGCTCTTCCCGCCCATGGCGCTTATCATCGTGGGTTGCATCATTTGGGTACATCGTTCGTTCAATAAGGATTTACAGGAAAAATAGGAGGTAGAATATGGAAACACTGAATCTTTTTATACGTTCGATCTTCATCGACAACATGGTGTTCGCCTTCTTCTTCGGCATGTGTTCCTACATCGCCGTTTCGAAGAACGTAAAGACGGCGCTGGGTCTCGGTGCAGCCGTGACTTTCGTCATGACCATGACCGTGCCTCTGAACTACCTTCTGAACGAGTATGTGCTGAAGGCCGACGCTCTGATCGAGGGTGTCGATCTGAGCTTCCTTACCTTCATCGTCTTCATTGCCGTGATCGCTTCGTTCACGCAGTTGGTGGAGATGATCGTGGAGAAGTTCTCGCCCTCGCTCTACAACCAGTTGGGTATATTCCTGCCGCTGATCGCCGTTAACTGCGCCATCATGGGCGGTTCGCTCTTCATGCAGCAGAAGGTGGCTGCGGGCGCCATCGCCGATTTCGGCCAGAGCGTGGTTTACGGTCTCGGTTCGGGTATCGGATGGTGGCTGGCGATAGTCATGATGGCTGCCATACGTGAGAGAATGCAGTATTCTCACGTTCCCGCCGCGCTGAAAGGCCCCGGTATAGCCTTTATCATCACGGGCTTGATGGGTATCGCGTTCATGATATTCTCGGGAATCAAGTTGTAACCTTAAAAAGAGATTTGAGAAATGGATTTATTAACTATTATAGTTGCGATAGTCGCCTTTCTTGCGGTGACGCTCGTTTTGGTGGCGTTGCTTCTCTTTGCAAAGGCGAAACTCACGACGTCGGGCGATGTCACAATCGACATTAACGACGGTAACAAGGTGCTGACCGTGGCGGGAGGTTCCACGCTTCTCAACACGTTGACCGAGCAGGGTATATTTCTCCCCTCGGCGTGCGGTGGCAAGGGTGCTTGCGGTCAGTGCAAATGTCAGGTTTTGGAGGGCGGCGGCGACATACTGCCCACCGAGACGGGTTTCTTCAACCGCAAGCAGATTCAGGACCATTGGCGCCTGGGATGCCAGGTGAAGGTGAAGGAGAACATGAAGATAGCGGTTCCCGCTTCGGTGCTCAGCATCAAGAAGTGGGAGTGCGAGGTGGTTTCGAACCACAACGTGGCTACTTTCATCAAGGAGTTCGTGGTGAAGCTCCCCGAGGGCGAGGATCTGAATTTCCGCAGCGGCGGTTACATTCAGATCGACGTACCCGCTATTACGGTAGATTACAAGGATATCGACGTCGATCCCGAGTATCGCGAGGATTGGGAGAAGATGCACGTATTCGATCTGAAGATGGTCAATCCCGAGCCGCAGGTGCGCGCTTACTCTTGCGCTACCTACCCTGCGGAGGGCAATGTGATAAAACTCAACGTGCGTATAGCCACTCCGCCGTTCGATCGCGCGGCGGGCGGTTTCATGAAGGTGAATCCGGGTGTATGCTCGTCGTACATCTATTCGCTCAAGCCGGGTGACAAGATCACCATTTCGGGTCCTTACGGCGAGTTCTTCCTGCCCGATAACCTGCCCGACGATCAGGAGTTGATATTCATCGGCGGCGGTGCGGGTATGGCTCCCATGCGAAGCCACCTCATGCACCTTTTCAAGACGGAGAAGACCAAGCGTCCCGTTACGTTCTGGTACGGTGCCCGTTCGTTGAAAGAGGCTTTCTATCTGGACGATTTCCACGCCATCGAGAAAGAGTTCCCCAACTTCAAGTTCCATTTGGCGCTCGACCGCCCCGATCCCGCGGCCGATGCCGCAGGCGTGGACTACAAGGTCGGTTTCGTACACAATGTGCTGTATGAAAACTATCTGAAGAACCACGAGGAGCCCGAAGGATGTATCTATCTCATGTGCGGCCCTCCGATGATGTCGGATGCCGTGGTCAAGATGCTCGACAGCCTCGGCGTTCCGCCCGAAAATATCCTCTACGATAACTTCGGTGCATAGCCCTTTGCGGGATTTGTCCCGATACCGATATCGGCAAGGTTCGAAACGAACCTTGCCGATATTTATTTATGCCTTGGCATATCTGTTCGGAGAGTGTCTGACGGAAAGTTCCCTCCTTATAGAGGGGATTTGGAGGAGGGAGGTGTGGGGGGCTATTCCGCGGTTGCGGGTCGCGGGCAAACGTCGGGCGGATCGGATTCTGCGACGCTGTGACAGTCGCAGTTCGCTACGCGGCGGCGGGCAGGTTGCCGATTCCGTAAAACGATATACGAGTAATCGATATGCATGCGCCGCATAAAAAATCGGGATGCCTTGCAAAGCATCCCGAGTCGGTTGAGAGATCTCGTTCGGATTATTTCTGGAAATCGATCTTGTAAATCTGACTGTTGCCTTCGAGCGACTTGTAGAGTATCTTGACGCCTGCGTAATCTTCCAGCGAGACATTTATCTGCTCGGGCTTGATTTTGTAAGATACGTAGGTGTTGTATTCATACATCTCGGGATCGTTGTTCGAGTTGTGGAGCAGTTCGAGGTAAAGATATCCGTCATCCTCGTAGAGCGTTTCGAATGCGCCTTCGTGTCCCTCTTTCGAATTGTGTACGAGAGCTATCGAGTGCTCCGAATTATTCGTGTTGCCCCACGAGAAACGAATCTGAAGATTCACGTAGTTGCGGGCGTAATAACCCTCCACCACATCGATTTTGGCGGCATACTTGTCCAAATCGCCGAGTTCGTGATCGTATATGTCGCGGACGGGGTCGACCGACACGCCGTATACGGCCGAAATGGTGATTACCCGATCGAAACCCGTAGCGGTCTGCTCCTCGATCGAGTAGTAGATTATGGCACGTGCTTCGTTGTCGATGGTGGGTTTGAACGTCAGGTTGGTTGCGTTGGTGACATACGCCGTTTCGCCATTGTCGAAAACGACATAGAAGTTACCCGTGCTCCAACTTCCCTCCACCAAGCTGACCAGGCTCGTATATATCTTTTCGGTGGATTTGGTGTTGCATGATGTGCCGGCGAAGAGTGCGGCAACCGAGATCATTGCAATCGTAAACAGTTTTTTCATTCTATTCAAAATACTTAAAGGTTATTTCTCAAATACAACGCAAATATAAACAAAAAATTATGTACGATACGTTTTTTCGGTATCTTTCTGTGCGTATCGGTCCGCATGTAGCAGGACGAATGCGAGAGTGCGTTTTTCTCCGCACCGCTTCTACGTAAATGACGGCGACCGACTTCACGTGAAGCCGATCGCCTTGCTTATGCTTTGGTTGGGTTTTTCTTTTGTCTTGCGGGGTTACTCCACGGTGGCTTTCTTCGTATTCTCCGAGTAACCGTCTACCATGACTTCGTCGTCTTTTTCGCGAGTCCCGAAACCTATGACCGAGATCTGGTCTATCGAATTAGTTTTGTCCGCAGTCGCCTCTTTCGCGAGCTCTGCGTTTGCTTTCGATCCTGCGATATCAAATTCCACGGGAATGGTGAACTTGACTTTCACGAGTTGGCCGTCTTGTTCGCCCGGGGTCCAAGCGGGCGATTGCGACAGGACTCTGATTACCTCCTCCGACAATATTCGGTCGGGCGTCTGCAATATTCGTACGTCGGTCACTTTGCCTTGCGTGTCTACGGTAAAGTTCGCTACGACTCGGCCCGATATTTTTTTGTTTATCGCTTCGGCGGGGTACCTTACTCTCGACATGATGTAGGTGCGGAAGTCGTTAAGATTACCGCCTTGGAATGTCGGCATCTTGTCGACGAGTACGAATGTTTCGTCTGCGATTTTGCGTTTACTCTCTATCTGCATCGCGTTTTTTTCCGACGACGTAGCGATCATCGTCATGATTGTCCCGTTATTCTTGTCGGATTTCTCGGAAATCATCTTTACTTTCAGATCCATGTCGGTATCCGAGCCCGACAGCGATAAGCGGTACGACATCTTTTTGTATCCCGCGCGACTCAATTCCACATCGATGTTACGCGTGGCCGACAGTGTGAGTTTGCCGTTTGCATCGGTGGTGTATTCCTTGCCTGCCATCGTGACCTTCACGTCGCCCAGCGGCGCGTCGTTTTCGTCGGTTACGCTCAGGCGGAGTGTGATCGGCTGGTTCGTTGCGACGGTCGATTCCGTCTGCGATCCGTCATCCGTTCGATAGTCGGTAGCCTTGGCCGTGAAAGAGAATGTGCAGAGCAGTCCGGTGACTACGGGTGCGACGGCCAATGTGCGCAGCAGAGCATGTCTGCCGCTCTTCGGTGTTGTCATCATTTTGAAACGTTTTTTTGTTAATGAATCTCTGAGACCGTTGGCTATGTCCGGACTATATCCAAGCAGACTCTTCAATATGGTTGCAATATAGTTGTTCAAGTCGTATCCTCGGCTCAGCACGTCGGCATCGGCTTCGTACTCGTGTACCTCGGCCAGACGTCGCTGCGCGATCCATGCGAACGGGTTCCACCACATGACGGCCTTCATCAGCTCCATAGCCATGCGTTCGGCCGAGTGGCGATGGGCTATATGACTGCTTTCGTGGGCCAGAATGGCTTGCAGATCCTCGTCGCGGGTGTCGCGGCCGACGTATACGGTTCCGAAGAACGAGAACGACGATATGTTGTCGGCGGCACGTACTATTCGCGGTCGTCCGTTGCTCATGACGGAACCGTTTCGGCGGATGCGTCGTATCTTGAGCAATTGGTAGAGTGTGAGAGCGAGCGAGAAGACTGTTCCGATTACATATACGGCCAGGATTATGTTTTTAGGGTCGAGGGCGGTGTGCGGTTCCTCGACGATTTCAGCCTTAATGTCGCCGGTATATACCGTGGGAGCGACGTGAACTGTCTCGGCGGCCCATACGGGAATGTCGAGCAGCGGGATAATCATCGACGCAGCCGTCGACGCCAGCAGGTGGATGCGGCAGATGCGGAATGCTACCCGCCTTTCGAGCAGCAGGTTATAGGCCAGAAGCAGCAGGCCTCCGCATATCAGCACCTCGGTCGAGTATATGACAGTCTCTTTCATTTTCGATGACTTTATGTCTGTGCGCTATGATTTTTTCGCGCGGTCGATGATTTCGAGTATTTCATCCATTTCGCGGGTCGAAATGTTTTCGTGTTGCGAGAAGAACGATACCAGATTCGATACCGATCCGCCGAAGTAATCGGTCAGCATGTTTTTCATTACGCTCCTCGCATGCTCCTCTTTTTCGATGGCGGGGTAGTAGACGAAACTTTTGCCGAGTTGTTCGTGGCGAACGTACTCTTTGTTTTCGAGTATCTTGATGAATGTGGCCACTGTGGTGTATTTGGGCTTCGGATCGGGCATGAGCGCTATTATGTCGTTCACGGTTCCCTTGCCCAGTCGCCACAGTAGTTGCATGATCTCTTCTTCGCCTTTGGTCAGTCCTTGTCTCTTTTTCATGTCTTATATGTTTTACATCGATGTATTCGTTCGGAGGCCGATCACTTCGACCTTACTATTATGACGCCGTATTTGGCGCGTCTGCCGTAACGTTTGCAGCCCTCTATCGGTGACAGAAACCTATAGTTGAGCGTAGTGCCCATGTTAATCAGTTGCGGATCGCACAGCTTTATCCACTTCTTAAGGTTTATGCGTTCGCCGTCGAGCGTAATCATCGGCAATCGTCTATACGTGCGGCACCGTACCACGCCGTCGGCGGCCGAGGGGCCGTAACGCCTTGTCAGGCGTTTGTCGAAGCTGATGTCGACGGTTTGCAGGATCGATCCTTCCATGTATACCAGCGAACTGCTGTCGACGGGTCTGCCGTTGAGTATGTACACTGCATCGGGCGAGAGTCGGCGCCAATGCTCCTCGCGCAGTATGAGCAATTTGCCGTCGGGGATGCGTTCCGCTTTGCGTATGCTGTCGTAATCTCGGCGCAACACGTAACCGCCTATATATTTTTTGTCGATACCGTTCTCGAACCGCGAGATCCAGGCTATGCCCCCGACGTTACCTTTGAGATACTCTTGGTCGAGGCCTTTGGTCTTTACGCGTACGAGTGCGCCCGAGTCGGTGGGTTCGATGCGTATTCGGCGGACGTTCCAGTGGCGGACGAGGCGGTCGGCCGTGTTTTCGTCGACGATGCGCCCGTCGACCATATATCGGTAATCGATCTCGGGCTCTGCGACCGATGCGGCCTCCGAACCGTTGTCGGCTATAGTCTCGCTTCGGGCATTGTCGAAATCGAGCTTCAGCTTCACGTTTTGCGCGCCGGCGGCTGTCGCGAGCATGAGCGCCGTTATCGATGCCTGAACATATTTTGTCATCCTCGTCCTTTTCATACTACAAATTTAGTACTATAATTTTAGATAACAAATTTTTCTGCTAAAAATTTAGATGAAAATGCGATTTTTTATTTGCGACGGCGAAAAAGCGGGGTGGTACGTCTGTTTTTGGAGTTCTCGCGGCTAATGAGTATATTTGTAACCATGAAAAACGTAGTTTTTGATCTCGGTCAGGTAGTGTTCGCGCGCGATCTCGATAAGTGTAGCGAGGAGTTCGTGCGTTTCTTTTCTTATGTCGCCGAAACGCCCATGCCTCAATTCTGGATCGATTACGATGCCGGCGTGTCGGATTTCGACAAAATGATCGACGATCTGAGCGCTTATCGCGGAGTCGACAGAGAGTATGCCCGCGAAATGGTGTTGCTGTCGATAGACAAGCAGGAGACCATAGAACCGACGGGGCGGTTGATACGCGACCTTAAATCGGCGGGATATAAACTGTACGTTCTCTCCAACATGTCGCGCGAGTTTATAGATTTTCTCCGCAGGACCGATATCTACGAGTGTTTCGATGGCGACGTAATATCGTGCGAGGTGGGCGTGGTGAAGCCCATGCCGCGCATATACGACATTCTGCTGGAGCGTTTCGCCCTCGATCCGTCGGATACGCTGTTCGTCGACGACCGTCGCGAGAACGTGGAGGCCGCTGCGGCGAAGGGCATCGGAGCGTTTTGGTTCGACAAGCACGACCGCGAGGGTAGTTGTGCGCGCCTGAGAGAGATGCTGCTGTAATTATTATATATATGTAAATCGGCGGCTCGTAGAGCCGCGCGGGACGCAGCCTCGCTCAGCGGAGGCCCGCTATTCGCATTTGCTCATTCACGCGGTCTTTGCAGGCTGCGTCCGCATTGTTTATTTCACCGTCACCGTCGGCAGATCGTTCCAGTCGGTGGTATAGCGAGGCGAACGGTGTTCGTGGCGTATCTTTATGTCGCCGAATCCCTGACTTGCAATTATTATCGAATCCCGTCCCAGCGATTTGTTGATCGAATCGATCGTGTGCATCAGCATGTGTTGTCGCGTGCGGTCGCGCGTATCGAAAAGAGCGGTCTGCACACCCGCTGCGGGAATGATCGCCGAGGCTGTTACGCCTGCCTTCTTGTAGCCGCATCCCCTGACGAATATGTCGCGGAGTGCCGTGCATGCCGCTTTCACCATCTCCATTGTGTTGTCGGTCGCCGTTTCGAACGGAATGACTACGCTGCTGCCTTTGCTCGGCTGTTCGTCCTGACGGAATCGGTTGGTCCAGGCGAATACCGACAGCTGCCCGCATGCTGAGTTCTGTTTGCGCAGCTTTTCGGCCGTCATGGCGGTAAACTTCGCTACCTGCTCGGCGAGTTCGTCGGGATCGTATATTTCGGTGGCGAAACTGCGCGACGTGCATATCGACTGTTTGGCCTGAAATCCGGCTTCGAAGTCGATGCACGCCTCTCCGTGCAGCTCCCGCCAGGTCCTTACGCCCGACGTTCCCATCAGGTTGCGTACCCACTCGCGCGACAGCGAGGCGAATTGATGCGCCGTGATGATATTTCGATCGGTGAGCTGTTTCGAGAATCGGCGCCCGATGCCCCACACGTCCGTGACGGGAAATTTGCGCAGCACCTTTTCTATGTCCTGCTCTCGGTGCATGTAGCATCCGCCGTGCAGTTTGGGGTATTGTTTGCAGAGTTTCGACGCCACTTTGGCGAGCGTCTTGGTAGGGGCTATGCCCACCGATACGGGAATACCCGTGTCGCGCAGGCAGCGGCGCGAGATCTCCTTCGCGAGTGTGTCGAAGTCGGTGTCGCGCACTCCCCGCAGGTCGAGGAACGCTTCGTCGATGCTGTAACGTTCGATGGCGGGTGCGAACTCCGACAATGTCTGTTGCACGCGGCGCGACATGTCGCCGTAAAGCTCCATGTTTCCCGAGAACACGGCGATGTCGTGACGTTTCACCATGTCGCTTATTTTGAAAAACGGCATTCCCATCCTTATTCCCAGCGCTTTGGCTTCGTTGCTGCGCGCTATGGCGCATCCGTCGTTGTTGGACAACACTATGACGGGCCGTCCGTTCAGGTCGGGGCGGAACAGGCGTTCGCACGATACGAAGAAGTTGTTGCAGTCGGCGAGGGCGTACATCGCTATACCTTTTTTATAATATAAGTCACAATGCCCCAAACGCCGAAATCGTTCTCGGCCGTTATGTCTATTGGGCGGTAATGTTCGTTCGCGGGCATGAGACGGATGCGCCCGTTTTCGCGGCGGATGCGTTTTACGGTGAACTCGCCGTCGATGAAGCATACGGCTATTCGGCCGTCGTCGGCTTCGAGACTGCGATCGACTACTATGATGTCGCCCTCGTCCAAGCCCGCATCGGTCATGCTTACGCCGCTCACGCGGAAATAGAATGTCGAGGCGGGACGGCGTATCAAGAGCCGCAGCAGGTCGAGCCGTTCGTGCGGAGCATCCTCGGCGGGCGAGGGGAATCCTGCCTTCACGTCGCCGCATATTTCGATCTCCCGTGGATTGTATTCTATATGGTATGGTTCGAGCTTGCTCATAGTCGGTTGCATGGCGTTTCGTATACCGATGCAAATATAAGTCCGTCGCGGCGAAATAACAACGGTAATCGGCGGCCTCGCAAATAAAAAAGAGCTGCCCTGTGTCGGGCAGCCCTTGGGGGATGTTGTCGTGCGCGATTAGAACGTTACGCGAATGCCGAACTGCATTCTCCAACGCGAAAGATAATCGTCGAGCGACTTGGTGTTCTCGTAATAAGAGTAGGTGGGATCGTAACCGACAACCGTTTCCTTGCCGTCTACGGTCTTCTTCACCTCGGTCACACCCGTTACAGTCAGGGGAGCGAACGCATATACGTTCTCGTAATATCTGCCCCAATCCTTATTGAACAGGTTGGCTACGTTCATCACGGTCCACATGAGGGTGATCTTGCCGCCGCGCTTGAGGTTGTAGTAGAAATCCTGCGAGAAGCTGAAGTCGAACTGGCTCTCGAAAGGCATGCGCAGAGCGTTGCGCTTCGACCACTTACCGCGGTTGTCGCGCAAATATTTGTCGCTGAGTATGAAGTGTTCGAAGTTGTTCATGTCGGCCTCCGATTTCCAGTTCATGTTCATAACCTCGACGGCGTTAGGAATGTAAATCAGGTCGTTGCCGTTGACTCCGTCGCCGTTCATCGAATAGCTGCCGTTGGGAAGATTGCTGTTGAAGTAATAGTAGAGCGAGTATGCCTGACCCGAGTGACCCTCGTAGATGAGAGCCAAGTTGGTACCCCAACGGCTCTTCTTGCCGTAACGTACGTTGTAGTTGGCCGAAGCTATGATGCGGTGGGGAATGTCGAAGCCCGACACGGCGAGTCCGGGATCGTTGGTCTCGCGGGCGTAGTTATACTTCCAGTTCGACAGAGCCACCGATGAAGTACCGTCGTATACGCTGTACGAGTGACCGAACGTATAGGCCGCATCGAGCGTGAGGCCGAATGCGAAGCTCTTGCGGAGCTGTGCGGTCAGCGAGTACGAATAACCCTTGTTAGTGTTCTTCAGGTAGATGATGTCGCTGTAAGAGGTAGTGTTTTGGTATACGATGTTGGTATTGGCGGCATTGGCCATGTTGTTGCCTGCCGCGTAGAACTTCAGACCGCTGTCTTCGTAGTCGATGTTCTGAACGTACATGTTGTTGAAGGTCTTCGAGTAGAGGGCCTCCAGCGTAGCCTGCCAGCCGCTGCCGAGGTTGAAATCGGCGGCAGCGTTGATGCGGAATACCTGCGGATATTTGAACTTCTTGTCCACCACGTTGATCGTAGCCGAACTTGCCTGGAAGCCCATGGCCTTCACGCTCTCGGCGTCGATCTGGCTGCCCAACGCGGGAACCTTGTTCTCATCCTCGGGCTTGCTCGGACGATAAGCGGTAACCGATACCTGGTCCACACCCGAGTTAGAGTACTGGTTCGACATCCATACGAAAGGTACGCGGCCCGTGAACAGACCCAAACCGCCGCGGAGCAGAATGTTGTGATCCTCGTCCACATACCAGCGGAATCCCATACGAGGCGACAGAAGCGCGCGGCCCGAAGCTATGTCGCCCGTGGCTACGCCGTATTTCTCGGCCTGTTCCGACTTGTTGAACTCCTCGTTCACCGAAGGCTTCTTGAACATGACGGGTATGTCGAGGCGCAGACCGTAAGTCCAGGTGAACTTGTCGTTGGCACGCCACTCGTCCTGAAGATAGAACCCGAACTGCGCCGCGCCGAATTTCGAACCCCAGTTGCCCTTCTCGTCCAGATCGGGGTTATTGTAGTAGGTATATCTGAAAGTGTTGGCGTCGTTGTTCATGAAGTCCTCTATCGAGTTGAACGCCCAGCCGCCCGTAGCATTCTGCGCATAAACGTTGTACATGCGGTAGAATTCGTTGTGAGTACCGAACGTTACGGTGTGGTTGCCCTTGTACCAGGTGAGGTTGTCGGTCAGCGTGAAGATGTCCTGATCCAGCTGGTTGGCATACGAGCAGTACTCGGTTCCGAGATATACGGTGGTCTTGCGGTTCTTGGTCTGGTCGCCGTCGATGTAAGAGTTATCCACAGTCACCGACACGTTGGGCGCTCCGTTGGGAGCAGCAGCCTCGCGCCAGTCGCGTACGCGCGTCCATCCCGCACGCAACTCGTTCGATACGCTGTTGCTGAAGCGCGACTGCAACTCGAATACGAGCGAGTGCGTCTCGTTGCGCTGATCGAAAGCGGCGTCGTTGAACGTGTACGAGCTGTTCGAGGTAGAGTAGCGGTCGAGCGATGCGCCGCCGTAGTTGTAGCGGAGCATCATCTTGTTGTTGTCGTTGATGTTCCAGTCGATACGTGCCAGAACGTTGGCCGACCAGGTCTGGGGAGTGTGCTGGCCGAAATCGGCGGTGTCGTAACCCGTCAAAGCCTTGTATTGGTTGCGGATCTGCGTGAGCTGCTCCTGAGTGGCGAAGCCTTTGATGTTGTTAGAATCGTAAACCGTCGCGGGAGTCTCGTCCTTGTAGTACTCGCCGCTGACGAAGAAGAACAGCTTGTCCTTCACGATCGGTCCGCCGAGGGTGACGCCGTAGGTCTGAGTAGTCTGTTCGGCGTATTTCTGGCCATTTGCTCCTTTGCCCACGAGGTTGTTATCCTTATAGTAGGTGTAGGCCGAACCGTGGAACGCGTTGTTACCCGATTTGGTGACGGCGTTGATACCGCCTCCCGTAAAGCCGCTCTGACGGACGTCGTAGGGAGCGATTACTACCTGCACCTCCTCGATGGTCTCCATCGAGATGGGGTTGGTACCCGTCTGACCGCCGTTGGTGCCCGATGCGGTGAGGCCGAATACGTCGTTCGACACGGCACCGTCGATCTGGAACGAGTTGTAGCGGTTGTTGGTTCCGGCGAAAGAGATTCCGCCCGTCGAACTTTTGGTCGAGCTGGCCAAGGGGCTGAGACGTGCGATGTCCGATATGCTGCGATCGATCGACGGCAGATTCTCTATCACGCCGCGCGTGAAGTTAGAGGCGGCTCCCGTTTTATTGGCATTGAATCGGCTGTTGGCGGTGCTTACCACCACTACGGCATCGATCTCCTGAGTCTCCTTGAGCTGCACGTCGAACGTACGGGGCTCGCCGAGGTTGAGCGTGATACCGGTGAGTTCCACCGACTGGTATCCCACGAACGAAACGGTGAGCGAGTAGGGACCTCCAGTACGCATACCTTGCAGGTTGTAGCGTCCGTCGGCGTTGGTTATGGCGCCGTACTGCGTTCCCGACGGAGTGTGTACGGCAATGACGGTAGCTCCCGCCAGCGCTGCGCCATTCTCGTCGGTAACCTTACCGTTCATGCTCGATGTGGTGGTCTGCGCACTGAGTGAGCAAACGGCCACGATCGAAACGATCAATGATAAAAGTTTTTTCATCAGAATTGGGTTTAATTAATAAAAAGTATTGTGTTGAAATAGTTTACGCTTGTCGTATGAATCGAAAAAGAGAGCGTGCCGCAGGCATACTCTCTTTCCTTTTTTCGTTTCGACGGATCGCATTATGCCCTAAGGCATAAAATCGGATCGGCTGTTTATATCGGAACTTGAACGACATTTCAATCGGTAAATTTCAAATGCGATAAAATTCGCTACATTAAATTAACACGCCGCAAAGGTAGAAATTTAATGCGAACGGACAAAAAAAGTCAGAAATTTTAATGTTTTTGTGTCGAAATAATACGAGTTCGTCACTTTCGGCACGGATTGTACGTCTGTCAACGGTTCGCCGATCTACGATCCTATTGCCGAATGAATTTTAATGTTTATCTTCGCGACAGTTACACGGTGCATTTTTTTTACGGACAAATATTTTCTGTTATGGGATTTTTCAAAGAGTTCAAGGAGTTCGCCGTTAAGGGCAATGTGATGGACATGGCAGTGGGCGTTATCATCGGCGGCGCGTTCGGAAAGATCGTGACGTCGTTGGTCAACGACATTCTCATGCCGCCCATCGCGGCCGTGATGGGCAATACCAATTTTTCGGATCTGAAGATCGATATCACGCCTATGCGCGACGTTGTGTCGTCGGGTGCCGAGTTGATTACGGGCGACAAGGCTGCGACCGAGGTTGCCGAGCCGATTTACTGGAATTACGGAGCTTTCATCCAGCAGTGTGTCGACTTTTTTATTTTGGCTTTCTGCGTGTTCTTGATGGTGAAGTTGATGAATCGCTTTATCCGCAAAAAGGAGGCGGCACCCGCGCCCGTTCCGGCGCCTACGAAGGAGGAGGCGCTGCTTGCGGAGATTCGCGATTTGCTGAAGGAGCAGAACGCTAAGCGATAGTGTGTCGGCCGAAGTCTCGTCATATTGAAAAAGGCTGTCCCGAGCGGGACAGCCTTTTATGTGTTTCGTATTGGGAATTATTTGTTCGCCGCGGCATTCTTGGCGTCGATAATGGCCTGTACCTGATCGGGATAATCGGTCGTAACGTAGTCCACGCCCTTGGCTACGGCCCACTCCATGTCGTCGGTGCTGTTTATGGTCCATACGTTCACCGTGATACCCAGACTGCGGGCGTCGCGCAACCACGACGGGTTGGCGGTCATTCTCGATTTCTGATAGTCGAGTCCCGTGATGCCCAACTCCTTCAGCTCGGCGGGCGAGAGATCGCCGTTGAGATAAGCTACTTTAGCCTCGGGATCGAGTCTTACCAGCTCCTTGCAAACATGAAGGCTGAAGGCGATATATTCCACCTGATCCTTCATGCCCGCGCTCTCCACTTCGTCGAGCACCGCTTCTACCACCTGCGTCTCGCGTGCCGACGTTGCGTGATTCTTTATTTCGAGTATGAGTTTGGTACCCTTGTTCTTCGCGCCTTGTTCGAGATACTCGGCCAAAGTGGGGGTAGGCTCTCCGTTCTCCAGCGTTTTGGCACGTACCTGCTCGAAATCGGTCGTCTGTACGTTGGATATGCCTTTGTGCGAAGGGCCGTGCAGAACCACGAGTTTATCGTCGGCGGTCATGTTGACATCGAATTCGGCTCCGTAGGCGCCGAAATCCTGAGCCGCTTTGAGCGAGGCGATAGAGTTCTGCGCGCCTTCCGCTTCGGCCGCATTCCAATATCCTCGGTGGGCGATCACTTTGGTTTCGTTTGTCGACGGGTGGCTTCTGTCTTTGTCGTCGACGGTGTTGTCGTTGTCCGAACATGATGCGGCGAGCAATGCGAGGCCGGCCATCAAAATGAATTTTCCGTGTAACATAATCAGTCAATAATTTTATCAGGTTGAGTTTATGTTCAACTGCTTGGCTACCTTGTCGTAACTCCGCCCGGTACTGCCGAAGCGTCCGTCGACGCCGTGCGCGGGGATTACGATAACACAAAGATAACGATATATTTCGAAATATTACATTTTGCTTACAAAATAAAATCGAAAATATCGAAATAAAAGTTTTTCGCAGTCTATTCCGATTCGTCGGCGGCATTGATCGTTTCGCCGATTATTCGCGCTGCTGCGGCCACATACTCGACGCAAGGGCGTTTTCGGTAATATTCGGCCGTGCGTTCCGACGGCGTGGGGTCGTCTTTACGTTGCGTAAGTCCCAACAGTTCGCGGCATACGACGGCGCCGTTTTCGGCACGGAATTTCTCGGCTGCCTCCTGCACGGCGGAATAGGTGCGCTTTTTCGATTCGCCGTCGTCGGGACGGTCGTTTGGCACGAGGAAGCCGATGGTCATCGCCATTCCGCTCACGGCCCCGCATACCTCTCGCAGGCGACTCATTCCGCCGCCGAACGGCGCCGATACGGTTGCTGCCGTCTTTTCGTCGAATCCCGTCACGTCGCGGTAGGCGAGGAATACCGATTGTGCGCAGTTATATCCCGTGCGGAACAGTTCACGGGCCGTTGCGACTCTCTCTTCTATGTTCACTTTCATTGCCGAATAAGTTTTGCTGTTGTTTGTTCGGGGGACAAAAATAACTATTCCGTGTCGAAATTCGACAATATTGCGTATATTTGTATGATATATAAAACAGCATTATGAAACGGTTACTTACATTATGCGCGATGCTTATCGCCGCTGCCGCATGCGTCTCGTGCGGCGAAGACAAGAGTTTCAAACCTGCCGAAGTGTGGGCGGACGACAACGGAGTGCCCATAAACGCTCACGGCGGCGGTATCATATTTCATAAGGGCCGTTACTGGTGGTTCGGCGAGCATAAGACCGCGGGCGAAGGAGGAAATCGCGCCAACGTGGGCGTTCACTGTTATTCGTCGAAAAATCTTTACGACTGGCGCGACGAGGGCATAGCCTTGACCGTGGCTCCCGAAGGTTCGGGCAGCCCCATCGAGAAGGGGTGTATTCTGGAGCGTCCGAAGGTGATATATAACCCGAAGACGGGAAAGTTCGTTATGTGGTTTCATCTGGAGCTGAAGGATCGCGGGTACGGTGCGGCGCAGAGTGGCGTGGCGGTGAGCGACGACATAGCGGGACCTTACGAGTTTCTGCATGCGGGCCGTGTGAATGCTGGCATTTGGCCGATGAATGCGAGCGACGAGGCGAAGGCTGCCGCAGATGCGAAATTCGAAACGTGGCCCGATAATCTCAAGAACGACCGTTTCCTGATACGCGACTTCGCGGGCGGACAGATGGCCCGCGACATGACGCTGTTCGTCGACGACGACGGCAAGGCTTACCATATCTACGCTTCGGAAGAGAACCAGACGTTGCAGATAGCGGAGCTTACCGACGACTATACCGCTCACTCGGGCCGTTACGTGCGCGCGTTCGTAGGGCGTGCGATGGAGGCTCCCGCCATCTTCAAGCACGGCGGCCGTTATTACCTCATGATGTCGGGCTGTACGGGATGGGATCCCAATGCGGCGCGTTCGGCAGTCGCCGACAGCGTGATGGGCGACTGGACCGAGCTGGGCAATCCATGCAAGGGCGATGATGCCGACAAGACGTTCCGGTCGCAGAGCACCTATATTCTGCCCGTGGAGGGACGACGCGATACATTCATATATATGGGCGACAGATGGAATCCTAAGAATGCCGTCGACGGCCGTTACGTGTGGTTGCCCATAGAGCTTACCGACGACGGTTTCTCGTTGTCGTGGAGAGACTCTTGGACATTGTAAAAATCGTATGAAATTCATATTATCCTCGGCGGCTCGCGCTTTGTGCTCCTTCACGAAGCTGCCGAGGATAACAACGAAACTGATGCAGGGCTTATAATAACGGAAATATGCACGATCACGCCTATTTGACAGTGGAGAATCAGAAGCAGCATTGCTTCATGCAGCATCGCATTCACAAGATTCTGCTTGTGTGCTGTCCCTACGACGGCTACATCCTCGAGGAGGACGGCCATATCGAGTCGCAGATCAATCGCGAGTATATGGAGTTGAATATGAGCAATCCGCCGTCGCTTACGCGTGTGGAGTCCACGGCCGAGGCTTTGGACTTGCTTGCGCGGCGGCATAACGATTTCGACTTCGTCCTTACCATGTACAACGTGGGAGAGCCCGACGTGTTCGATTTCGCGCGACGCGTGAAAGAAATGCGTTCCGATCTGCCGGTGGTGTTGCTTACCAGTTTCTCGAAAGAGATCTATCGCCAGATCGAAGAGCAGAACTGCACGGCGCTCGACAACATATTCTGCTGGCACGGCAATACCGATCTCATAATAGCCATCATAAAGCTCATGGAGGACAGACTCAACGCCGAGTCGGATATTGCTGACGGCGGCGTGCAGGCCATTCTGCTGGTGGAGGATTCGGTACGATTCTATTCCACCTATCTGCCCGAGCTTTATAAGATTCTGCTGGTGCAGAACAGCGAGTTCCTGAAGGACGCCTATAACGAGCAGCAGCAGATCAATCGCAAGCGCTCGCGTCCCAAGGTTCTGCTGGCAACCAATTACACCGATGCCGTGGAGTTGTATTCGCGCTACAAGAAGAATCTTTTGGGTGTAATCTCCGATGTGGGCCTTATCGTCAGATCGGGCGATAGGTCGGAGAACGAAAAGAGCGACGCGGGTATCGACATTTGCAAGATGATAAAGGCCGAGACGCCGTGGATGCCCATCATCATGCAGTCGTCGCAGGTGAACTACCGTTCGGTCGCCGAGTCGCTCGGCGTGGGATTCATCGCCAAGACGTCGAAGACGCTGTTGTCGGAGTTGCAGGATGTCATTCTCCGCGAATTCGGTTTCGGCGAGTTCGTTTTCCGCGATCTGAATACGGGGGCGGTGGTCGGTCGCGCCCGCGATCTTATGCAGATGCAGGAATTGATCGCCACGGTACCCGACGATGTGCTGGAGTACCACCTCTCGCACATGCACTTGTCCAAATGGCTCTATTCGCGCGGTTTGTTCCCGCTGGCTAAGGTGCTGCGAAGCATCAACAGCAGTCATTTCAGCTCTACGGCCGAGCACAGGGCGGCCTTGGTGTCGATGTTCAAGGATTACCGTACGATGCTGGGGCAGGGACTTGTCGCGCAGTTCGACGAGGCTACGTACAGCGACGCGATAGGTTTCGCGCGTTTGGGCGAAGGCTCCATCGGCGGCAAGGCTCGCGGACTGGCATTCATGAACAGCATGCTGGCCAAGTACAACCACTACTATAAATATCCCAATGTCCGCATCATGATCCCGCGCAGTCTGGTCATCGCCACCGACTACTTCGATCAGTTCATACGCATGAACGGACTGAAGTACGTGATATCGCAGGAGGTGGACGACGACGGCATATTGTCGGAATTTCTCAATTCGATGTTGCCCGTGGAACTTTATTCCAAGTTGAAGGTATTCGTGCAGACGTGCCGTAAACCGCTGGCCATACGTTCGTCGTCCAAACTGGAGGATTCGCATTACCAGCCTTTTGCGGGGATCTACTCTACGTATATGATCCCCCGATGCGAGAACGACGATCAGATGCTGCGAATGCTGGTGCGCGCCATAAAGAGCGTATATGCGTCGGTCTATTTCACCTCGTCGAGGGCCTACATCCAGTCGTCGCAGAACCTGCTGTCGGAGGAGAAGATGGCGGTATTGATTCAGGAGGTGTGCGGAACCGAGCAGAACGGCTATTTCTTTCCGACGCTCTCGGGTGTGGCGCGTTCGCAGAACCTCTATCCGCTGGGTTACGAGAAGGCCGAGGACGGCGTGTGTAACATCGTGATGGGATTGGGCAAGGCCGTGGTCGACGGCGGCAAGAGCATGCGTTTCTCGCCGGCCTATCCCGACAAGGTGTTGCAGACCTCGACGCCCGAACTGGCCGTGCGCGATGCGCAGACCGAGGTCATGGCGTTGAGTCTCAACCCCGACCGATTCCGTCCCTCGACCGACGATGCGGTGAACATCGAGCGTATACCCGTTTCGCGGATGAACGATTTCCGCAACGCCAAGTTCGCATGTTCGTATTACGATTATCAGAATAACCGCATCAGCGAAAGCCCGACGCTTTCGCGTTATTTCCGCGTCATAACGTTCAATCGTATTCTGAAATACGGGTCGTTCCCGTTGGCCGACATCATACGCGACATGCTGAAGATGGGCGAGGACGAGATGCGCTGTCCCGTCGAGATCGAGTTCGCGGTGAATATGGATGTGCCTGCGGGCGAGATGCAAATATTCAATCTGTTGCAGATACGCCCCATCATTCGCAACGAGGAGAGCGCCAAGCTCGACTGGTCGCAGATCGACACCTCGGATGCCATCGTATACTCCGAATGCGCATTGGGCGTGGGGCTTATGCGCGACATACGCCGCATTGTGTACGTGAAGTTCGACAAATTCTCGTCGCTGCATACTCAGCCCATTGCCGACGAGTTGTTCGAGATCAACAAACGCATGCGCGACGAGGGGTACGAGTACGTGCTCGTCGGTACGGGGCGTTGGGGATCGTCGGATCCCAATCTGGGTGTGCCCGTCAAGTGGGCGCACATATCCGAGGCCCGCGTTATTGTCGAGGCTGCGCTGCCCGATTTCAATATCGAGTCGAGCCAAGGTACCCACTTTTTCCAGAATGTGACATCGCTCGGGGTGGGGTATCTGTCGCTCAATCCGTCGCAGGGCGACGGTCTGTTGGATATCGAGCGCCTGAACGCCATGCCCGCCGTTTTCGACGGTGAATATTTGCGTTGCGTGGAGTTCGCGAAGCCGCTCTACATATATGTCGACGGCCGTTCCAAGAAAGGGCTGGTTCGCGAGGCTGAGTAGGGGCCGATAGTTTTGCGGGCGCCGCGTATGGTTGCGATATCGGCATTCCGACGTTAAATGCGGAGGGATGCCGATTTGCCTTATATTCGTGCGTTCTTCTCGCCGACTGCTTGTGTCATAAATGAAAAATCCTTGGTAATCTTTTGATTACCAAGGATTTTCGGTTAGTCGGGATGACTGGATTCGAACCAGCGACAACACGCCCCCCAGACGTGTACTCTAACCGGGCTGAGCTACATCCCGAGTTTTCAACCAAGGATCCCAAACGTGGGAACAGATCCTTCGTCGTAGCGAGAGAGAGACTTGAACTCTCGACCTCATGATTATGAATCATGCGCTCTGACCAGCTGAGCTATCTCGCCATTGCCTAATTGCGAGTGCAAAGATAAGTCGATTTTTCATTTATGCAAAATGTTTTCGCAAAAAATTGCGTCCGAATTTGATTTTTCTTCGGCATAACATTTGCTTATATGCGCCTAAAATCTTGATTCTATGATTACTGAGAGCAATTGGATGAAATTGGTGAGTATGGTCGCCGCAGTAGCGTTGATGGTCGGAATATCGGTCGAAGTGTTGACGGGCGATCACCGAACCTATTCGGAATGGTACTTGTGGCTGCAATTTATCGTGTGCGTAGTGTTTATCATCGACTTCTGGGGCGAGATTTTCTCGCACCGCAAATCGAAACGGCATTATTTCATAAACATTTTGTTCCTGCTCATATCCATTCCGTATCTCAATATTCTGCACTGGTGCGGCGTAACTATGGGGCACGATGTCGCGGGTGCGATAATGGCCCTGACTCTCATACGAGCGTTCGTGGCTATGGTAGTGGTCGTGAAGTGGATGATCGACAGTCGCGTGAGCCGCATATTCGGTGCCTACATCTTCACCGTGGTGTGCTTCACCTATCTGGCTGCGCTCATGTTCTTCGATTACGAGGTTTTGGTCAACGACAAGCTGCACGGCTTCGGCAATGCGCTGTGGTGGGCGTGGATGAATGTCACCACTGTAGGTGCCGCGATATTTCCCGTCACTGCCGTGGGCAAGGTGTTGGCCGTCATGCTGCCCGGACTCGGCATGATGTTCTTCCCGATCTTCACGATTTACGTCACCGATATTTACACGGCCAAGACTGCCGATAAAAAGAAGGAGTGATTGGTTTTTAGGCTTCTTTATACTATTTTTGCAAACGGGATTATAATCGTATAGTCCCGTTTTGTTATGGGTAGTCTTATGAAAAATATCTTTTCTTTGCTGCTTGCGTTATGCGTGGCGTCTGCCGCCCTTGCCGATGGCGGCATCGACGCCAAATGGTTCAAAGAGCATTATGCGAAAGCCGAATATATGATCCCCATGCGCGACGGCGTGCGGCTCTATACCGCAGTCTTCACGCCCAAGAACAAGCGCGGCGGCGACCATCCGATACTCTACACGCGTACCCCCTACGGCTGCGCGCCCTACGGAAAGAAGAGTGCCGATTTCTGGAACAGCAGTATCTATAGGCCCTATCTCGAGGCGGAATACATATTCGTTTTTCAGGACGTGCGCGGCCGTTGGATGAGCGAGGGAGAGTTCGTTAACGTACGTCCTTTCATCGAGAACAAGCAGGGGCGTGAAGTCGACGAGGCGAGCGACGCTTACGATTCGGTGGAGTGGCTTTTGCGCAAGGTTCGCAAGCATAACGGCAGGGTAGGTGTTTACGGAAATTCCTACTGCGGGTTCTATGCGCTTATGGCGGCCGCGAGCGGCCATCCTGCTATTTGCGCCGTGTCGCCGCAGGCTCCCGTGGGCGACTGGTTCATGGGCGACGATTTTCATCATAACGGTGCATTTGCCGTATGCGACGCCGTGTCGTTCCTGCCTTACTTCGGCACTGCGGAGCGCACCAAACCCGCCGACAAGCCGATTCCTTTCGAATCGCCCGTGCAGGGCGGCAGTTACGACTATTTCATGTCGCATACCGTAGCCGACATTACGGCTGCGCTGGGCGGTCGTGTTCCGTTCTGGGACGACATGACGGCTCATCCCGATTACGACGAATGGTGGAGCCTGCGCAGCGCGATGCGTGCGACCAAAAACATATCGTCGCCGATATTGATGGTCGGCGGTACGTTCGATGCCGAGGATGCTTACGGCGTGTGGAATATCTATCGTGCACTTCGCGACCGCAATCCGTCGCTCGATTGTCGCATTGTGGTCGGACCGTGGGCGCACGGGGCTTGGCGCGGCGACGGTGATGCGAATAAATTGGGCGATGCGGTCTTTTCCGAGGATTCGATGTCCGAGTTCTTCCGCGACGAGATAGAGTTTCCTTTCTTCGATTACATGCTTCGCGGCGAGGGCGACGGCGGTGCATCGTCGTCGGGAGCCTTGGTATTCTTTTCGGGCGAGAATTGCTGGCGCGAATCCGAGGGCTGGAGTCCCGAGACGGAGTGCGAGCCGAGCAGACTCTATGTCGACGAGGCGGGCGTGTTGTGCGACGAGGCGCCCGATGCGAGTGAGTCTTACAGCGCTTATACCTCCGATCCTTCGGATCCCGTTCCGTACTATCCCGACACCGCGAGCCGTCGCAAAAAAGAATATATGGTGGCGGGGCAGGAGTTCGTCGACAGCCGTGATGACGTGTTGTCGTTTCTGTCGCCCGTGTTGGAGGACGATGTAACTATGGCAGGCGCCGTCGAGGCTGTCGTATATGCCTCCATATCGACCACCGACGCCGATTTCGTGGTTAAGATTATCGACGTGGGGCCAGACGGAGAGTACGAGATGTTGGTGCGCGGCGATATCATGCGCGGCCGTTATCGCAACGGATTCTCGTCGCCCGAGGCATTTACGCCCGACAAGATCGAACGTGTGGCATTCGTCATGCCCGACGTGGCGCACACTTTCATGGCTGGGCACCGCATAAAGATCCAGATTCAGAGTTCGTGGTTTCCGTTGTTCGATCGCAATCCGCAGCAGTTCGTCGACATATATAAATGTTCGGCCGCCGATTTCGTGCCGTGCGACGTGAGGATATATCACGATGCCGACCATCCGTCGCATATAGCGTTTTACAGGATGAGGTAGCGACGCGGCTCGTTTTGGCGAATTTGCGTGTCGGTTATTGCAGTTCGCAAAACTGTGCGGGCCGCAGCCTCTGCCCCGCGGAGGTCTGTTGCTTACCGACGTTCGCAAGCGATCTCCGCAGGCTGCGTCCCGAATAAAACAAACTCCCCGCCATCATTCGTCGGCGGGGAGTTTCGATATTATTATTTATGGAGCCTATTCCACTACTACCATCGGAGCGTCGGCGGGTACCGCCTGACCCTCGGCCACGAGGATCTGCTTTACCGTACCTGCATAGTCGGTGGTGATAGAGTTCTCCATCTTCATGGCTTCGAGCGTGATTACCGACTGGCCGATCTTCACGGTGTCGCCTACTTTCACGTTGATACCGATCACGCGGCCCGGCAGGGGAGCGTTGACCGTGTTGCCCACGATAGGAGTCGCAGGTGCCGTATAGGCGGGTACCACGGGCTTCTCCTCGGCTTTCTGCTGTGCAGCCTGAGCCGCTTTATCGGCCTGCTCGGCCTCGTAAGCCTTCTTCTTGGTGTTGGTGAGATAGTTCTTGGCCACCAAGGGGAACAATTCGAGCAGAAGTACCTCTTTCTCGTTCTCGGCCAGCTTTACGCCGCCTGCCTCGGGCAGTTCGGGGTTAGGCTGCATCTTGTATTTCGATGTGTCGTCGGGAG
>CAUDHE010000030.1 GCA_958449275.1 uncultured Alistipes sp. | reverse complement strand
TGCATTTTTTGTTGTACCATTAGAAAACCTATCTTCGGCGGCTGCGGGGGTCGCACCGAAGGTGCGAGCCGCCGAAGATAACGCCGCGGTGCAATTGTTCGGGCAGCAGCCTGCGGTGGTCTGCTGTGTGAGCATTGGCGAACAACTGCGGGCCTCCGCGCGCCGAGGCTGCGGCCCGCACGACTCTGTCGAGTCGTATTACTATAATATTATGCAGTTCGCCGCCGCCCCACTGCGGCGGACTGCAACTCGCAAGACTCGTTTTGTCCTCCGCCGTCGGCGAACAGCATAAATATATATTGTCATGCGTGCCGCAGGCCGCGACCCGAATGTAAAAACGATAAGGAATGATTGTGGCGACGGCGAACTGCGCGACTCGCAGAACCATTCCGCATTTCGCCGTTTTGCGAAACGGTGAAAAAACAGGAGAATGCGAGGCGGATAATATCCTACATTTTATAACTTTGCGACAGTAATAATCCGATGCCATGAAGACCGTAATAAAATTCCTCGACGATCTCGCTCGCAATAACGATCGCGATTGGTTCGAAGCAAACAGAGAACGTTATACGGAAGCGAAGCGTCGCTTCGACGATTTTGCCGCGCGTTATATCGATGCCGTGGCGGCATTCGATCCCTCGGTGGCGGGACTCGCCCTGAAGGATGCCACCTACCGTATATATCGCGATACGCGGTTCAGCGCCGACAAAAGTCCCTATAAAACTTATATGGGTGTTTTCGCTTGTCCGCGGGGCAAGAAGTCGGGTAATGCGGGGTATTATCTGCACATAGAACCCGCCACCGATACATATCTCGTCTGTTCGGGCCTCTATCCTCAACCTGCGGGCGTGCTGCGCAGTATCCGCGAGGAGATCATGACCGACGGCGAGGCGTTCGATGCTGCGGTGAAAGCCGCCGAAGGATTCGATTTCGATTGGCAGACCGCCTATAAGCGCATGCCTCGCGGTTGCAATGCTGACGACGAGTATTCGAAATATTATATGTTGCGCGATTTCTGTCTGAACAAGTTTTTCGATCGCGAATATGTGCTGGCCGATGATTTTCTCGATCGCGCGGTCGAGGAGTTGAGCCATGCGCGCCGTTATAACGACACGCTCAATCGTTGCATCGAATATGCCCGCGAAATGGGGTGGTAGCCGTTTTTCGGTCATACGAGTGCGGATCGCCGCGATATGTTTTTCGTTTGTCGCGAAACGAAATTTCGGAAAATCATTTGCCGAACGGCAAAAAATTGCTACTTTTATACTCGAAAAAGTTGTATGAATACGTAATATCGCGAAGCCCGCGGCTTCCGCGCCGCACGACCAACCCACTTTGTCGGATTTGAAGAAATACCGTCATATTATAGCCGTTTTGCTGTCGACGCTGCTTTCCGTCGCGATGCCGCACGCATATGCGGCGGCTTCGGGGCGTGAGGATTACATATTCTCCGAGGTCGATCATCGGCAGGGGTTGTCGCACAGTTCGGTGATCTGCATCTACAAGGACGATTCGGAACTGATGTGGTTCGGCACCTACGACGGCGTCAACTGTTTCGACGGAACCCGAATGGAGATATTCCGCACCGATTTGTCGCAGCCTAATTCGCAGATGCTGGACAACAATGTGATATACGGCATCACGAAGGCCGACGGCGACAATCTGTGGATATCCACGCGGCTGAGCGTGGCACGTTTCTCGCGCGGCGAGAGGATGGTGGTCGCCAATTACGGCATGGCTCCCGATGCCGCATTGCACTCCAATTCGCACGGCGATACGTGGTTGGTGGACACTGACAGCCTCAGCTTCTACAATACGCGCCTCGCAAGGTTCGAAGGACTCGAAAAGCTCGGCCTGCATTCGAGCGATCCCGCCTCGCGCGCTTTCGTGACCCGCGACGGCGAGTTGTGGCTCTTTCCCGATTCCGATGCGGGCGACCTTTATAAAATCTCTGTCGACAGTTTCGACCGCGAGGCGGGTCCTGCCATTCCGACCGTCACCCGACAGAGATTCCATCACAAACCCGTCGAATCGCTTTTCCATGACGACGACACCTCGTTTTGCTTCATCGATTCGGATAAGAATCTTTACATATACGATGTATGGCGGCAGACCAAGGTATTCATCCGCAATATCGAGTCGCTGCTGGAGCGTTACGGTCCCATTACGGGCGTGGTGCCGTTCTACGAGGATTTCGTGATCGCTTTTCGCACTAACGGACTTGTGCGGCTCAACGCCACCAAGGCATATGACGAGGAGATAATCGATCGCAATCTGCGCATATTCTGTCTGCGCAAGGATGCCGAGCAGGGCGCTTTGTGGATCGGTGTCGACGGACGCGGCGCGATGATGTACGCCAAACGGCATACGGTGGCGACCAATCTGATGATGCAACGCCTTTCGCCCAACTTCACGCGACAAGTGCGCTCGATCATGACGGATCGTCGCGGCGATCTTTGGGTCGGCACCAAGGGCGACGGGTTGATCCACATCCGCGATTACGCCGAGGGGGTGAATCCCGACAAGTGCGTCGTATACTACGCCGAGTCGCGTCAGCCGATGGGAACCTATGTGCGCGAGAATACGGAGTTTCAGGTTTTCTCGCTGAAGCAGAGCGATTACATGGACGGATTCTGGATCGGATCAGGTCCTTCGGGTATCTACTATCGCATGACCGACGACACGCATCTGCATCGGTTGATCCTGCCTCCCGGGCCGCCGATCGAGGAGGTGCACGCATTTCACGAAGCCGACGACACCACGCTTTATGTCGCGGCTGCGCGCGGCGGACTCCATCGGCTGACGCTCGACCGTTCGGGCGGCACGCTGCGGGTCAAGACCCGCATACAGTTTCGATTTTTCCATCGGCAGCAGGAGTTGAGCACGTTTTTCTCCATGATGTCGGACGGCGATTCGGTGCTGTGGCTGGGAAGCCGCGAGCAGGGACTTGTGCGTTTCGATACCTCCTCGCGCAGTTACGACGTCTATTCGCTTCGCGAACTGTTCGGCCGACCCGTGGACGATGTGTTGTGCCTTGCCCGCACCTCGGACGGCGCGTTGCTGGCGGGCACTACGGCGGGCATGGTGTCGTTGCGATTCGACGGCCGCAGGGTGGTGGAGGCACGTTATGTCGGTCGAGAAGACGGTCTGTTGAACGATATGATACACGGTATTCGCGAGGATGCCGACGGATTTTTGTGGCTCAGTACCAACAAAGGGCTTATCAAATACAATCCGGCGACCGTTTCGTCGCATACCTATTATTATAGCGGCGGCGTGCAGGTGGGCGAGTTCTGCGACGATGCTTATTACAAGTGTCCGTATACGGGCCGACTCTTTTTCGGCGGTGTCGACGGCCTGCTTTACATCGACCGCAGCGGTTCCGTCGACCGCGAATACTATCCCGATATCCTGCTGCGCGACGTTGCGTTAGGGCATGAGCCTGCCGGCCTCTCCGCGTTCCGAGACGACGGCGCCTTACGTTTTCGATATACGGACGAGGAGCTGTCGCTGAAATTCGCGGTGCCCGATTACATTTCGGGCTCGCGCATCGAATATTCGTGGATGCTGGAGGGCCACGACAAGGAGTGGTCGCGTTTCGGACCGTCGTCCGAGGTGGTTTATCGCGGATTGCCCGTGGGCAACTACCGTTTCAAGATCCGTTACCGCAAGGATATTTTCGATACCGATTTCAGGAATATGGTCATCCCGATATATGTTTTGCCGTTGTGGTACCAGACCTTTGCGGCGCGCATGGCGTTGGTCGCCGTCTTCGCCGCCATGTCGTTCGCCGCGGCGATGCAGTTCCGTCGCGCGAATCGCCGTCGGCGTCTGTTGGGGCGTTTGCGGCGGTGCGAGTATGCCGACAACGTCGTGCCGCAGTCGGTGGCGGCCGTCCGGGATCGCGAATCCGTCGCGGGACTGACTGCCGTGTATCGCATCTGCGAGTCCTTGCGAAGCGAGAATCTGTCTGCCGACAGACAGTCGAGAGCGGTGGACCGAGTCCGCGAAATCGTAGTTTCGCTGTTGTGGCCTTACGGCTTGTCGGGGCGTTTGTCGGATCGAAAATTCCCCCCCCCTCCCGCCGAACTGCAATTTACCGTTGTCGGTGACGCAGCCATTAAGGAGATATCCGACGAGGCGATCGCCCTATTGGCCGGCCGAGGCATCGATTTGAGGGGCGTGGAGATCGCCGTTCCCGCCGACCTGACATTCCCGCTGTATAAGAATGCCTTTCGACTGTTTTTCGTCTATGCCTGCCTGTTTGCGGCGGGTGGCAAGCGTTTGTCGGTTTCGGCTTCCGCGGATGATTCGAGGCTGACGCTCGTGTTCCGCAGCTCGAAGAGCAGTGTGGTGCGGCATCTTCGCGACAGTCTGGCCGACGGGCAGGCTCCGCTTCCGCTCTCCGCGGGGCGCGATACCGTTACCGCTTTCGAAATCCGCGTGTTGCGCAACTTCGTCGCGCAAGCCTTGGAGTCGGCTGCTCCCGGGATCGTATATGACGAGGAGTTGTCGGAATTGCGGATGTCGTTTTCGGCGGCTTGCGGCGAGGAGTCGGAGGGCGAGCGCAAGATTGTTCTCATGCTGGAGGATCGCGACGAGATGTGTTGGTTAGTGAGCGAATTGCTGTCGTCGGGCTATGCTGTCCGCCAGGTGCGTAGCATACGTCAGGCAATGGAGTTCATGGAGCATACCCGACCGGCCGTGTTCCTCGTCGACATGACCATGTATGCCGATGCGGGCGACGCTTTCATGGAGTTCCTCGACCGCAATCGGACGCTGCCGACACGCACGGTTTTCGTTCCGTTGCTGACGTGGAAGGTTCCCTATTCCATCCGTCGCCGCATGGTGCTGCATGCCGATGCTTATGCGGTGTTGCCTTACGATATAGTCTATCTGCGCGAGATTCTGCACAAGGCCGTCTGCGGACGCATCGCCGAATCGAGGTCGGCGCATATCGACGGGCTGTCGGTCGACATGGCCGATATGTTCACCTGCACCACGGGCGAGCAGGTCGATTTCATACGTCGTATGGTAGCCGTAATCGAGGAGAATATCGACCGTGAGAATTTCAGCACCTCTTTTATCGCCGACAGTCTGGCGATGAGTCCGCGACAGTTCTATCGTCGCTTCAAGGAGGTCTCGAACTGCCCGCCCGCCATGTTCGTCAAGAATTATCGACTGGAAAAAGCGGCTGCCCTTTTGGTCGAGACCGATATGCCCATAAAGGAGGTGATGGACAAGATCGGCATTACCAGCCGTTCATATCTTTACCGTGAATTCGCCGCCAAATACGGAACCACTCCCAGCGAATACCGCAACGCGCGCGGCGGGGCTTTCGATGCCGCCCGAGGCGCCTGCAGGCAGTGACGCGATTGTGCACTTTTTTGCCGTCGGCAGCTTGCGCGTATACTTTTCGCGTGTTGTAAATCATTGATAATCATTGCGTGAGTTATTAAATTATTTGTCGAACGTGTGCCCTGTTCGGCCATGTCTTAATTTCCCGAAAGTTTGGCGCGATAGGGAACGCGGAGCGGGCGGTTTGATAGTACATTCGCAATCGAAACCTAATCTAATTATTTATTAACTAAACCTGAAATTATGAGGAAATGGTTTGAAAAGGTTAAACATTTTGCCATGCCATTATGTTTACTGTTTGCTCTGCTCGGCGGCCTCGGTGTCGCTCACGCTCAGGATACGACCATCACGGGTCGCGTCACGAACGAGAAGGGCGAGTTTATGAACGGAGCCACCGTTATGGAGGTCGGCACGACTAACGCCGTCGTTACCGACGCCAACGGTCAGTACACGCTCAAGTTGAAAAAGGCCAACGCGCTGGTCGAGTATTCGTTTCTCGGCTTCAAGCCGCAGGAGATACGCGTAGGCGCGCAGCACGTGATCGACGTGGTGCTTGTCGAGGATGTGTCGACGCTAGACGAGCTCGTCGTGGTCGGTTACGGCCGTCAGCGCAAGGTGTCGGTCGTGGGCGCGCAGTCGGCTTTGCGTGCCGAGGATATCAAGATCCCGACGGGTAACCTGTCATCGGCCATCTCGGGCCGTATCGCGGGTGTGGTTTCGGTACAGCGCAGCGGCGAGCCGGGTCACGACGATTCGGATATCTGGATCCGCGGTATCTCGACCCTCGCGGGACAGAACTCCAAGCCCCTTATTCTCGTGGACGGTGTGGAGCGCAGCTTCAACAACATCGATCCCGAGGATATCGAGTCGTTCACCGTACTGAAAGACGCTTCGGCCACCGCAGTCTACGGCGTACGAGGTGCCAACGGCGTTATTATCATCAAGACCAAGCCCGGTAAGGTGGGCAAGCCTTCGATCGCTTTCGACTACTACGAGAGCTTCACCCGCATGACCAACGTGCCCAAGATGGCCGACGCCTATACTTATATGGCCGTGGCCAACGAGGCTTACGCCAATGCCTATCCCAACTCGGCACCGCTCTACACGCCCGAATACATCGAGGCCACGAAGAAGGCTCACGGTTTGGCGGATAACGACAACCCGAGAATGTACAACGAGTATCTCTATCCCGCCGTGAACTGGATGAAGGAGATATTCAAGGATTGGGGTCACAACCGCCGCGCCAACGTCAGCATACGAGGCGGTCTGCCCAGCGCCAATTACTACGTGTCGCTGAGCTACTACAACGAGGTGGGTATGACCCGCAACTTCGAGCTGGAGAATTATAACACCAAAATGAATTATGATCGATACAACTTTACTTCGAACGTCAATTTGAAACCCACCAAGACGACGACCGTCGACGTCGGCTTCAACGGTTACCTTTCGGCGGGTCACTATCCGCAGCAAAGTGCGGCTTCGCTCTTCTCGTCTTCGATGGAGATCAACCCCGTTTACCTGCCCAAGACCATGCCCGACGGCACGTTGTCGGGTCTCAGCCCCAACGGCGATTTGCGTAACCCCTATATGGACCTCGCGTTGCGCGGTTACTATCAGGAGTTCAAAAACACGCTCAATTCCAACATTCGCGTGACGCAGGATCTGGGCTTCGCCAAATGGAGCGAGGGCTTCAATCTCTCGGCTCTGCTCGCTTTCGACGCCTACAACTCGCGTACGCTCAACTACAGCCGCTGGGACGACATGTTCTACTTCGCGGGCTCGAAAGATCCCTCGACGGGTCTTTGGATCGAGGACACTATTTTCGACGAAGAGGGTAACTATCTGAAGAACCGCGTGCGTCAGGGTAACCAAGCCCTCGACTTCGGCCAAAGCTCGGGTGCGAACCGCACCACCTATTTCGAGGCTTCGCTCAACTACGACCGTACATTCGGCAAGCATCGCGTGGGCGGTCTGTTGCTCTACAACCAGAAGGTTTACCGCGATCTGACCACGAGCGACAAGATCAATTCGCTGCCCTACAAGAACAAGGGTTATGCGGCGCGTCTGACCTATTCGTACGACGACCGCTACCTGATCGAGGGTAACGTGGGTATCAACGGTTCGGAGAACTTCTCGCCCGGCAACCGTTACGGTACCTTCCCCGCAGTAGGTTTGGGTTGGGTGATCTCTAATGAATCGTTCTGGGGACACGAGAACCCCGTTTCGTATTTCAAGCTGCGTTACACGCTGGGTTGGGTGGGTAGCGACACCACCACCGACCGCCGTTTCATGTATCAGGGCATCATGGGTTCGAGCGGTATCTACGGTAACCGTTTCGGCGAGTCGTACGGTTTGACCAGCGGCTGGAGTATTCTCAAATACGGCGTAGACGTGACCTGGTCGCGTTCGCGCAAGCAGGACCTCGGTATTGATATCAACTTCCTGAAGGATCGCCTGACGTTGACCGTCGACCTTTTCAAGGAGCACCGCGACAAGATCTTCCTGCGTCGCCGCGTCATTCCCGAGTACGCCGGTTTCGTGGAGAATCCCTACGCCAACCTCGGTATAGTGGACAACAAGGGTCTCGACGCCCAGTTGCAATACACGCAGCCTATCGGAAAGAGCGTATTCCTCACCGTTCGAGGCAACTTCACCTGGAATAAGGACACCATCGTCGAGGACGATTCGCCCGTACCCGCCTATCCGTGGCTCGAAACCCGCGGTACCAACGTCAACGGCCGCTGGGGTTATATCGCCGACGGACTCTTCACCAGTCAGGAGGAGATCGACTCGTACGGCGTCGAGCAGTTCGGCAAACTCTATCCGGGCGACATCAAGTATCGCGATCTCAACGACGACGGGCGTATCGACGAGAACGACAAGACGCTTATCGGTCAGGGCGACGTTCCCCAGATCTACTACGGTTTCGGTTTCGACCTTCAGGTTCACAACTTCTCGATCAGCGCTTTGTTCCAGGGCATAGCCAAAGCCGATCGCTGCCTGAGCGGCCGCTCGATCCATCCTTTCTCGGGCCAGAACGGTCTGGATAACCTTTACAGCAACATCAACGACCGCTGGGATCCCGAAAATCCGACCAATACCGATGTGTTCTATCCTCGTCTGACCTATACGGGCGAGTCGAACACCAACAATACCCAGACCAGTACATGGTGGCAGAAGGATGTGGGCTTCCTGCGTCTGAAGCACCTTACGCTGTCGTACAAGCTGCCCGAGCGCTGGATGAACAAGTGCTTCCTGAAGGATGCTTCGATCTACGTGATGGGTACCAACCTGTTCACCGTTTCGGACTTCAAGTTGTGGGATCCCGAGCTCAACACCAACAACGGTACGAGCTATCCCAACACTTCGAGCTATTCGATCGGTGTAAGATTCAGCTTCTAACCTTAAATTACGAATAATGTTTATGAAAAAGATATTTAAATTAAGCGTACTGGCTCTCTCGATGACCATCGGTTTGGTCGGCTGCGACTTCTTCGAGGAGATGCCGGGTGTGCAGTTCGACCTGAACGACACCTTCTCGAACCGTCAGAAGACCGAGCAGTTCCTCAACAACATCTATTCCTATGCTCCCGACGACAATACCGGCGAGCGTTTCTACACCAGCTATTCGGACCGTTACGGCGGTATTTGGATGGCGGGATCGGTCGAAGCCAACTGGAGCTGGGACTGGCACAACTCTCACAAGTGGAATCTCAACCAGACCTCGGCCTCGTCGGATTACGTGACTTTCTGGTACGACCATTACTATCAGGGTATCAACAAGGCGTCGATTTTCATACAGAACGTGGACGCCAACCCCGAACTCACCGATTCGGAGAAAGTGGTGTGGAAAGCTCAGGCCCGTGCCTTGCGTGCTTACTACTACTGGAATATTTTCCGTTGCTACGGCCCGATAGTGATTTTGGGCGAGGATCCCGTGGATACGGGCGCCGAACTCGGCTCGCTGCTGCGTGCGCGCAACACCGTGGACGAGTGCGTGAAATTCATCACCGATGAGTTCGATGCCGCCGCCAAGGAGCTGCCCGCACGTTACACGGGCGCCAACTACGGCCGTATCGACCGCGGCGCCTGCAAGGCCTACAAAGCCAAAGTGCTGCTCTATGCCGCCAGTCCGCTTTACAACGGCAACACGATGTACGGCAACGTGGTGAATCCCGACGGCACGCATCTGTTCCCTCAGGCCGAGGACCGCACCAAGTGGGAGAAGGCTCGCGATGCGTTCAAGGAGTTCCTCGACGAGTTCGTCCCCGCTTATTACGATCTGCACGTGGTGAAGACTGCCGACGGCAAGACCGATTTCTACGAGTCGTATCGTCAGATCACTACGGGATGCTACCTCGACAGCAAGGAGAACATATTCGTCCGCGAGGTATGGCACGGCGAGTTGAACTATGCCATCACTCCGGGTCACCGTCAGACCGACGTGGGTTCGCTACGAGGCGGTCTGGGTCTGGGCACCAGCCAGGAGATGGTCGACATGTTCTTCACCGACAAGGGTCTGCGCATAGTCGACGATCCCGACTATCAAAAGGTGGAGTACGGCATCAATACCGTTCCCTCGGCCGACATGTACGGTTCGGAGGAGGATTTCAACGATCCCGTGGTTCCCGAGCGCAACTATTTCAAGAAGAATTCGAACCTTACGCTCAAGCAGTGGGCCAACCGCGAACCCCGTTTCTACGTATGCGTGACGTACAACGGATCGACTTGGCTCAATACCGAGACTACGGCGGGCGAACTGACCACCGAGCTCTATTACAACGGCAACTCGGGTAACCAGAAGATGGGGCACGACGCTCCCTACACGGGTTACGGCATGCGCAAGTGCGCACGTTCGAACCGCGAGGAGGGCCGCGATAACCACTACTCGGGCAACATGCGTCTGGGCGAGGTATATCTGAGCTATGCCGAGGCTTTGGCCGAGTGCGGCGATACCCGAGGCGCCATCGAGTACGTCAACAAGATCCGCGCCCGCGCAGGCGTTCCCGAATACGGTACGGGCAAGGACGACAACGGTTTCGACCGTGTGGACTACGTGAGCCGTGGTTATGACGTGATTAACCTCGTACGTCGCGAGCGTCTGGTGGAGCTGTGCTTCGAGTCGGCCCGTTTCTTCGACGTGCGCCGTTGGAAGGTGGCCGACATGGCCGAGGGCGACGACTGGATCTATCCCAAATATCACAAGGGCGGCGAAGGCGGCGATCTTCACGGTCTGAGCTATCGCGAGGATGCCCCCAACTTCTTCAAGAAAGTGGGCTTCCAGACGCGTTACTTCCAGCCCCGCCACTATCTGATGCCCATTCCCGATGCCGATGTGCGTCGTAATCCGCTGATGGTTCAGAACTACGACTGGACCGTTTCGGAGCAGTAAATCCGCATCGCGGGTTCGTACGGGGCGCGAGGCTGCTCCGACCCCGTACGAACACTGCGCCGAACTGCGGCGTGCCGAAAAATATTTGGCAGTCGTATAAGATTTCAGTAATTTTGGGACGCCGCGATCAGGGCCTTTCGGGCAAAGGTGCGGAACCGAATTGAATTTTTAATCCTTATATTGTTTTACGGGGACCGGACGGGTGTCCGATCCCCTTTTTTATAACTATGTTCAACCGAAAAAATCTGTTTTTATTGCTCGCAGCCGCGTGTGCGATCTCGGGATATTCGCAGCAGCCTGCGTCGTATGTCGATCCGTTCATCGGCACCGTCAAGATGGGGCACACCTTCCCGGGTGCCTGCGTGCCGCACGGCATAGTGCAGCTCAGTCCCGATACGTCTGCCACGCCGCACAATATCGACGGCGCATACCAGACGGACGTATACCGCTATTGCGCGGGCTACCAGCACGACGACCCGACCATATTGGGCTTCAGCCACACCCATCTCAACGGCACGGGCCACTCCGATCTGGGCGATATACTCATAGCGCCGCAGACGGGTGAACGCCGTCTGGATCCCGGCAGCGAAACCGATCCCGCTTCGGGATACCGTTCTCGCAAGATTGCCGATTCGGAAAAGGCCGAATCGGGATTCTACGAAGTGACGCTGGAGTCGGGTATCCGTGCCGAGCTGACGGCCACGGAGCGTACGGGCGTGCATCGCTATACCTTTCCCGCAGGGGCCGCCGAGCGCGTGATAGTCGATCTCGAGCACGGCATTTACAACTACGACGGCAAAACTCTTTGGGCGGGCATCCGTGTCGAGAGCGACACCCTCATCACGGGCTACCGCATCACCAACGGCTGGTCGCGCGAGAACTACACCTATTTCGCCGCCTCGTTCTCGAAACCGATCGCGCATTACGGCTATAAGGATCGTGCGAAGATCTTGTACCAAGGCTTCTGGCGCAAATTCGATCTCTACGAGGATTTCCCCGAAATAGCGGGACGCAAAGTGGCGGCATGGTTCGAGTTCGAACCCGACGGTTCCGACGATCTCGAGATTCGCGTCGCTCTGTCGGCCGTGAGTACCGAGGGGGCGCTGCGCAACCTCCGCGCCGAGACCGACGGCAAGTCGTTCGACGCCATCCGTGCCGAGGCGTTCGCGAAATGGAACGACGCGCTGTCGATATTCGAGGTGGAGGGCAGCGACGACCAAAAGACCATGTTCTACACATCGCTCTACCACACTATGATAAATCCGTCGGTCTACATGGATGTCGACGGCAGCTACCGCGGCGTGGACCACAACATACACCGAGCCGACGGATTCGCCAACTATACCGTATTTTCGGTTTGGGACACCTATCGTGCGCTGCACCCGCTGTTCAACCTGATAAACCGCGGACGCAATGCCGACATGATGCGCTCGATGCTGGCCCATTGCGACCAAAGCGTGCACAAGGCGCTGCCCGTGTGGTCGCACATGGGCAACGAGAACTGGTGCATGATAGGCTACCATTCGGTTTCCACGCTGGCCGATGCCCTCGCCAAGGGTCAGCCGCTGCCTGCCGACGAGGCTCTGGCCGCTATGGTCGGCAGTTCTAACGTGGGCTATTACGACGGCATAGACGAATACCGCCGATTGGGTTACGTGCCCTTCGAGCGCAGCGGCAGCGGCGCTTCGATGACGCTCGAATACGCCTACGACGATTGGACCATCTACCGCACCGCATTCAAGGGGGGGGGGTAACGAGGAGCTGGCGGCCGAATACAAGCGTCGCGCTCAGAACTACAAAAACCTCTTCGATCCCTCGCTCGGTTTCGTGCGTCCGCGCATGCGCGACGGCAGTTGGAAAGCGGATTTCGATCTGATGGATACCCACGGTCAAGGTTTCATCGAGGGCAACTCGTGGAACTATTCGTTCTACGTGCCGCACGACGTGAAGGGACTTATCGATGCTATGGGCGGCGACAGGCGTTTCGTGCAGCGTCTCGATTCGCTCTTCACCATGCACCTGCCCGACGAATTTTTCGAAAATACCGAGGACATTACGCGCGACGGTCTTATAGGAAACTACGTGCACGGCAACGAGCCGAGTCACCATGTTCCCTACCTTTATGCGTGGACCTCGCAGCCGTGGAAAACGCAGTATTGGGTGCGCGAGATCATGGACGACATGTATGTGAACTCCATCGACGGCCTTTGCGGCAACGACGACTGCGGTCAAATGTCGGCCTGGTACATATTCTCGGCCATGGGGTTCTATCCCGTGTGCCCGGGCACCGATCAGTATGTGCTCGGGGCGCCGTATCTGCCCTGCATACGCCTGAGGTTGGAAAACGGCAATACGCTGGAGATCAAGGCGCCGAACGTGAGCGCCGAAAACCGTTACGTACAGTCGCTGACTGTCGACGGCCGACCCTACGACAAAACCTACGTCACGCACGACGATCTGATGAAGGGCGGAGTGTTTGAATTCCGCATGGCTTCGAAGCCTGCCAAACGTCGCGGTACGCGTGCGGGCGACAAACCCTATTCGCTGTCGGACGAATCGAACGATTAGATAAATTAAAACTGAGAAGCAATGAAAAAAGCAATTTTCGCAGCGGCTTGTCTGGCGATCGGGCTGGCTTTCTGCAAACCCGCCTCCGACAAACTTGCCGTATGGGAGGGCTACGACGTCGGTACCATCGAGTTCGAGGACAAGGCCGTCGGTACCCGAGGTTCGGAGATCTATCATGAGATCATAACCGATCCCGAAGCCTATATCGCCGAGCAGGCCCGTACGGTGCTTGCGACGCTCTACCGATCGCCCGAAGACAGCATACCCCGCGTCAAGAGGCTCCGCTACACGATAGAGGACACCGACGGCATATCGGCCAAGGGCGGCGGCAACGGTCATGTCAGCATCTTTTACAGCACGCGTCACGTGGAGAAGTCGTTCGGCGACGGGGATATCGACAAAGTCCTTTTCGAAACCCGCGGCGTGCTGCTTCACGAGCTTACGCATGCCTATCAGCTCGAGCCTCAAGGCATAGGTACCTACGGCACCAGCCGTGTGTTTTGGGCCTTCATCGAGGGTATGGCCGATGCGGTGCGCGTGGCCAACGGCGGCTTCGGTCCCGACGCGCGTCCCCGAGGCGGCAACTACATGGACGGTTACCGTACGGCGGGTTATTTCTTCGTATGGCTGCGCGACAACAAGGATCCCGATTTCCTCGGCAAGTTCAACCGCAGCACGCTGGAGGTGATCCCGTGGTCGTTCGACGGAGCCGTGAAACACATCCTCGGCGAGGAGTACGACATCGATTCGCTGTGGCGCGAGTACCAGATCGCCGTCGGCGACATCGAGGCGTGACCCCGACCGACGCAAACCGCATATTTAAAACTAATTCACAATAACTTTAACCAAGCGTAAATGAAACGAATCTTATTGCTGAGTCTGGCCCTGTTCCTTTTAGCGGGACGGGCTGACGCTCAGGAGAAAAACAAAGCCTACATCGTGTCGAACGCTCACTTCGACTCGCAGTGGAACTGGGACGTGCAGCGCTCCATCGAGGAGTATATCCCCAAAACGCTCAACCAGAACCTCATGTTGCTGGCCAAGTACCCCGATTATGTATTTAACTTCGAGGGCGGCATCAAGTATCAATGGATGAAGGAGTACTATCCTCATCAGTACGAACTGATGAAGAAGTATATAGCCGACGGCCGCTGGCACGTGACGGGCAGCACGTGGGATGCCACCGATCCCAACATCCCCTCGATCGAGTCGTTCACCCGAAACATACTCTACGGTCAGCACTTCTATCGCGACGAGTTCGGCGTGGAGGGCACCGACATCTTCCTGCCCGACTGCTTCGGCTTCGGTTGGACTCTGCCCACGGTGGCCGCGCACTGCGGTCTGATCGGATTCTCGACTCAGAAACTCATGTGGCGTCACCGTCCGTTCTACGGCAACAGCAAGATCCCCTTCGAGATCGGCCTTTGGGAGGGTGTCGACGGTTCGCGTATCATGGCCGTGATGGATGCCCACAACTACACTACCAAGTGGCGTCTGGAGGATCTGAGCCGGAGCGAGTTGCTCAAGCGCATGACCGACGGCAGCCCCATAAAGACCGTATACCATTACTACGGTACGGGCGATACGGGCGGTGCCCCGACCATCGAGTCTGTCCGCGCTTTGGAGATGGGCGTACACGGCAACGGTCCCGTGGAGATCATCAGCGCCGCGAGCGACCGACTCTATAAGGATTATCTGCCCTTCGCCTCTCATCCCGAGCTGCCCGTGTGGAACGGCGAGCTGTTGATGGACGTGCACGCCACGGGTTGCTACACGTCGCAGGCGGCCATGAAGTTCTACAACCGCAGCAACGAGTTGCTGGCCGATGCCGCCGAGCGCAGCGCAGTGGCGGCCGACTGGCTCGGTGCCGCGGCATATCCTCGCGAGACTCTTTCGGAGGCATGGAAACGCTTTATCTGGCATCAGTTCCACGACGACCTGACGGGTACCAGCATTCCGCGTGCCTACGAATTTTCGTGGAACGACGAACTCATTTCGCTGGGTCAGTTCGCGGGCGTGCTCACCTCGTCGGTTGGTGCCGTTTCGCGCGCGCTCGACACCAACGTGAAGGGCACGCCGCTGGTGATCTACAACCCTGCGGGATTCCCCGTGGCCGATGTGATCGAGGTGACCGTTCCTGGTTTCTCGTCGAATGTTTCGGTCTATAACGAGAGGGGCGTGAAGGTGCCTCATCAGGTGCTCGGTACGGAGAACGGTGCCGTGCGCATGCTGATCCTCGCTTCGGCTCCCGCCGCGGGATATGCCGTTTACGACGTTCGCAATGGCGGCTCGGAAAAGGCGGTGCCCGCGCTGAAAGCTACCGCGTCGTCGCTGGAGAACAGCATCTACCGCATAGCGCTCGACGCAAACGGCGACGTGGTGTCGATCGTCGACAAACGCAACGGCAAGGAACTGGTAAAGGAGGGCAAGGCTATCCGTTTGGCGCTCTTCACCGAGAACGAGTCGTTCGCTTGGCCCGCATGGGAGATCACTAAGACCACGATAGACGCCGAGCCCGTATCTTTGACCGATAACGTGAAGATCACAGTAGCGGAGAAAGGGCCGCTGCGCGCGTCGGTATGCGTGGAGCGTACTCACGGCGAGTCGGTGATCCGTCAGTATATCCGTTTGACCGAAGGCGGCCAGAGCGACCGTATCGACTTCGTGAACGATATCGACTGGCAGTCGACCAACGCGCTGCTCAAGGCCGAGTTCCCGCTGAGCGTTGCGAACGAGAAGGCGGTGTACGACCTCGGCGTCGGCTCGGTGGAGCGCGGCAACAACACGCCTACGGCTTACGAGGTATATGCCCAGCAGTGGGCCGACCTCACCGATGCCGACGGCAGCTACGGCGTGTCGGTGATGAACGACAGCAAGTACGGCTGGGACAAGCCCGACGACAATACGATCCGTCTGACGCTGCTGCACACTCCCAAGACCCGCGGCGGTTACTCTTATCAGGACCGTCAGGATTTCGGACACCATCGATTCACCTATTCGATCGTGGGCCACGCGGGCGATTACCGCGACGGCGCTACCGTTATGAAGGCCGAGGTGCTCAATCAGCCTGTCGTGGCTTTCGCGGCTGCCGACAAACATAAGGGCGCATTGGGCCGCAGCTTTTCGTTCGTGCGTTCGGAGAACGACAATGTGGCGCTGCGCGCTTTGAAGCAGGCCGAGAAGTCCGACGAATACGTGGTGCGTTTCTACGAGACCTCGGGCCGTCAGGCGCAGCAGGCCGTGGTGAACTTCGCCGCGGGAATCGTGTCGGCCAAGGAGCTCAACGGCATCGAGGACGAGATCGGCGACGCGGCTTTCGAAGGCAGCAAGCTCACGTTCGATATCGGGCCTTTCGGCATGAAGACGTTCAAGGTGAAACTCGCTGCTCCCGCCGCACTGCTTGCTCCCGCCGAATGCGTGTCGGTGGCGTTGCCCTACAACACCAAGACCGCTTCGTTCAATCCCTATCGTTCGGACGCCAACTTCGACGGCAAGGGTATCTCTTACGCGGCCGAGTTGTTGCCCGAGACCCTCGATTTCAAGGGTATACGTTTCGAACTGGCCTCTCCCGAAGGCGCTAACGGCGTGAAGTGCCGTCGCGACACCATCGAGCTGCCTGCGGGCGATTACAATAAGATGTATATCCTCGCCGCGTCGACTCGCCACGACAATAACGCCGTGTTTACGGTGGATGGCAAGGAACACACGATGCTGGTTCCCTATTACAGCGGCTTCATCGGACAGTGGGGCCATACGGGCCACACCGAAGGTTTCATCAAGCCGGCCGACATAGCTTTCGTGGGTACGCACAAGCACGACATGATAAAGAACAAGGATGTGCCTTACGAGTTCACCTACCTCTTCGCCTCGTCGATCGACATACCTGCAGGTGCGAGCCGACTGATATTGCCCGACGACCCGCGCATCGTGGTGTTTGCCGTGACGCTGTCCGACGACCGTAACAATACGGTGACCCCCGCCGTCGATCTGTTGGGCGTCGATCTTCCCGTGAAGGGTGCCGACGAGGGCGAGGTGTCGCGTAAGAATCTCATTTTGGGCAAACCCGTCATCGCGCGTACGGGCCAGGTGCGCAACGAGCAGGCCGAACTGGCCGTCGACGACGACACCGACACCAAATGGTGCGATACGAGCGGCGCGAAGCCCAAGTTCATAGCCGTCGACATGCAGCAGCAGAACGAGGTGCGCGGCTGGTCGGTTATGCACGCGGGTCTGGAGGCTTTGGACTACATTACCAAGGAGTATAGTCTTCAGGTAAGCGACGACTCCGAGAACTGGACCACCGTCGACACCGTTTACGACAACACGGCTTTGGAGACCGAGCGTCTGCTCGACAAACCCGTCAAGGCCCGCTATGTGCGGCTGCTGGTTACCAAGCCCGACCAGAGCGAGGGCAACACAGTCCGCATATACGAATTTTCGGTTTATTGATCGACAGGATCCGCCCTCGGTTCAGGGGCGGGTCCGTCGTTATAGCCCAATGGGAACGGAATACCTAACCTTTAAACTTCATATCGCTATGGAAATCAAGAATCAACTCCTTTCGTGCGGGTTCCGCACGGCGGGAATGGCGCGCAGAATCGTCTTTTGCGCGGCGCTGTCGATCTCGTCGGCCGTCATGTTCGGTTGTTCCGACAATTCGGGCGACGACCCGAATCCGCCCTCGGCCGAATCCGCATCGGTGCGTATAGCGTCGACCACAGGCCGCATGCCGTGCGGCGGTACGCTCGAGGCGCAGTATGCCGACGCTCCTGCGGGTTGCGGCATCGACAAGATAGTCGACGGCAACAACAATACGAAGTTCGTCACCGAGCACTCGGAATTTTATCTGCTCTGGACCGGCGACGAAAGCGTCGAAGTCAACTGGTACTCGCTGACTTCGGCCGATGACGCTCCCGAGCGGGATCCCGCGTCGTGGACGCTCTACGGCTCCGACGACAATGCCTCGTGGACGGTTCTTGACAGTCGCGACAATGAGGTTTTCACCGCTCGCAAGGAGAAGAAGGAGTTTCGGTTCACTGTTTCTCGCGCTTATAAGTATCTGAAGCTGGCGATCGAGGATAATGGCGGCGCCGCGGCCACTCAGATCGCCGAGCTGAGCATCAGACACGAGGATTTGGATATCGATGATCTGATGTATCTGTCGACGAGCCACACTTACGACTCGTCGAATCCCATGGGCAAGAATTTCCTCAATCTGCGGGCTGCCACCGCACAGGATCTGAAGAAGTTGGCCGATCCTTCGGTCGATCCCGTGCCTTTCGACGGTTTCGAGTATCGCGACTTCAGCCGTCGTGTCGTGCTCTATCCCACCACGGGCGGACGGCCGAGTCCTGCCGATGTCAATCAGCATGCGATCGGCGACTGTTGCGCGATGGCCGTATTCGCGAGCTTCGCCTATCTGCATCCCGATTTCGTCAAATCGATCATCACCGACAATAACGACGGTACCTACACGGTGGCGATGTTCGATCCGAAAGGCAACCCTATAAAAGTGGGTGTCAATTCGAACTTTTTCGCCGACAGTAACGGAAATCTGCATGCCGTGAGCGGCAAGAACAACATTCCGTGCTGGTCGACCGTATTGGAAAAGGCCGTGATAAAGTGGCAGTGGGTTTTCCGCGGCAATTCGAGCGTTGGCGGCATCGCCACCGAGAATACTGGCTGTCTGTTCACGGGCGACGGAGGCAGTTTCGCTTTCGACCGCGGCAAGCTCGACAATGGACAGATCAAACGCGCGGTGGATATCAGTCTGAAGCAGGGCAAGATCGTAGTGGGCGGATTTCTGCCCGGCGACGTTCCCGTCGACGGAACGAAAACGGTGGCGTACCACGCCTACACGTTCATGTTTTCGCCTAAGACGAGCTCGGCTCTGTTCGTCATGCGTAATCCGTGGGGCGGCAATCCCGATGTGGACGGCAGTGCCGACGGTCTGATAAACATTCCGAACAATCTCGACATTCCGCCTCTGATCGACCTGCGTATTCTTGAGCCGGGCGCGGCAATGGACGAGTGGACGGGTGCCCCCGGGGCGTATACGCCGCCCGCGTTCGCTCCCGCCGCGATGAAGATGCGCGTGACGCCCGAACTGATGCGATCGGGCCGATAACCGTTGCGGAGCGCGACGGCCTCGCTCCGACTACGTTTTATATTACTGCGGATTCCGAAAAAATTCGGGATCCGTTTTTTCATGTCGTCGCGAGGCGGTAATGTGAAAATATTCGATTTTGTCAAGGAATAATAGCATCGTCGACCGTAAGATTGCGGCGTAATGCCGACGGCAATGGCGAAAAAATGCGGTGACGGCTGCATGCCGCTATTCGGAGGATGTGCGTGTGCGATAAATATTGTCGTTTGTAATATGCTGAAACGTAGATATATGATCGACAGTCGATGCCGAAATTGCGATTTTGCGGCGTATAAATCGGGGAACTGACGACATTTTTACGATTTGTTGCAGCGGTGATTATTTTTTATTGTATATTTACGCTGTAAAATTAGGTATAGTCAAACTCATCCGATTTGCGAAAATATGTTAACTTTGCATCTGTACAATTCGGCATAGCCGAAATAGATATAAAAGGGTAACAACTCTTTATACTTCTGTATAAACTTGGGAGCCTCCGCTCGGAGGTTGTTTGGCACGGTATAAAAGTTGTCAGTCCTTGTTATGTTCCGTCTGCAAATTTTGCGGATGGAACAGGCATGGACGTAGAACAGCTTATGTGCCATGGTTCCCAAGACCTATACAGAATTGCGCCGCGCTGTGACTACGTCCCTTTTTTATTGTCAAGGCCGTACGGCGTCGGCATTACCGGAATCTACAATCGAACTTTAACCATACCTGTAATCATGAAAGATAACATCGTTACGACCGATCTTCTCATTGCATTTCTGGATAAATTGCGTTGCTGCAAGCACTATGTTTTTGCGATGTTGAAAGACTCCGAACTGACCGATTTCTATCTGCACGGTTGGTCCGAAAACGGCGTCGGCATTACCGACGATATGACGCTCGCGCAATTCCTCGCGTGCGCCCGAAATTTCAAACCCGATGATGTGTTCACCGTCTATTTCGATATCCGTTCGAAATACGAACGCGAGTATATCGATCCCGACAACGTGAATCTGATCGTGCTCGACGGAATCGAGGATTTCACTACGGACGAGTTCGAACGGCTGTTCGAGGCCTACATGTGTTATTTGTGTGAAAAGTGCGCCCGCGAGGGCGATCTGTTGCAGATTTCGGCGGAGTTGATAATGCGTTGCGACCTGACGCCCGAAGATGTGGAGATATTGATTCCGATGGTGGAGCGTTTCAACGAGCGTGCCGTCGGCATGCTGCGCAGGGAGTACGACGCTCTGAAGGATCTGCCGTTCATAAAAGACTCCGACGGTTGTGCGTCCGAGTAACGCGTGCGGGCTGTCCGAATGCTTCGGACAGCCCGCTTTTTCGTCGTCGCCATTGCGACTCCTTAACGATATATGTAGTTGAGGATGTGTGCCAGTCTGAGGCCGCCCTTGAGCAGTTGTTGTTCTATTACGGGCGCGTAATTCGCCACATGGTCGTAAGAGATCTTCGAGCCTTCCGACAACTCTTTGTAAATTCCGTCGCAGATGGCCGCAGTCTCCGCGAACCACTCCTCGATGGTGCCTTCGCAAATCTCTTTCTCCTGCTTCTCGGTCAGGCGGTCGATCTGACGTTGCCATTCGGTGTAGCTCCATTTGTGAGCCGATTCCACGAGCTGCGTATCCCATATGGTATGCAGCTTGGTGGGGGTCCCGAAGTAGAGCACCGAAACGGTGTTGCCGCCCAAGTCGCTCTTGTGGCCCGCGTGCATTGGGCAGTGGAGATCGCCCACGAGGTGTATCAGCATACGCAGGGCGATATTCTCCTCCTCGTGCGTAAGGCCGCCTTTGCGCAGTTTGGCGATGATGTCGTGCAGCGCGGTTATGATGTCTCCCGCTTCGTTGCGGGGCATCGTTTCGTAAGTGTAACCTTCGTCGACATTGGCGTAGTGCCAAGTACTCGAATAGGCGTACTCGGGGGTATGGCTCGCATTGTCCATCCAGTTGGCATGGTAGACGGGCGACCGACCGTCGAGGGCACGGGTCACGCGGCGTGCGGCGCGGCGCGACAAATGGCATTCGGCGATGTAAGCCACCACGTCGTGGCCTTTTTGTCCCCATCCGAATGCGTCGGGGACGATGCAGAGCGCGACGAGCGCGCATAGAATGAGTCTCTTCATTGTTAAAGTTTATTGGTTCATCGTAGCGAGGAACTCCTCGTTGGTTTCCGTCAGCGACATCTGTTTCTGCAAGAACTCCATGGCCTCTACGGTCGTCATCTCCGACAGATATTTACGCATTACCCACGTGCGGTTCATCACCTCGCGCGCCAGCAGCAGATCCTCGCGGCGCGTACCCGACGAAATGACGTCGACGGCGGGGTATACTCGTTTGTTCGAAAGTCGGCGGTCGAGCTGCAATTCCATGTTGCCCGTACCTTTGAACTCCTCGAAAATCACCTCGTCCATCTTCGAACCCGTGTCGATGAGTGCGGTGGCTATGATGGTGAGCGAACCCTTCTCCTCGGTGTTGCGCGCGGCTCCGAAGAAGCGCTTGGGTTTGTGGAGGGCGTTGGCGTCCACACCACCCGAGAGCACCTTGCCCGATGCGGGCTGCACCGAGTTGTAGGCACGTGCCAAACGGGTTATCGAGTCGAGGAATATCACCACGTCGTGGCCGCACTCGACCATGCGTTTCGCTTTCTCAAGCACCATTTCGGCCACCTTCACGTGGCGCGACGCCTGCTCGTCGAACGTCGAGGCCACCACTTCGGCCTTCACGTTGCGGGCCATTTCGGTCACCTCCTCGGGACGCTCGTCTATAAGCAGCACTATCATGTACACCTCGGGATGATTGTCGGCTATGGCGTTGGCGATCGATTGCAGCAGCATGGTCTTACCCGTTTTGGGCTGCGCCACGATCAGTCCGCGCTGGCCTTTGCCGATGGGCGAAAAGAGGTCGACCACGCGGTTCGACAGATTGTTGTGCCCTTTGCCCGTGAGGTTGAATTTCTCGCTCGGGAACAGCGGAGTCATGTATTCGAACTGCACGCGGTCGCGAATGTATTCGGGCGAGAGCCCGTTTATTTCGTTCACGCGGATGAGCGGGAAATATTTCTCTCCCTCTTTCGGGGGATGGATCACTCCGCTTATGGTGTCGCCTGGCTTCAGGCCGAAGAGTTTGATCTGCGACGGCGATACGTATATGTCGTCGGGCGAGTTGAGATAGTTGTAGTCGGCCGAGCGGAGGAATCCGTAACCGTCGGGCATGACCTCCAGAACGCCTTCGCCTATGATTTCGCCCGCGAAGTACTCCTTGATTTGATCCTGGCGCTGCGCCGAATGCTGTTGAGCGGCATGCTGCGGCGCGTGCTGGTACGACGGAGCCTGATGATACGCCGGCCTGTTCTGCTGCTGGGGTGCGGCGTGTTCGAACAGCGATGCCTGCGGCTGCGGCTGTGGCTGTGGCTGCGGCGCTGCGGCTGCGGCCTTTTCCGCAGCTTCGCGTTCCTCCTGCTCCTTCAACGCCTTTGGTTTACGGCCGCGGCGTTTGGGCTGCGGTGTTTCGTCGTCCGATACGCCGTTCTCCTCCGACGAGGTCTCGGGCGCCGCGGGACGTATGTCGGCAGGCGCTGCGGCATGTTCCGCCGAGGCTTCGCCCGCGGGCTTGTTCTCCTCGATTCGCAGCGTATTCATTCGGGGACGGCGTCCTCGCGGTTTGGGTGCGGCGTTTTCGGCCGTGCTGTCGGTCGGGGTTTGCGTCGCGGCATCGCCGAAAGAGCTTGCGCTTTCGGCTATTTTGGTCAACAACTCTTTCTTTTTCAGGGTGGTGTCGGTTATACCCAACACCTTGCCGATCTCGCGTAATTCCGCAAGGGTCTTACCTTCGAGTGCGCTTAAATCTTGCATATATGATTCGTGTTTATCTATAATTCGCTGATTGCAAAATAATCGAACGATTATTTTTTTGACGATGCAAAGATAATACAAATTTCGAGCCCGACAAATATGAATCGCAATATTTCGAATCCCGCTGCACGGAATAAAAAACGATCGGAGAGCGAAAAAACTCTCCGATCGCTTCGTCTCGATGCCGCGTATCTGCCTACTTCATTCGCCGCGGTTTGGCCGTCAACTCGCTTACGAAACGGTCGAGCATCCTTTTGCGCTGTGCGGAGTCGGCTTCGATTATGCGGAACCGTCCTTCGGGGTTCGGCGTGCGGTGCATTACGCCTTTGTCGTCGATCTTCACCTCGCACGGCTCCGAGAGCGAGAATGCGTCGGGTTCGTGGTCGCAGACGTAATATGCGGCTATCACGTCCCAAGTCGGACGGTCGTAAGGCATCTCGGCGTAAGCCTTGTATGCCTCTGCCACAGGGTGGGGGCGTCCCCAATCGAAATCCTCGGCTATGCTGCGGCCCGGGTAACATATCTGCGTGCCTATGGTGAACGGGGTTATTACCATAGGTACGGGCGATTCTTCGAAGAAATATCGTGCCGACGGAATGTCGTTCCACACGTTGTATTCGGCGTAGTTCTCTTTCGTGAACTCGCCCGCCATGATCGAGAAGCATTTCACCTTGCGGGCCACCAGTTCGCGTCCCGAGAGTTTCGAATGCTTGTCGGCGCCGCTTCGCAGCAGATCGGCTATGGTGGTGGAGAAACCTACGGTGACTATCGTTACCGAATTGTCGGGCTGCGATGCCAGCAGGCGGCGATACATGTCCACGGCCTCCTCGTATTCGGGCTTTTTCGAGCGGGCGAACATCGGTCGGCCGTCGTCGTCGGTCTGACGGCATACTTTCGTGGCGTAATCCACGCAATCCGTGTCGGTCACGCAGCGAGTGTTGATTCCTACGGGCACTTTCCCGTAACCGTACCAGTTGCGCATGATATCGATGAACTCCGCCGCATGCGGATTGTTCTTGTGTACGCTTATGCCGATCAGGTCGATCGCGCCGCGGTCCATGTTCTTGAAAAGCAGATCGAGCGCCAAGGCGTCGTCGATGTCGTTGCCCATGTCGGTTTCGAAGATGACGGCGCGGCCCTTGCCGCGCGCCGCCGCGTGCGATGCGCCGCCGCATATTGCGGCCAGCGACAGTATGAGGAGAAGTTTTTTCATGGTATTGAGGTTGTGTGTTCTTGGGCAAATATACGTAAATTTATGCCGATATCCGTTGGGGATAATCTTTTTGTGCTATATTTGTACATGTGTTGTCGTATGCGTTTCGCTTACCGATGACGAACGTTTTCGTTAAGCCGAGAGCAGAGCCGAACTTGTTCGGACTATGCCGAGGCGAGAAAACGACTGTTGAAAAACGAACGTTTTTGATAAGCCGAGGACAGAGCCGTGCTTGCACGGGCTGTGCCGAGGCGGGAAAACGAAGGCTAATAAGCTAACCGTTAAACGCTATGTCGATGATTTACAGATTCAGGATGCTGAGCGACGAAAACGATAATTTCGTCCGCGATTTCGAGATCGGCGCCGAAGCGTCGTTGCTCGATCTGCACGAATTTATTCTCGCTATGTTGAGGTACGATCCCTGCATGGCTTCTTTATATACCGCCGACGATCGGTGGGAGCGTCTGCGCGAGTTCACGTGCATGGATATGGGGCTGGGCGACGGTGTCGAGGGCGCGCCCGTGCCGATGGGTTCGGTGCGTCTGTGCGACGTGCTGCGGCGTCTGCGCGACCGTCTTATATATGTGTTCGATCCTTTCTCGCAGCGGGCCTATTATCTCGAACTCGTCGAGGCTAAGAAGCCCGAGGACGGTATGGACTACCCACGCCTGCAATTCGAACATTCGCCCGCGCCCGACCAGTACGATCCCGAGGCCAACGAGCAGGGCGGCTCCATCTTCGAGGAGATGATGGGCGAGTACGGCGATTTCGAGGGCGACGACGGTTACGATGACGAATATTGACGTATGGCGGCCAACGATAAGACCTTGATCGTCATAGTCGGACCGACGG
>CAUDHE010000029.1 GCA_958449275.1 uncultured Alistipes sp. | reverse complement strand
GTTCGCGACCGCGGACGTAGGGCACGATGCAGTAGGAGCAGAAGTTGTTGCAGCCGTACATGATGCTCACCCACGCGCGCACGCCGCCGACGCGGTAGACGGGGATGTCCTCTGCGATGCGGCCCGGCTCGTCGTCGATGGAAAAGACACTGCTGGTCGGCGACTACCTCTACGTGAGCAAGGTGACATACGGTCCGCAGATGCCCAATACGCCGCTTTCGTTCCCGTTCGTTCACCACACGATGCCGTTCTCGCAGACCAAAAAATCGTTCAGCGAAGCGGTGAAATGGCCCTACCATCGTTTGAAGGGGTTGCGCAACATAGAGCGCAACGACGTGGTGGTGTTCAATTTCCCCGCGGGCGACACGGTGCTGCTTGAGAATCAGGCCGCGACGTATTACGACGTGCTGCGCGATTACCAACATCAGTACGGTCCAGAACGCGGCCGCGAGGAGCTGGCGCGCAACTACACGATCGTAACCCGTCCCGTCGACAAACGCGAGAACTACATCAAACGCTGCGTAGCCATCCCCGGCGATACGGTGCGAATAGTCGATTCGGAACTGTTCATAAACGGCGAACCGCAGGAGACGATCGCCGAAAAGCAATATTGCTATACGGTCAGAACATCGTCGCCTCTTACGCCCTACGCCGTCGAGCAGTTGGGCATAACCGAATTGCAGGGCAGCGGTACGCACTATTTCATGCCCCTTACAGAGAAGTCGGCTCAAGCCCTGCGCGAGATGGATAACGTGGTGAGCGTCACGCGTTACACCGCCGAGGACGAGTCTTTCCCGCACGACGCGCGCTACGGATGGACGGCCGATGATTTCGGGCCGCTGTGGGTTCCGCAGAAGGGTGCCCGCATAGAACTTACGGAGGATAATCTGCCGCTTTACCGACGCATAATCGAGGTTTACGAAAACAACGATCTGGAGGTGCGAGACGGTAAAATCTACATCAACGGCGAGGAGAGCGACGGCTACACATTCAAGATGGACTACTATTGGATGATGGGCGACAACCGCCACAACTCGGCCGATTCGCGCTATTGGGGATTCGTTCCCGAGGATCATATCGTCGGCAAGGCATCGTTCATCTGGCTCTCGCTCGACCGCGCGAAGAGTTTCCCCGCCAACATACGTTGGAACCGAATGTTCACCAAAGTGAAGTAATCCGATGGCGGAACAGATACGGGACAGTTATCTGACCGTCGGCGCCGATGCCGAAGCAGTCGTCAAGGAGCGGAGCAGCAAGTTTCTGACCTATGCTTTCCATGTGGAGGGCGAGGCCGAGATCGCAGCGCATCTCGAGCGGCTGCGCAAGCGTTACTACGACGCCACGCACCATTGCTACGCATGGCGTCTGGGACCCGACGGCGAACGTTTCCGCGCCAATGACGACGGCGAGCCGTCGAGCACGGCAGGCAAACCGATTCTGGGACAGATGCTCTCGCACGGGATAACCGACTGTCTGATTGTCGTCGTACGCTATTTCGGCGGCACCAAACTGGGCGTGCCCGGGCTGATAGCCGCCTACAAGGAGTCGGCCGCAGCCGTGATCGAGGCCGCCGAGATAGTGGAACGCACGGTGGACACTACCGTAAAAGTGGAGTTCCCCTATGTGGCGATGAATGAAATAATGCGTATCGTGAAAGAGGAGCAGCCCGAGGTGAAAGGACAGACGTTCGACAATCTGTGCACGATGACGCTGGCCGTGCGCAACAGCCGTGCCGATGCGGTCCTGGGACGTCTGGGCAAGGTAGAGGGAGCTTCGATAGAGGTAATTTGAATGCGATGACAAACGATAAAACGATATATATTAAGGGCGCGCGCGTCCACAATCTGAAAAATGCGGACGTGACGATTCCGCACAATACGCTCACCGTAATAACGGGACTCTCGGGATCGGGCAAATCGACGCTCGCTTTCGACACCATTTTCGCCGAGGGTCAACGTCGCTATGTGGAGAGCCTGTCGGCATACGCGCGTCAGTTTTTGGGGCGCATAAACAAACCCGATGTCGATCTCATATCGGGAATCGCACCCGCCATCGCCATCGAACAGAAGGTCAACACACGCAATCCGCGTTCGACCGTGGGTACTACCACCGAAATATACGACTATCTGAAACTGCTGTATGCCCGCGTAGGACACACCTTTTCGCCCGTTTCGGGCCGTGAAGTGCGCTGCTACGGCGTGGACGACGTGGCGGAGTTCATTCTGGAACGCGGCGAAGGCAAACGCACGGTGATTACCTGCCCGTTGCCGATGAAGGCAGGGCAGGGCATAATAGAGGTGCTGTTGCAGTTGCTCGGCGACGGATTCATGCGATTGCGTGTCGGAGGCAAGGTCATGACTTTCGAAGAGTTCATGCCCATCGTGACGGCGGAGACACGGACGGATGACATATTTTTAGTCGTCGACCGCCTGCGTCCCTCGGCCGACGACGACGGAATGTTGCGATTGCGCGACTCGGTGGCACGGGCCTACGACTACGGCCGCGACGAATGCCTTGCGGTTATAGAAGACGAGGAATATACGTTCTCGGGCCGTTTCGAAGCCGACGGCATGGAGTTCGAACAGCCGACGGAGCATCTGTTCAGCTTCAACAATCCCATAGGAGCCTGCCCAAAATGCGAGGGATACGGCAAAATAATCGGTATAGACGAAGATCTGGTGATACCCGACAAGGGCAAGACCATATACGACGATGCCGTGGCATGCTGGCGCGGTTCTACCATGAAGTGGTGGAAAGAGCAATTGGTGGAGAATGCTTTCAAGTTCGATTTTCCGATCCACGAACCCTATTACAACCTCACGCCCGAACAGAAACTGCTGCTGTGGCGCGGAAACGAACATTTCCACGGACTGGACGAGTTCTTCGACTACATAGACAGCGAGCGGCGCAAGATACAGTTCCGCGTGATGAAAGCACGATATACGGGAAAGACGCGCTGTCCCGAGTGCGGCGGCACGCGTCTGCGCAAGGAGGCTCTGTACGTCAAGGTGGGAAGCCGCAATATCGCCGAATTGGTGAGCATGACGGTAGATGAATTGATAGCGTTTTTCGATACGCTGCGGCTTGACGAACACGACACCGTAACGGCGCAACGCATACTCGTGGAACTGAAAAACCGTTTGGGTTACCTTTCGGACGTGGGGTTGGGCTATCTTACGCTCGACCGCCTGTCGTCGACGCTCTCGGGCGGTGAGAGCCAGCGCATAAATCTCGCCACATCGCTGGGCAGCAGCCTGGTCGGTTCGCTCTACATATTGGACGAACCGAGCATAGGTCTCCATCCGCGCGATACGCACCGCCTCATAAAGGTACTCAAGCAGTTGCGCGATCTGGGCAATACGGTGATCGTCGTCGAGCACGAGGAGGAGGTGATACGCGCCGCCGACTACATCGTCGACGTAGGTCCCAAGGCGGGCGAGCACGGCGGCGAGATAGTCTTCAGCGGCCCCATAGCGAAGCTGCTGAAATCGAAGAAGAGCCTTACGGCCGACTATCTGACTGGGCGCCGCACCATAGAGCCTCCGACCGTCGCACGCGCCCGCAGCGCCGGTATCACGATACGCGGCGCAAGGGAAAACAACCTTAAAAATATCGACGTCGAGATACCGCTCGGCGTCATGACCTGCATCACGGGAGTGAGCGGCAGCGGCAAGTCGTCGCTCGCCAAAGGCATACTCTATCCCGCTTTGCGTCGTCTGCTGGCCGACACGGGACAGAAGCCCGGAGACTTCGACGGTTTGGAAGGCGACGTGAAGCTGTTGCAATCGGTGGAGATGGTCGATCAAAATCCCATCGGCAAATCGTCGCGATCGAACCCCGTCACCTATCTCAAGGCCTACGACGAGATACGAAAACTCTATGCCGATCAACCGCAGGCGGTACATACGGGGCTCACGGCGGCGAGCTTCTCGTTCAATGTGGCGGGAGGACGCTGCGAAGAGTGTCAGGGCGAAGGCACCATAAAAGTGAGCATGCAATTCATGGCCGACGTGGAGCTGGTGTGCGAAGCATGCCACGGCAAACGGTTCAAGGACGAGGTTTTGGAGATACGTTATCGGGGCAAGAGCATCCACGATACGCTGGATATGAGCGTCGACGACGCGATAGAGTTTTTCGGCGAGGACAAGGACAATGCCGCGTGCCGCCGCATAGTCGAACGTCTGCAACCGTTGCAGGACGTGGGATTGGGCTACATTCGTCTGGGACAATCCTCGTCGACGCTCTCGGGCGGCGAAAGCCAGCGCGTCAAGCTGGCATCGTTCCTGGCGAAGGACGACCGTCAGGGACAGATAATGTTCATATTCGACGAGCCGACCACGGGTCTGCATTTTCACGACATAAACCGTCTGCTGAAGGCTTTCGACGCTCTGATAGCCAACGGTCACACCATAGTGGTGGTCGAGCATAACATGGATGTGATAAAGTGTGCCGACCATGTGATCGATCTCGGTCCCGAAGCGGGCGACAAGGGCGGAAACATAGTTTTCGAAGGCACGCCCGAAGAGTTGAAGCGCTGCGAGGAGAGTTACACCGGGCGTTTTTTGAAAGAACACGGCCGCAATTGAAATGAAGGAATTTTATACATACACGCTGCCTAACGGCATACGCGGGATACATCGTCAGGTGAAGAGCGGGGTAGCGCACTGCGCGCTGGTCGTAAACGCGGGGTGTCGCGACGAACGGCCCGACGAATACGGATTGGCGCACTTCACCGAACACGCCATATTCAAAGGCACCTCCCGCCGCAAGGCTTTTCAGGTGAACTGTCGTCTGGAAAACCTCGGCGGCGAGCTGAATGCCTACACAACCAAAGAGGATACGGCCATACACGCCACCACGCTGCGCGGCGACTTCGCGAAGGCTGCGGAACTCATCGCCGACGTGGCTTTCAACTCCACTTTTCCCGAACGCGAGCTGGCCAAGGAGCGCGAAGTGATAGTAGACGAGATCAATACCTATAAGGATTCGCCCGCCGACATGATATTCGACACTTTCGAAGAGATGATCTTCGCAGGCTCGGAATTGGGGCACAACATCCTGGGTACCAAATCCTCCATATCGCGATACGACACGGAGGCGGTACGACGGTTCGTCGGCCGCACCTACACGACCGACCAGATGGTCTTCTCGTCCATCGGCAGCATGTCGGTCAAGAGCGTGCAGAGCGTGGTCGGGAAGTATCTTACCGAACATACGTCGGCCGCGCGCTCGTTCCGACGCACCGCACCCGCGGCGACGCCCGCATTCGACAAGACGGTGAACAAACACACCCATCAGGTGCATTGCGTCACGGGCGCACGCGCCTATGACATAAACGACGAGCGGAGATTGCCGCTGGCTCTGCTGGTGAACATTCTCGGCGGCCCGTCGGCCAATTCGCGGCTGAATGTGTCGTTGCGCGAAAAAAACGGATTGTCGTACAACATCGAAGCCTCCTATACGCCGTATAACGATTGCGGTCTGGCCGCAATATATTTCAGTTCCGACCACTCCAATGCCGACCACTGCCGCGAGCTGATCGATCGCGAACTCGCCGTGCTGCGCAGCACGAAACTCACGCCCCGACAGCTGTCGATGGCCAAACGCCAGTTTCTGGCACAGATGGCCATATCGATGGAGAGCAACGAAGGCTACATGCTGGGGGCGGGAAAGAGCTTTCTGGTACACGACGAGATAGATACGATGGAGGACGTATATAAGAAAGTCGCGACCGTAACGGCCGATAAAATCGCCGAAGCGGCCGAAGAGGTGTTCTCCAGCATGTCGACGCTGATGTATAAATAGGTTCCGCCATGTCGACGAACATTGAAAAAACAGCCTGATATGGATTCACTCGAAAAATACGTTCATCTGTACTCCTCGCCCGAGGATCCTCTGCTGACGGAACTGGACCGTCAGACACATCTGCAAGTCCTGAACCCGCGCATGGTATCGGGCCATATACAAGGCAAGCTGCTCGAACTGCTGGTAAAGATGTTCCGCCCCCGCAACATACTGGAGATAGGCACGTTCACCGGCTATTCGGCTCTCTGCATGGCGGCGGGGCTGGAGGAGGGCGGCACGGTCGACACCTGCGAGGCCGATGACGAGCTGGAACCTTTGGCGCAATCGTTTTTCGACCGCTCGCCTTACGGACACAAAATCCGCCTCCACATAGGTTCGGCGCTGGATATCGCTCCGCGGCTCGGCAAATGTTTCGACATGGTATTTATCGACGGCGACAAGCGCGAATATCCCGATTACTACCGCATGCTGACGGATGGCGGGCTGGTTCACGGCGGATCGATAATGCTGGCCGACAACATTCTGTGGTACGGCAAAGTCGTGCATCCCGTAGCCCGCAACGACCGTCACACGCAGGCACTTCTCGAATTTAACCGCATGGTAGCCGACGACGACCGAGTAGAGAGCGTCATACTCCCGCTGCGCGACGGAATCAATATCATCCGCGTGAAATAGCGGATGCGCAGGAGCGCCGCAGCGGGTCGTCCGACGTTATTATTTTTCCGCTCGTTTTTTCAATTTTTGTTTGTATCTTTGACTTCGTCTTAGATACTTCCGCCTCGGAAATGCCCAAATAAATTTGGCATTCCGCTCCGGCAAAATCGCAAATAAATTTGCTTTTGCGCTCGGCTTATGCGTATCTTTGCATATTAAAAACTGGGAGAATGGCTATTGAGAAGAAATACGTGGAGACGCCCTTGATGAAGCAATACTACTCGATCAAGGCGGTTCATCCCGATGCGATATTGCTGTTTCGTGTGGGAGATTTTTATGAAACTTTCGGCGACGACGCCATAAAGGCGAGTTCCATTCTCGGCATAACGCTTACGCGGCGCGCCAACGGTGCCGCATCGTATGTCGAGCTGGCGGGATTCCCCTATCATGCGCTCGACGTCTACATGCCCAAACTGGTCCGCGCGGGTGAACGCGTCGCGGTGTGCGAACAACTGGAGGACCCCAAAACGGTGAAGGGGCTGGTCAAACGCGGCGTCATAGAGCTGGTCACCCCGGGCGTGGTGCTGGGAGACAACAATGTGCTGCCCAATAAGGAAAATTCGTTTCTGGGATCGGTCTATTTCGGAGCCAAGACCACGGGTGTGGCCTTTCTCGACATATCTACGGGCGAATTCTACATGGCTCAGGGCGACGATCTGTATGTGGACAAACTGCTGTCGAACCTCTCGCCCAAAGAGATCATATACCAACGCGGATACGAGGACCGTTTCGATTCGTCGTTCGGCAACCGATACTACACCTATCGCCTTGACGACTGGGTATTCTCGTCGGACATAAACAAGGATAAGCTCTGTAAGCAGTTCGGCACAAAATCGTTGAAAGGTTTCGGAGTGCAGAACATGAACGAAGGCATAGCCGCAGCGGGAGCCATACTCTATTATCTCGAGTTCACCGAGCATCGAGAGATCTCGCACATCACCTCCGTTTCGCGCATCGATCAGAACGACTACGTGTGGATCGACAAATTTTCGATCCGCAATCTGGAACTTTTCTCGTCGAACGGTTCGCACGACAAGAGTTGCTTTGCCGACGTGATCGACCGCACGCTCACATCGATGGGCGGCCGTCTGCTTAAGCGGTGGATAGCCATGCCGTTAATCGACGTCGAGCGCATCAAGCGACGTCAGGATATCGTCGAGCGCCTGACAACGGATGCAGATCTGTCGGCAGCACTGCGCGAGCAGATCTCGTCGATAGGCGATTTGGAACGCATATCGGCGCGCATAGCGGCGGGACGAGTACTGCCGCGCGAGCTGGTTCAGCTCAAATCGTCGCTCACTGCGGTGGAGACGCTCAAGGCGCTGCTGGAATCGACGGACGACGAACGTCTGCACGAGATCGCCGCGCAAATCAACCCTGCGACCGAAATCCGCGACCGACTGGCCCGTGAAATATATCCCGATCCCGCAAACAACCAGATTCAAAAGGGCGGAATCATAGCCGACGGCGTATCGGTCGAGCTGGACGACCTGCGCCGAATAGCTCTGCACGGCAAGGATGTATTGCAGCAGATACTGCAACGCGAGACCGAGGCTACGGGTATTCCTTCGCTCAAGATCAACTACAACAACGTATTCGGATACTACATCGAGGTGCGTAACGCACACAAGGAAAAAGTGCCCGAATCGTGGATTCGCAAGCAGACTTTGGCCAATGCCGAACGCTACATAACCGAAGAACTAAAAGAGTACGAGGAGAAGATCCTCGGCGCGCAAGATCGCATTCTGGCACTCGAGCTCGAAATCTACACGGCTTTGGTTCAGTACATCGCGGGGCAGTTGCGCGTGATTCTGCGCGATGCCGCCGCCGTAGCGCGCATCGACTGCCTGCAATCGTTCGCCCGCTTGGCGTGCGAATGCCGCTACGTACGCCCCGAACTCGACAACGGCAAGGTAATAGACATACGCAACGGCCGTCATCCCGTCATAGAACGATTACTGGCAGTGGGAGAGGAGTATATACCCAACGACGTGCTGCTGAACGACGAAGACCAACAGATAATGATGATTACGGGTCCCAACATGTCGGGTAAATCGGCTCTGCTGCGCCAAACGGCACTCATAATACTCATGGCGCAGATGGGATCGTTCGTGCCTGCGGAATCGGCGCATATAGGTGTGGTGGACAAGATATTCACCCGCGTGGGAGCATCCGACAACATTTCGCAGGGCGAATCGACCTTCATGGTGGAGATGCTGGAGTCGGCGAGCATTCTGAACAATCTTTCGGATCGCAGCCTGATCCTGCTCGATGAGATCGGACGCGGCACAAGCACTTACGACGGCATATCGATAGCATGGGCGATGGTGGAGTATATCCACAATCGGCCGACCGCGCATGCCAAGACACTTTTCGCCACGCACTATCACGAGCTCAACGAAATGGAGCAACTGTTTCAACGCGTGAAAAACTATCATGTGGCGGTTCGCGAGATCGACAACACGATAGTGTTCCTGCGCAAACTGGTTCGCGGCGGCACCGAACATTCGTTCGGTATCCACGTGGCGCGTATGGCGGGAATGCCTCAGAGCATAGTGACGCGTGCGACGGAGATTCTGGGAAATCTCGAAACCGTATACGGCGACAACGAGATCGCGACGGCCAAAGAACAGCCCCGGCAGCGCAAACGGCGTCAGCCTTCGGCCAAGCAGGTGGCCGACGTGGCGGAGAAGGGTAGTATGCAGTTGTCGATGTTCCAATTGGAAGATCCCGTTCTGATTCAGATACGCGACCAGATAAAGGGTCTCGACATCAATTCGCTGACTCCCATCGAGGCGCTCAACAAACTGAACGAGATAAAGAAGATAGCGGGGATATAAGTATTCGACCTCGCGACGCGAGGTCGGCAGTTCGCCGCCGCCCCCACGCGGCGGACTGCAACTCGTCGAGACTCGTGCAGCTCCGACCCCGTCGGCGAACAGTAGATAACAACAAATCCCCGCCGACGTTTTGTCATCGGCGGGGATCGTTTCTTGGAAACGCCGCGGAGGTTTACTTCTCGTCTATGAGCGAACGGATATTCTGTATCAACATACTCACGGCCACCGAATTGAACCCGCCTTCGGGGATTATCACGTCGGCATATTTTTTCGACGGTTCCACGAATTCGTCGTGCATGGGTTTCACCGTACCGATGTATTGGTCGATCACCGACTGCATGCTTCGTCCTCTGTCGCATACGTCGCGCAAAATGCGGCGAGCCAGACGAATGTCGGCGTCGGTATCCACGAATACCTTCATATCCATCAGGTCGCGTAACTCCTTGTTTTCGAATATCAGGATTCCGTCGACTATAATCACTTTCGACGGTTTTACCGTAACCGTCTCGTCGGTGCGATTATGCTCGACGAACGAATATACGGGATGCGCTATGGGAACGTTGTTCTTCAGTGCCTTTATGTGATCGACCAGCATGTCGGTGTCGAAAGCCTGCGGATGGTCGTAATTGAGTTTCGTACGTTCCTCGTAAGTGAGGTCCGCATGCGCCTTGTAATAGTAGTCGTGGCACAACGTCGCCACATCGTCGTGAACGAACGCCTCCTGCAATCGCTTTACCAGCGTGCTTTTGCCCGAGCCGGTTCCTCCCGCAACACCGATTACCGTAACTTTCATGGTTCTATATGATTTAAAACGGGGATCACCCGAATGGCAATCCCCGATCCGATAATTATCTAAGCGTCGATATTGGCATAATGCGCATTCTTCTCGATGAACTCGCGGCGAGGCGGCACGTCGTCGCCCATCAGCATCGAGAACACACGGTCGGCCTCGGCCGCATTCTCGATATTCACCTTGCGAAGTATGCGGGTCGCGGGATTCATGGTAGTCTCCCACAACTGGTGGGCATTCATCTCACCGAGACCTTTGTAGCGCTGTATGTGAACGCCCTTCACACCCAACTCCTCGGTGATGGCATCACGCTCCTGATCGGTCCAGCAATAACGTTCGCGATTACCCTTCTTCACCAAATAGAGCGGCGGGGTAGCGATGTATACGTGTCCGTTCTCGATAAGCTCTTTCATCTTACGGAAGAAGAAAGTAAGCATCAGGGTGGCGATATGCGCACCGTCGACATCGGCATCGGTCATGATGATTATCTTGTCGTAACGCAGTTTTTCGAGATTCAAGGCCTTGCTGTCCTCCTCGGTACCGATGCTCACGCCCAAAGCGATGAACATGTTCTTGATCTCCTCGTTATCCCACATGCGATGCTCCTGCGCCTTCTCGATGTTCAGAATTTTACCGCGCAACGGCATGATGGCCTGAAAATTACGGTCACGTCCCTGTTTGGCCGTACCGCCTGCCGAATCACCCTCGACAAAGAATATCTCGGCTATCGAACGGTCGCGGCTCGAACAGTCGGCCAACTTACCCGGCAGTCCCGCACCCGAAAGCACCGTCTTGCGCTGTACGGCCTCGCGGGCATGACGTGCGGCATGACGCGCCGTAGCGGCCAAAATGACTTTCTGCACGATGGCCTTGGCATCCTTGGGATGCTCCTCCAGATAGTTCGACAATGCGGCCGAGACGGCTTGATCGACGGCGGCACTCACCTCGTCATTACCCAACTTGGTTTTGGTCTGCCCCTCGAACTGCGGTTCGGCGACCTTCACCGATACCACGGCCGTGAGTCCCTCGCGGAAGTCGTCGCCGTTGATGTCGAACTTCAGTTTGGCCAACATACCCGACTCGTCGGCATATTTTTTCAGAGTGCGAGTCAACGCGCGGCGGAATCCCGTAAGATGGGTACCGCCCTCGATGGTATTGATATTGTTCACATAAGAGTGTACATTCTCCGAATAGGAGTCGTTATACTGCATGGCCACCTCCACGGGAACGCCGTTACGCTCGGTATCGAGATAGATGATCGACTCTATTATCGATGTGCCGCGTGTCTCGTCGAGATACTGCACGAACTCCTTGAGTCCGTCTTTCGAAAAGAAATGTTCGCTCTTGTATTCGTCGTTTTCGTCTTTCTGGCGTTTGTCGGTGAGAGTCAGATGGATTCCCTTGTTCAGGAACGCCAGCTCGCGCAGACGGTTGGCCAAAATATCGTATTTATACTCGGTCGTGTGGGTGAATATCGATCCGTCGGGCTTGAAAGTGATGATGGTACCGCGATCCTCGCATTCGCCGGCGATCTCCATTTTCGAAGTGGGCGCGCCCTTGCTGTAAGTCTGCTTGTAGATCTTTCCGCCGCGGTGTATCTCGGCGATGAGCAACGTCGAAAGCGCATTCACGCACGATACGCCCACACCGTGCAAACCGCCCGAAACCTTGTAGCTGCCCTTGTCGAACTTACCTCCCGCATGAAGCACCGTGAGCACCACCTCGAGAGCCGATTTGCCCTCTTTCTCGTGATAATCGGTCGGGATTCCTCGACCGTCGTCCTTGACGGTAATCGAATTGTCTTCGTTTATGGTGACTTCTATATGCGAGCAGTAGCCTGCCAGCGCCTCGTCGATCGAGTTGTCGACCACCTCGTAAACCAAATGGTGCAAACCCTTTTCGCCGATGTCGCCTATATACATGGCCGGACGCTTGCGGACGGCTTCCAATCCCTCCAACACCTGAATATTCGACGCCGAATATTCCTCTTCCTGCTTCTTGACGATTTCTTGTTCAGTATTCATTATTTCTATAATCTGTCTTTTTTATACTATGCAAAAATAGCGTTTTTTATCGACTTCTGCAAATTGCCGACACGCGATTCGCGTACCGACGGACGCTATTCCGCGGAAAAACTTTTCTCGATGTCGATCTCCGTAATCTTGCCTTTCGAAAAGAGAATCGTACGCGCGGGAAACTGCTCGATAAGGGCGGTATTGTGCGTCGACATTATGATGGCGCATCCCGAAGCCGCTATCTCTCCGAACAGGCGCATTATGCCGTCGGCAGTAACGGGATCGAGATTCCCCGTAGGCTCGTCAGCAAGCAGCAGTCGCGGCGCATTCAGCAGGGCGCGGGCAATAACCAGACGTTGCTGCTCGCCGCCCGAGAGTTCATGCGGCATCTTGTATGCCTTGTTGCTCAGCCCCGCCACCGACAACACCTCGTCGATACGGCGACGGATATCGGCCTCCTTTTTCCAGCCCGTGGCCTTCATCACGTCGTAGAGATTGAAAAAAGCATTACGGTCATCCAGCAGCTGGTAATCCTGAAACACTATGCCCATCCGGCGGCGCAAATGGGGAATGTCGCCGCGCTTCAATCTTCGCAGATCCATACCCGCAACTCGCCCCTCGCCCTCAAGCAATTGCACCTCGGCATATAAAGTCTTGAGCAAAGTGCTTTTTCCGCTGCCGACACGGCCGATGAAATAGACCAGTTCGCCGGGGGCGACCGTCAGATTCACATCCGACAACACCAGTTCGTCGTCCGACTTCGCTCGGCGCGAATTGCCGTCGGTGTGGTAAATGGCTACGTTGCGCAACTCTACAACATTATTAGTCCTGTCCATCCGTTATGCGGTATTATGTTCGATCGATGTCGGCGATTGCCGTCGTGGGCAAAACATCAGCATCAACTTGCAAAAATAGCTATTTTTCGAGAATCGGACAATATGGCAAGAGAAAAATAATTTCTTACAACGATATTCAGACATTGCTCGGCAATGTCGGCAGTTCATCCTGCCGACTTGTCATGGTGCGGCAACGACGATTCGTGAAGCAGCTCTTTTGGCATAAGCCGAACATCTTTCAGCATGGTGCGGAGAATCGGCAAGTCAACTTTCCGCAAAGAAAAATATTCTGCCAAAGGCGTAATCCGAATCATAGATGTAATAACTTTTTCCGTTAAACAGCATACAAACAGCGATATTCTCCTATTTACGCCATAATGTTGTGTGAAAAATCCACATACTATACATTTGCAACGAAGAAAAGAACGGAATAATAACTTTAAAATAATTGAATTATGGAAAGGACGAAACTTCACTTCGAAACATTGCAGTTACACGTCGGTCAGGAACAGCCAGACCCGGCAACCGATGCGCGCGCGGTACCTATCTATCAGACCACTTCTTATGTATTCCGTAATTCCCGACACGCCGCCGACCGCTTCGGCCTGCGCGATGCAGGTAATATCTACGGCCGCCTGACCAACTCGACACAAGGAGTATTCGAAGAACGCGTGGCAGCTTTGGAAGGCGGTGTGGCAGGATTGGCGGTAGCTTCGGGAGCGGCAGCCATCACCTATGCCCTCCAGAACATCCTTCAGGCAGGCGACCATGTGGTAGCCGCCGACAATATCTACGGCGGTTCGTACAATCTCATCACCCACACACTCGCTACCCAAGGCATCACCCACACCATCGTGCGTGCGAATGATTTGGAGGCGCTGGAGTCAGCCATACGCCCCAATACGAAAGCCGTATTCGTAGAGACTTTCGGCAATCCCAATTCCGAAGTGCTGGACGTCGAAGGTGTGTCGTCAGTGGCTCATCGGCATGGAGTGCCGGTAATTGTGGACAACACCTTCGCCACTCCGTTTCTGTTCCGTCCGCTCGAACACGGAGCCGACATCGTGGTACATTCAGCCACCAAATTCATCGGCGGTCACGGTTCTTCGTTGGGTGGCGTGATAGTAGACGGCGGACGCTTCGACTGGAAAGCCGATCCCGACAAGTTCCCGACCTTGGCCAAACCCGATCCGAGCTATCACGGAGCAATATTTGCCGACGTCGCAGGCGAGGCAGCCTTCGTGACGCGTATTCGTGCGGTCATACTTCGCGACACGGGTGCCACGCTCTCGCCCTTCAATGCCTTCATCTTATTGCAGGGATTGGAGACCCTATCTCTCCGTGTGGAGCGCCATGTGGCAAACGCGCTGAAAGTCGTCGACTTCCTTGCCCGCCACCCCAAAGTTGCGGAAGTAAAACATCCGTCGCTGCCCGCGCATCCCGATCACGAGCTGTATTGCCGCTACTTCCCCAACGGTGCGGCCAGCATCTTCACCTTCGAAATAAAGGGAGGCATGGAAGAAGCATGGAAGTTCATCGACTCGCTGGAAATATTCTCGCTGCTGGCCAACGTGGCCGATGTCAAGAGCCTTGTAATACATCCATACACCACTACGCACTCGCAACTTTCGCCCGAGGAACTGGAAGCCCAGCACATTACGCCTTCTACCGTTCGTTTGTCGATAGGCACGGAACACATCGACGATTTGCTGGCGGACCTCGGTCAGGCTTTGGACAAGATTTAAAATCGCCTTTCGGATGATTGAGCGGCGGTGATATCGGCCGTTTGTAAACCCGAACGTAACTAAAGACAATCCGTTGAAAGAACCCTGAAAAAAAAGATTCTTTCAACGGATTGATTTTTTAGTTTTTTAAGGCATCCGACAACTTTTCTATGGCAAGGGTGGCATTTCCGCCGTTTTCCTCCAGCAGACTTACGAATTTACTGCCTATGATGGCTCCTGCCGCATGGGCAGTGACAGTTTCCAAAGTCTGTCGGTTGCTGATACCGAAGCCTATCATGCGGGGATTCTTCAGCCCCATTTCGGCTATGCGGCGAAAGTAGGCCTGCTTTTGTTCGTCGAAATCCTTTTGCGCGCCCGTGATTGCGGCACTCGAAACCATGTAGATGAAGCCGTCGGTATGGGCGTCTATTTCGCGGATGCGGTCTTCCGATGTTTCGGGAGTGATGAGCATGATAACCTTCACGTCGTATCGGTCGGCTATGGGCTTATAGGCCTCCATGTAATCCTTGAAAGGAAGATCGGGGATGATTACTCCGTCGATACCGATCTCTCGGCACCTGCGGCAGAATGCTTCGAAGCCGAATTGCATAATGGGATTGAGGTAACCCATCAGTATAAGCGGAATGTCCACCGTACTGCGGATACCCTCCAGTTGTGCGAAGAGCGTACGGAGGCTCATGCCGTTGCGCAGAGCTTGGGTGGCGGCTCGTTGGATAACGGGACCGTCGGCCATGGGATCGCTGAACGGTATGCCTATCTCTATCATGTCGATATCGGCGGCTTGCAATGCCCGTATGGTTGCGACAGTACTTTCCGATGCAGGATGTCCGGCGCAGAAATAGATGGAAAGGATGTCCTTTTTCTTATCGTTGAAAAGTCGGTTGATTCTGTTCATATTGTTTTTGGTTGAGGGTTTGTATAAATGCTCTTAATTCGGTTTCGTCCTTCACGCCGGGCGAGGTCTCAAATCCGCTGTTCAGGTCGATACCGACAAACATAGGGTGTCGAAAGGAAAGTATATCGCCTAAACTGTCGGAACGGATGCCGCCTCCGAGCAGGAAAGGCGTATGCCCGTCGTAATGCTCCAAAAGCGACCAGTCGAACCGTTTTCCGCTGCCGCCGTACCCCGTGCAGGCAGTGTCGAAGAGGCAGTAATCGCACTTGTCTTCATACGAAAGGGTACTGCGGATGTCATGTTCGTTGCCTATGGAAAAGGCTTTGATGACAGTCAGTCCTTCATTACGCAAAGAGAGAGACTCGGCGGGAGTTTCCCGCCCGTGAAGCTGAACGGCATGAAGGCCGAATTCACGGACACGTGACATGATGTTCTCCTCGTGCTCATCGACGAAGACGCCTACCCGCATACATTTCTCGGGCAGATAGGCGGGTTTCCCGCCTACGTAGCGGGGCGATTGCTCGTAGAAGATAAAGCCCATCATGTCAATGCCCGACGACTCGACGGCGCGAATGTTATTCGGTTCGCGCATACCGCATACTTTGACTGTCATATCGCGCCGTATTCTTCCGTAAAGGTCTTCAACGTTTCCCACGGATGCTCCGCCTTCATGAAGGTTTCACCGATAAGGAATCCCCGATAACCGACTTCGCGCAACGCCTTGATGACGGACGGGCGAGAGATGCCGCTTTCCGACACCTTGAGCAAATCTTTCGGGAGACGCTCGGCCAAACGGAACGAATTCTCCACATCGGTATGGAAGGTGCCGAGGTTGCGGTTGTTCACCCCCACCATATCGATGTGTTCACCGATGTAATCCAGTTCACGTTCCGAATGAATCTCAAGCAATGTTTCCAAACCGAGGTTGCGAGCCTCGGCAGCCAAAACCCTGCATTCGCCGACGGTAAGGCAAGCAGCGATGAGCAGCACGGCATCGGCACCCGCCGCCTTCGTCCTATAGAGTTGATATTCGTCTATGATGAAATCCTTGCGGAGGATGGGCAGACCGACCAACGGGCGTGCCGTCCGAATGTCATTCAAAGATCCGCCGAAGAAGCATTCGTCGGTCAGAATCGATAGTGCGGAAGCTCCTGCCCGCTCATAGGCAGGAGGGATGACGGACGCATCAGCTTCCCGTTTTATCCATCCTTTCGAGGGCGAACGTCGTTTGAACTCGGCGATTATACCTACAGGCGAGGCCTCGAGCGATGCTTTCATGCTTATGCCCGGCCCTCTCTCCCGACAAAGCACGCAAAGGTCGTCGATGCTTGCTATCTCCCGCAAGCGGGCCATTTCGATACGCTTGTGCGCGATGATCTCTTCCAATATATCTTTCATAACCTAACTGTTTATCCTCACGAATGTTTTCAACGTTTCCAGCGCACGTCCGCTTTCGAGAGATTCGCGGGCTTCGGCCACGCACTCCCCGACGCATTTGTCGGGACACATTGCCTGAATGGCGAACGAGGCATTGATAAGCACACAATCCGTTTGCGCTTCGGTAGCTTCGTTATGCAAAACCTTATCGAAGATGCGGGCGGCTTCTTCGGGTGTGTTTCCCCCGAACAGTTCCTCCTGACGCAAGAGCGGAAAACCCAGATCCGCGGGGCTATATATGGTTTCGTAGCGGTTTGTCATCACCTTGAACTGGTTGGTGAGCGAGATTTCGTCATAACCGTCGAGATTGTTTACCACGGCGAATCCGATACCTAATTTTTGGAACACATTGGTGTATAGCCGCATCTGCGAAAGGTCGGCCACGCCAAGCAACTGATAGGCAGGCTTGCAGGGATTCACCAGCGGACCGAGCAGATTGAAGATGGTGCGTACTTGCAGAGCCTTCCGAACGGGGGCTACACTCTTCATGGCAGGATTGAACAGAGGAGCGTGCATATAGACCATACCGCAGACTTCCATGGAACGCATCAGCCGATCCTGCTCGCTTGTGAATCTCACGCCGTATTGCTCCATCACATTGCTGGCTCCGCTAACCGAGGTCGCTCCGTAGTTGCCGTGCTTCGCGACCTTGTATCCCGCACCTGCCACTACGAAGCAGGCGCAGGTAGAGATGTTGAACGTATTCTTGCCGTCGCCTCCCGTTCCTACGATGTCTATCGGTCGGTAATCGGACAAGTCGACGGGTACACGGGTGGCCAGCAGGGCTTTGCGAAAGCCGATGAGTTCATCGACTTTAATGCCTCGCATTTGGAAGACGGTCAGCAGGGACGCGATCTGGGTATCGTTATATCGTCCTTGCGTTATGTTCTGCAAAAGGTTTTCGGCCTCTTCGGATGTCAGCTCTTCATGATTGAAAAGGCGGGATAATATCTGTTTCATACTCATTGTCTGTTTAGGAAATTAGCAATCATTTTCTTTCCGTCGGGAGTCAGTATCGATTCGGGATGGAACTGAATGCCGTGTATATCGTACTCCTTGTGACGGAGCGCCATGATATGGCCTTCTCGGCTAAGGGCCGTTATCTCCAAGCAGTCGGGCAATCCTTCCGTGGCGACCACCCACGAATGGTAACGCCCCACACGAATCGTCGAGGGCAGACCATCGAATATATAATCTTTTTCTTTCAATACGACGGGGGTCTGTACTCCGTGAAATACCTCGCTAAGATTGGTCAGCTTGCCGCCGAACACCTCACCGATGGCTTGTTCGCCCAAACATACGCCGAGCATCGGTTTCCGTCCGGCATAGGTGCGTATGACCTCCGTCAACAGCCCCGCTTCCGAGGGTATACCCGGGCCGGGCGAGAGAATGATTTTGTCGAACACCTCCGGATCCGACAATTCGAATCGGTCGTTGCGCAGCACGGTGACCTCCGCACCCAGTTCCTTCACCAAGTGACTGAGGTTGTAGGTGAAGGAGTCGTAATTATCGATGATGACTATTTTCATATTCTTCTACATTTTTTCCGCTAAGACAATCGCTTTTTTCAGCGCCCCCAACTTGTTGTTCACTTCCTGAAGTTCATGCTCCTCGTTGCTCTTCGCCACGATACCGCCACCCGCTTGGAACCGCAATTCATTGTTGCGGCTCACGAAAGTACGGATAGTGATGGCCTGGTTCAGCGTGCCGTTCAGCCCGATGAAACCTATGCAACCTCCGTAGGCCTCCCGACTATGCGGCTCGTACTCGCCTATGAGTTGCATGGCGCGCACTTTGGGAGCGCCGCTCAGCGTACCTGCGGGGAAGGTATCGATAAAGGTTTTGATAGGGTTGGCATCCTTGTTCAGCTCTCCGCTCACCCGACTGACCAAATGAATGACATGACTGTAATATTGCGGCTCCTTGTAGAATTCCACCCGTACATCGTGGCAGTTGCGGCTGAGATCGTTACGGGCCAAATCCACCAACATCACGTGTTCGGCATTCTCCTTGGGGTCGGCGAGCAGGGCAGCGGTCAGTCGGGCATCCTCCTGCTTGTCGCCCGTGCGTCGGGCAGTGCCGGCTATAGGGTCTATGACGGCCCGTCCGTCTTCTATCTTGCAATGCGTTTCGGGTGAAGATCCGAGAATGCGGAAACCTCCGAAATCGAAATAGAACAGATAAGGCGAAGGATTGATGCTGCGCAAAGCACGGTAGAGCTTGAAATCATCGCCCTCGTAATGCTGGATGAAACGGCGGGAAAGTACTATCTGGAAAACATCTCCACGTAAGCAATGGGCAATGCCCCGACGGATGTTCGCCTTGTGCTGCTCGTCAGTCAGCGTACTGGTGGTCTCGCCCACGGCACGGAAGTCGTAAGTGGTATAGTTTCGGTTGTTCACCGCCTTCTCGATGTGGTCGAGGCGGCTCGTGTCGTCTTCCCGTAACATCTCTACCAGCATCATCTCGTGACGGAAATCGTTGAAGACAATCAGATAGCGGTAGAGGATGTAGAGCATATCGGGCGCATCGTTCCTGGCATCCCGACTGTCCTTCACGTCAATGTTCTCGAAATAGCGTACGGCATTGAACGTGGTATATCCGTAGAGCCCGCAATAATTGCTCCCCTCGCCCGACACGCGGAATCGGCCGAGGAAATCCGTCAAGGCATCTTCCACCCGATAGTTCTCCGTGATGGGGCGTTCTTCGATCGTTCCGTCGGGATAAGCAGCGGTGGCGATGCCGTGGTTGATACCGATTTCGGCCACGGGATCCAGTCCGATGAATGAGCGGTTGTTTTCGCTTCCGTGATAGTCGGAACTCTCCATGAGTGCGCTCTGCGGGAAAAGGTCGCGCACCTTCAAATACGTGCTGACGGGGGTATGCAAATCGCCGAGCACAGTCTTGTATCGGGTGTGATAATCGTAGGTTTTCATAAATCAAAAATCATAGTTCAAATAAGTTTCCATATCCTTGTCTCCACGTCCCGAAACGGTGAGTACCACCACATCGTCGGGACGGAAGTTCATCTTCTCCAAAGCGCCGAGAGCATGCGCACTCTCCAATGCAGGCACGATGCCTTCCAAACGGGTCAGCTCGTATGCCGCCCGAACGGCTTCATCATCATCGACAGCCAATACAAGCGCCCGCTCCCGTCGGGCGAGATTCGCATGCATAGGGCCGATGCCAGGGTAGTCCAATCCTGCCGAAATCGAGTAAGGCTCCTCTATCTGTCCGTCCTCGTTCTGCATTACCAATGTCTTGGCTCCGTGAATGATTCCCACCTTTCCTAATCGGATGGTGGCAGCCGACAACCCCGTGTCGATCCCTTTTCCGCCCGCTTCGGCCAATACAATCCGCACCCGTTCGTCGTCTATGTAATGATAGATGGTTCCGGCGGCATTGCTTCCTCCGCCTACACATGCCATAAGGTAGTCGGGATAGTCTCGGCCCTCCTGCTCCTTCAGTTGTATCCTGATCTCCTCGCTGATGACCGATTGCAGTCGTGCCACCATGTCGGGATATGGATGAGGCCCCACGGTCGAACCGATGACGTAATACGTGTCGGTCGGATGGCAGCACCAGTCGCGGATGGCTTCGTTGGTGGCATCTTTCAAGGTCATATTTCCGCAGGTCACGGGATGCACCTCGGCTCCCAGCATCTTCATCTTCTCCACATTCACGTGCTGTCGTTCCACATCCGTCTTTCCCATATAGACCACGCACTTCATGTTCATCAGCGCGCAGACGGTAGCCGTGGCCACACCGTGCTGTCCAGCGCCGGTCTCGGCAATGATGCGGGTCTTCCCCATCCGCTTGGCCAACAGCACCTGCCCGATGGCATTGTTGATTTTGTGTGCTCCGGTATGGTTCAAGTCCTCTCGTTTCAGATAGATACGACAGCCATACTTTTCGCTCAGCCTATGCGCCGAATAGAGCGGCGAAGGGCGGCCCACATAATCGCGCAGCAGTCGGTGAAATTCCTGCTTGAACCCATCGTCGTCCAACACTCGCCGATAAGCATTCTTCAGCTCCTCCACACATCGGTGAAGGATTTCGGGAATGTAGGTGCCGCCGAACTCTCCGTAATAACCTTCGTTGTTCACTTGATACGTCTTCATTGTCATGTTTTTAGAATGGGGATTAACCAACAAGGGCTGTCGTAAGTACGACAGCCCTTGCAACTCTTTTATAATACTATTATATATACATACGGCTTTCTCCCTTACGACTGTTGAAGTTGTAAGAGCGCCACCAATTGGTATGTCCCGTTAAAATCAATTTGCTGTTCTTTTAATTCGACCGTAAAAATAGACATTTTATTCGAATCGGCAAAGTTTTTCGCTCATTTTTTTATCGGTTACTTTCGGATAAGACGCTCCGATAGTCTGTCATGCCGTTTCTCGTCCGTTCACCGCTTGGCTCGGCATACGACCGATCTGAAAAACGAACGCACCCATTTTATAAAATAGGTGCGTTCTCGATAATCATTGCCGATTGTGGAGGCGGCGGGAGTCGAACCCGCGTCCAAACAAGGAACCCCAAGGCTTTCTACACGTTTATTCTGCGATTGATCCTCTTGCGCGGGATGGCCGCAGACGACCTGACCCTTGCCGCAGTCTCTTAATTTCATACGACAACCGAGACACATGCCGCACTATCCCTTAATTGATGATACCCCATATGAACGAACCGCTAAAGGGCGGAGCAGTCGTTCGGGATACTCGTCGTCGAACCTCCTCGGGTCCGATGATTAAGCCAATTTTCCCTGAAAATTAGGCAGCGAGTGCATAGCTGTTATTGCCATTTGTAGTTCGAGTGTTGATATTAACGAGCTACCACACAACGCTCGACGTGCTTACGATAGAACTCTGCAAGCTGTCAAAACCGGTCGCCCCCGATCCGACGATGCAAAAATAGTGAAAAAATCGTTTGCGTCATCGCTTCCGATCAAAAATCTTTTCGTCCGTTATCCTATGATCCACTTGCTTTTGGGCACGAACGATATCAGCTTGGCGGTAACATAGCAACTCACGAACGTAGCGACTGCTATGCTCGGAATCGCCGCTGCGGTGGGCAGCGCCATGTCGTTTTTGAACACCGTCACCCACAGGCCGAGCCAGAATATGTGCATGAGGAACATGCCGTAACTCAGTTTCGACATGTCGGTTACGATACGCGGAGCCTCGGACGCCGATATGCAGGTAAAGAGCAGGAAAGCACCGAACGTGAGCGCCACGCAGTTGATCGTGCAGAATGCCCATCCGACCTCCAGCACGGGCGTTTCGAGAATCTCTCCCGGGACCGCCTGAGCATAGAACGAATATATGGTAACCGCCGCGCCGACAGCCATCGACACGAAGCCTGCCGCCAAACGTTTGCCGCGATTCCAATCGAGATGCACTCGTATGTAGTGCGCCAGCACCATATATCCCGCGTAACCCGAGAAGTTCCACAACATGTGGTATTCGTTCCAGAAGCACTGGCCCCACACCTCGCCGCACCAGCGGTTGAGATAGGGTATGCAGGTCGAAAGGAGGAACAACCCGATGAAGAACAGCTCCTCGCGTGCCGTCGCCTTTTCGAGCCAGGGCGATATTATAGGAATGAACAGATAAAGCCCTATGAGCGGATACATGAACCAAAAATGGCCCGCCATGGTGGGGAAGTTAAGGAAAAAACGCGACAAATCCTTCACCGACGTCGCCGCGTCGATCTGGCCCCACAGCAACGGCAGAGTACTGTAAAGAATCATGAAGAAAGCCAGCGGAGGCAATATGCGTTTGAAACGGCGCGCATAGAACTGCCACGAAGTCTGCTCTCTCTTCACAGGTACCAGCAGAAACGCCGACACTATCATGAACAAAGGCACCGACATACGTGAAAATCCGTCGTAAAGCGACACCCACAATCTGTCGCTTTCATCGGCCAAAAACGACTGCGGTCCCGCCATGTCGGTCGATCCCTCGGCGCCGTAAAAGTTCTCGCTCGCATGTACGAGCATCACGAGAAAACATGCGAATACGCGGACGTAATCGAGAAAAGCTACACGTTTTACCATTTATTTTCGTAAGTATTTAGGTTAATAATCGATTACAATATCCTCAGCCGCCGCAACCCCGTTCCGACGGGGCCTTGCAAGCGACGGACTATCGCGCCCACCGACAGTGCCGACACTATCGTTCCCTCGCGAATACCCGTCAATCCGTGCAACAAGCAAAACGACAGTATTACACCGACGATCACCAGCGAGGAGTCGAAAAAGACCTTCACGCGACCGAAAGCCGCGCCGCTCACCTCCGATATGACCGCCACGGTCTGTTCACCCGCCAACATCCATGCTGCGGCATTGACCTGCACCGATATGCCTGCGGCTATGACCACGCACCCCGACAGCAGTAACGCGACACATGCCGCATACGAATCGCTTTGCAACCCCGCCGTCGCGGCCATCGTAAGATCGGTGAAAAATCCGAACATAAACGACGGAACGAGTTGCAACAACAGCACGGCACGGAATCTTCGGCGCAACAGAGCCGCCTGCAACGAAATCAACGAGAAGTGCATCAATATGGTATATTGCCCCATAGTGAATCCGCCGAACAGACTGAGAACGTAGGGCGGACACGAAATGGGCGAAGTCCCGAGATCGGAACGGGTCGACAGAGCCACCCCGAGCGCGACGAGAAACAGTCCCGCTGTCGCCGTGACATATCGTTTTATGATATTCAGCATCGAATTTTCCATGATCCGCCATGAGGCCGTATCGTCCTTTCCGTCGTTCCGAAAGGCTCGAAGCGCCGCTTTTCGTACGGCAAATATACCTCGTTAGGTCGAATAAACAAAATATCGAGGCTTCCGAATGACGCCCGAAAAAAAGCGAAACCGATTACAACGAAAACGAATTGTCGCTACATTTGCGACGTGTTAGGAAACAAAGGTTTGATATGACAGGTATTTTTGCCATTCTGGCATGCTGGTGCATCGGCAATCTGCTCAGCATGCTCGTAGGCGGTTACGTCTCGGGCAACATCATCGGCATGGTGCTTCTCTACGCGGCACTGCATTTTCGGGTCGTCAAGGCCGCAAACGTCGCTCCGGCGGCCAAATTTCTGCTCGGGACCATGGCGCTCTTCTTCGTGCCGTTCGGCGTGGGGCTGATGGTATCGTACCGCACCATAGCCGACAATCTGACCGCCATAGTCGTGGCGGGAGCCGTGAGTACGGTGCTGGTGATAGCGGTAATAGGTTTGGTTTATCAAAAGATGAATAAAAGAGTATGATACGGGAGTTTCTGGAATCGCAGATATTTCTGCTGGCCGCAACGGTCGCACTCTATTGCGGAGGCATGGCCGTATATCGTCGCACGGGATCGTCGCTGTGCCATCCCGTCGTCATAACTTTCATGGCGATGATAGGGCTTTTGCTGCTGTTCGACATTCCGTACGAAAAATATCGCGAAGCGACCCGCCTGCTCGATTTCGGACTCGGAATGTCGGTGGTGGCGTTGGGCTATCTGCTTTACGAGCAGGAGGAGCGGATGAAAGGACAAGTGCTGCCCGTCCTCGCCTCCATAACCCTCGGCTGCGTGACGGGCATATTGAGCGTCGTATACATCGCCAAATGGTTCGGCGCCACACGTCTGATACAGAACTCCATCGCCATGAAATCGGTGACGGTGCCCATTGCGGTGAACATCTCCGAAAACATAGGCGGCGACATGTCGATAACATCGGTCGTGGTATTCGTGGTGGGTATCTTCGGCGCGCTCATAGGATTCGCATTCATGCGTATATTGAAGATCGACGACCCTATGGCACGGGGACTCGCAATGGGATCGGCCGCACACGGCATAGGCACGGCGCGATCGATAGAGGAGGGCGCCGTCGAGGGTGCTCTGAGCGGATTGGCAATGGCCCTCATGGGCGTGGCCACGGCGTTGTTGGCTCCGCTGATCGACCGTTTTCTGTATTGACAGTTCACCCGAAATCGTGCGTTTTCCAACTTTCCAACCAATAAAAACACCTTTCGGGTGATTTTACGGCCCTTTGTTCTTAAAATTATTTAATTAATACTATCTTTGCACCTCGGTTAGGACAAGGTTAATTTTTTACAATCGAAATATGGACTGGTTATACTCTCTTTTCATGGGCGAAGGCATAGCGCATACCGTTCTGGTGCTCTCGCTGGTGATTACCGTGGGTATCATGCTGGGAAAGATCAAGATCTGCGGCATATCGTTCGGCGTGACATGGATTCTGTTCGTCGGCATCGCCGCGGGGCATTTCGGCATGACCGTGGATCACAACACATTGCACTTCATCAAGGAATTCGGACTCATTCTGTTCGTGTTCTCCATCGGTCTGCAGGTGGGCCCGGGATTCTTTTCGTCGTTCAAGGAGGGCGGAATCAAACTGGTGGGCTGCGCGGCGGCGACAGTGGCTTTGGGTGCGCTTACTACCTATATAATACATCTCGTCACGGGCACTCCCATGCCGACTATGGTGGGCGTGATGTCGGGCGCGGTGACCAACACCCCTGGACTCGGAGCCGCCCAGCAGGCATACGCCGACGCGTCGGGCATAAACGATCCCTCGATAGCTTTGGGCTAC
>CAUDHE010000028.1 GCA_958449275.1 uncultured Alistipes sp. | reverse complement strand
AATCGCCCTCGACCAGATCGAGATCGTCGTGGCGCTTCAGGCATTCGATAATCGCAGACGCGGCATCGTTGTGAAACTTATCGAAGATTTGCCGACGAGTATATTCGTCGACGGCGTCGACACAAGGCATTATCATTGGGCGGAGAGTTGTAAGATTATGAATTACACGCCCCTGCGGAAACAGAAAAAGGGCGCAGGTACAGCCCATTCTGTCGGCCTCGCGAGCCTTGGTACGGAAACTGCCCTTACGCCCAAGTCGGCCCCTACAATTAAGTAGGGGCATAACATGGGTTTCAGACAAATATCACACCGTACCAAAACAAGTTATATTTGATATATAACCCCGCGAGTTTACAGAATAGTGCAAAGGTTTGTCTTAACCTTTAGAAATTATTACGGTTACGGAACCGTTCTCTTTTGCAAAGGTAACATAACTTTTCGTTTTAAGTCATGCGACCCGCTGAAAAAAGTTACGGAAACGTGGGCCATGCTAACGAAAGAAAGGTTCTGGAAAACCATAGCCCATTAGCACAAAAAGGCCCACGTCCGTAACGTAGAAACCAAATCTCCCAACGTCGGACGCAGGCCGACGCCGTAGGACAAATTGTGCTTTGCCGGGCTATTAAAAACTTCCAGATTTTTCTTATCGGCAAAGTTCACGAATCCGCCTTTTGGCGAATCGCTGTCCCAAAAATAGTACGAATAATTGAAACCTACAACAAATTGCGTGCTGTATTTGCTATTTTCTTGTGTTTTCGGGGATGCGGCCTGCTGTTCGCAGACGGGGAAGTGTATATGACATTTATCTTCGGCGGCTGCGGGGGGGGCGCATCTTCGATGCGAGCCGCCGAAGATAACGCCGCGTAGCGGCGCAATTGTTCGGGCAGCAGCCTGCGGCCCGAACAACTCTGTCGAGTCGTATTGCTATATATATTTATGCAGTCTGCCGCGTGGGGGGCGGCGACAAACTGCGCAACTCAAGGAGCCGCATATACTTTTATAATATAGACACCAAATAAAAAAGGCCCGAAATTTATCGGGCCTTTCTCATATTACTTGCGGTTCTTGATAAGCCATTCGGCTATTTGCACCGCATTGAGCGCGGCGCCTTTCTTGATCTGATCGGCCACGCACCAGAACGTGAGTCCGTTGGGCGAGGTGAGATCCTTACGGATGCGGCCCACGTATACGGGATCCTTACCCGCGATGAAGAGCGGCATGGGATAGACCTTGTCGGCAGGGGTATCCATCAGAACCACGCCTTCGGCTTGCGCAAATGCCTCGCGGGCCTCGGCAGGCGTTACGGGACGTTCGGTCTCGATCCATATGCTCTCCGAGTGAGCGCGCATGACGGGCACGCGCACGCAAGTTGCCGACACTTCGATGTCGGAGTGCATGATCTTGCGCGTCTCGTTGTACATCTTCATCTCCTCCTTGGTGTAGTCGTTGTCGGTGAAGACGTCGATATGAGGAATCACGTTGTAGGCCAGCTGATAGGCGAACTTCTCCACCGCGGGCTCCTCGCCTGCCACGATCTGCGCATGCTGGGTGCGGAGTTCGGCCATAGCCTGCGCGCCGCCGCCGCTGGCCGACTGGTAGGTAGCCACGTGCACCTTGCGGATATGCGACACCTTCTCGATGGCCTTCAGGGCCACTACCATCTGTATGGTGGTGCAGTTGGGATTGGCTATTATGCGCCGCGGAGCGTCGAGAGCATCCTCGGGATTGACCTCGGGCACCACCAAAGGCACGTCGGCGTCCATGCGGAATGCACTCGAGTTATCGATCATCAGCGCACCGTGCTTGGTGATGGTCTCGGCGAACTCTTTCGAAATACCCGCCCCCGCCGATGTCAGCGCTATGTCGACGCCTTTGAAATCGTCGTTGTGACAAAGCTGCTTCACCTCGACCTCCTTGCCTCGGAAAGTGTATTTTCGTCCCGCACTGCGCTCGGATCCGAAGAGCAGAAGCTCGTCGACGGGAAAATCGGTTCGTTCATTCAGAATGGTCAGAAACTCCTGACCCACGGCGCCGCTCGCGCCCACAATGGCAATTCTCATATTCTCGGGTTTTTGTTCTGTCGTATGGTTTTCGCGTCGGCGAAACTCGGCCGACGGAGGTTGTCAATCGAAAAACTCGTCGCCGCCGCTCTGTTGCACAGACGATTCGTCGGGCGACAGCTCCTTCGGACAATCGTAGGATTCCCAACCCTCGGGTCGTGTGAACTTGGCGTTACGACTGAGTCCGAGGCGCGGATCGGCATATGCCTTGGTGAGGAACTCGCCCACGATGGGCAGGGCCATGATACTGCCCTCGCCGCCCGCGGGGAAGTGCACCGACTGGTCCTCGCCGCCGACCCACGATCCCGCCACCAAATTGGGCGTGACGCACATGAACCACGCATCGCGGTTTTCGTTGGAAGTACCCGTCTTGCCGCCGATCTCCATGTCCTTCATCCCGAACTGCCACACCAGTCGGCCGCCCGTTCCCGCGGTTATCACCCGCTGGAGCATGGTGAGCATGGTGTATGCCGTCTGTTTGTTGATGGCGTCCTGCGACTGCGGAATGAAGCTCGCGATGAGGTTGCCCTGACGGTCCTCGATGCGCGTGACGAATATGGGATCGGTATGCACGCCCTCGTTGACGAACGTCGAATAGGCGCTGGCCAGCTCGAACACGTTGGATTCGAAAGCGCCGAGACACAAGGCGTAGGCGGGATAGATGTAGCTGCGTATACCCATGTTGTGCAGGAAATCGGCCACCGTCTCAGGCTGTTTGGCCTGCTTCATGATCCACGCCGAATAGTTGTTGCGCGAATTGGCCAGACCCCAGTAGAGCGGATGCAGCACGCCGTCGTACTCGACCTTGCCCGCCTCCTTGGGCGACCAGATGCCTGCGGGGGTCTCGATCGACACGGGCAGGTTGGGAGCCATGGTACAGGGGGTGAGGCCCAAACGGTCGATGGCGAAGGTGTAGATGAAAGGCTTCACGGTGGAGCCTATCTGTCGCTTGCCCTGCTTGGCCATGTCGTATTTGAAGTAGCGGAAATTGGGACCGCCCACGTAGGCCTTCACGTGGCCCGAGTGCGGCTCCATCGCCACGAACGAGGCGCGCATGATGCGTTTGTGATGCAGGATCGAGTCGCGCGGGGTCATCACCGTGTCGCGCTCGCCCTTGAACGTGAATACGCGCATGTCGCACTTCTTGTCGAACGAGGCGAATATCTCCTTCTCCGAGGCTCCCGCCTTTTTCATCTCGCGGTATCGGTCGGAGTTCTTCATGGCGCGTTTGACGATCTGCTCGCGCTCCTCGGCCGTGGTGTTGCGGAACAACACGCCCGAAGTCTTCACCTGACGGTCCATGCGCGGCTGGATCACGGTCTCCATCTGCTTTTGAATCGCCTGCTCGGCATAACGCTGCATGGCGGGCGAGATGGTGGTGTAGATGCGTAGTCCGTCGCGATAGATGTTGTACGGCGTGCCGTCGGCCTTCTTGTTCTTCAGGCACCAGCCGTAGAGAGGGTTCTCGTCGTACTCCTTCACCGCCTGCTCGTAATCCCAGTCGGTGAGGAACTGCCGCCGCACGGGCCGCGCCATGTTCATCACCTGACGCAGCATTTCGCGGAAATAGGTAGCCTCGCCGTCGTTGTGCGATATGGGTCTGTAATCGAGCGTTATGGGCAGCGCCGAGAGCGAATCGCACTCGTGGCGGGTGATGGCGCCCGCAGCTCGCATTCGGTTGAGCACCAGATTGCGGCGGGCCAAGGCATTGTCGTAGTTGCGCACGGGCGAATAACGCGTGGGGGCGTTAACCACGCCCACCAGCATGGCGGCCTCCTGAATGTTCAGCTCGTCGGGCGCCTTGTTGAAAAAGGTACTCGCGGCCGATTTTATGCCGTAGGCGTTCGAACCGTACTCGACGGTGTTGAGATACATGGCGGCTATCTCCTCCTTGGTGTAGTTGTGCTCGAGTTTGAGAGCCGTTATCCACTCCTTGAATTTCGACTGCACGAGCTTCAGCGTGCGGCCTGCCTTGCCGCGGTTGCGCACAGTGTCGCGCGGAAAGAGGTTCTTGGCGAGCTGCTGCGTGATGGTGCTGCCGCCGCCCTGCGAATGATTCTGCAACGCCACGGTCTTGATTCCCACGCGGAAAAGCGAAGGGATGTCGATACCCGAGTGGCGGCGGAAACGCACGTCCTCGGTGGAGATCAGCGCGGCGACTATGGGCGGCACATTGTGGCCGCCGAGCGATATATGCTGCGCGGAGTCCTGCGGAAACAGATCGGAATACTGCACGTAGGAGCGGTTCTCGACGAAAAACGAGCCGATGACATGACCGTCGTCGCCGTAAATCTCGGTAGCGAGATTGCTCTTGGGATTTTCCAGCTCCTCGAACGAGGGCATGCGTCCGAAAAGTCCCGAAGCGGCCAGCGCGAGCATCGCGAAGATGAGCGCCACGGGACCGAGGGCGATGATCCACATCGCCTTTATGATGTTGTTCTTATCCTTTATCGCCTTCTTTATATCCATGTCGAAAGGTTGTGCTGTATTCTAACGTGCAAAGTTATAAATTTATTCGGAAAGGAGTACATTTTCGTAACTATCTGACTCAAGCTTGCGGTATTCTTGCGGCTCTTCAGAACCGTGCGAGCCGAAAGCGATGATATCCGCCGCTCAGAACGGCAGATCCATGCCTGCGGCGAAATAGAGGCCGCCTTCGCTGGGGCGGTAGAGCGACAGAGTCACAGCCACGGTGGCCGAGGCGGGCTGACCCAGCAGATTGACGTCGAACGTGAGGTCGCCGCCCCACGAGTCTATATTGTGCCAACGCTCGCGGAGTATGCCTTGCGCGACGAATCCGCGGCGGCGGAATCGGGCCGCGTCGTACCCCAGATTGGCACGTATGCGCTTGAAATAGACTATTCCGCGCCAGCCGCCGTCGGGATAGCATATGGGAAATGCGTAGTTGAGCGATGCGGCCATATAATGGCGGTTCTCGATCTGCGAGGAGTCGAAGCCTCGGGGCAGCAGACGCGCGGACTTGAAGGTGAGAGCCGAAAGGGCATCGCGCGATCGGAAGCCGCCTATCGATGTCTGGTAAGCGAGATCGAGATTGAAACTGTTGTGCGGCAGCACTCCCGGTGTGTAGACGCGGGTAAACAAAGCGACGAGATCGCTGAATCGGCCGTCGGCTGGATTCACGGCGTAGGACGCCGACGCCGCGAAGCCCCACGGAGGACGGAAGTCGCGGTGCGCCATGCGTACCATGTCCTGAAAACCAGCCGAGAACGAAGTGAGGTGCAGCCCCTTGCTGTAACCTATGGTCGCCACGTTGCTGATGCCGCCCTCGCCTATGGAGAGTTTGCCCGTGTTGGCAACGAGGCCGTTGGAATACTCCCACGAGGCCGACGCCGTGAGGTAGCGGGTGTGGTAACCGCGTTGGAACATGAGCGGGAACGACACCGACGCGCCCACGGAGTAGTACTTGCCGCGTTCGGGAGCCGCAGGGAACTCTATGGCGTGGGTTTCGGGGTTGTATGTGTATACGGGATATATGTTCTGACGGCCGCCGTATACGGCATTCACGCTTATCGTGGGACCGAGGCCGTGGTAGCGCAACGAACCTCGCCACACCGTTCCGTCGCCGCGGCTGTAGCCGCAGGTGAAGAATCCCTGCATGGTGGAGAGCAGATTTTGGGTCATTACGGTCGCACCGAGATTGAGATTCACCGCCCCTTCGCTCAGCGAGAACGGATCGTACGACAGCGGCGCCCAACTGTGGAAATTGAAGAGGTGCGGAACCTTGCGGTAGCGGCGCACCTTGCGCGGCGCGGCGGCTGCGGCAACCGTGTCGGCAGCGCACAACTTCACCGTATCGAGGTTGATGGTATTCCAGCTCCGTCGCGGCGCGTTCACTATGTCGAGTGGCAGCGCGGAGTACTCCACGGGGTGCAAACCGACCCGCATCGACTGTATCGACGGCTGATAACCCAGCGAGTCGTAGGTAGTCATAACGACGCGCCCGTCGGCCGTCGGTGCGGGATCGAACGATCCGTAGGTCGACTCCGAGATGCGATACTCCCGTCCCTCGCGCAGGTCGTAGCAATGCGACTCGTCGCGGCCCGAAGCTATCGAACCGAAGTACAGCATGCCGCCGCAGGCCCGCAAGCCGCTCAACGTTATGTAGGCGGGGCGCGTCACTGGATGCACCGAGCCGCAGTCGTCTATCCGAACTATCCACATGCCCTCGTCGCCGGTCACTATGGCATAGAGACTGCGCGTGAGATCGTCCCAGGTCAGCGAATGCACCTCTTGTCCGAAAGGCATAGTGCAGCGGCTTTCGGCGCCGTCGCGAGTGCGACGGACGACGGTGTACGTTCCGTCGGAATCATACTCCGTCAGGGCCATACCGCCCTCGCCGTCGGGGGTGGGATATAGCAGATTGCCGCGCAACGACGCGGTGCGGGGACGGTTCGCGCCGAGATCGAGATAACAGATCCGCGACTCCGTTTTCTCTTCGAACATCTTGCTGCGTCTGTACTCCGTCCACCACACCCGCCGTGCGACGCTGTCGTAGACGGGACGCGTCGACACATCGCCCGTGTGACAGAGCATGCGTTCGGCTCCCGTGGCGGCGTCGAGCAGGACGAAGCGCGAAGGATTGTCGAAATCCTCCTTTAGCAGCAGCAGGGTGTCGCCCGCAATCGGTATCGGATGCGAATATTTCGTATAGCCCCTGCGCGGTGGCGCGGGGATAAATTCGGCCGAATTCTCCACGGCGGGCAGCGAGGCCCAGTAGTCGGCCAGCGAACGGAACGTGTCTCGAAACAGATCGCGCGTGGTGAATCCGAACAGTTTGCGCATGGTGAGACCCGCGGAGATCACCATCCACGGATGGCGGGGGCCGTAGGCCGCGATCTCGTCGCAAATGACCTTTCCCGTCACCTCGTTGCCGTACGACACGAGCTGGTAGCCGAGTTGATAATGGTCGGGGATGAAATCGCGATAGGAGCCGCAGAAGAATTTGTCGGTATTGCGGTACTTGGCGGCGATGTCGCCCATAGCGCGAAATTCGAGCGTGAAGCGCGGCTGCTTGCCTCGGCCGAACGACGACACCTGCGTCTCCGACATGGTCGCGTCGCCCTCGAGCATCCACAGCGGCATGTAGAGCAGCCCTATGGTGGAACTCTGCTGCCCGAGCAGGCGGCTCAGGAACTTTACGAATCCGACGTTCAGGTTATTGTACTGCACGGCATGGCGGTATTCGTGAGCCACCAATTGTTTGATCCACGGCATCGAGTAGCCGTCGACGGCGGGAGCCGAAAGGAACTCCACGCGTTTGGGAAGCCACATCACCAGGCCGTTAGACCGCATGTTTTCGGGATGGACGACGAAAGGGATGTCGAGAGCGGGCAGACGATAGCCGTAAGATATGTAGGGCTGCATGCACTCGACGAATCGCAGGGTCGATAGCCCTATGGCGGGGGTATGGTCGGGATATATCACTCGGGCCCCGTCGGTCTCGGCGAGCATCCATCTGAAGCGTGCGGGATCGGCGCCCCAGCTGTAATACTGGGCGCACGCTCGCTCGGCCGCGATGAGGGTCGCGAACACGATCGCCAGACGTACGATATTTCGGACGGCGCGCATGGACGTAACCGAATCAGCCTCCCGCCTTTTTGCAGCCGTACCCCGCTGCCGCGAGCAACTCGGCCACACGGTCGCGGCGGTCGCCCTGAATGATGATCTCGCCCTCCTTCACCGATCCGCCCGTGCCGCACTTGCTCTTGAGCATGCGCCCCAGTTCGGCCAGATCGGATTCACGGCCGACGAATCCGCGCACTATGGTGACGGTCTTGCCGCCGCGATGCTTGCGGTCGAGCCAGATGCGCAGATTCTGCCGCTCGGGGGCGAGCGTTTCGGGTTCCGGCTCGTCCGCAGTATCGTATTCGAAGTCGGGATTGGTGGAGTATACCATTCCCAACCGCTCTTTCCAGTCGGTCATAATTAAGTGCAGATAATTATATACATGTAAGTAATATCGTCGCAATATCGCAAAACCGAAGCCGAAAGTCGCCAACCCGCGGCCGCGTCTGCAAGTCTGCCCTTATTCGGAGGGGACTTCGGTCGCTGCGCTCCGATAAACGGCATGCTATAAATATCGATAAAGCCCTCCCCGAGGAGAGGACTTTATCGCGTTGCTTCGAAACAAGTTATTTTTTAATTCTTAATATTATTTCTCCACCGTATACGAGCCGCTTTCATACACTTTCGATTCGCTCTCGCCCGGAAGGGTTACGGTAGCCGTGGCGCCCTCGGGAACGGTAAACTCCCAAATCCACTTGTCGCCCTCGTACCTCCATGCACTGCTTATCACGCCCGATGCAGAGCGGTATTCGGCGGTGAGATGTCCCAAACGCTTGTCGGGCACGGGTTTCATGATAATATGTTTGAAACCCGGGACGGCAGGATCGGCGGCGATACCGGCGGCCGTCTCCCAAATCCACTCGCACACGCATCCGTAGGCGTAATGGTTGAAACTGTTCATGCCGCGCGGGCCCATGCCTTTGTCGAGCATATAGCTGTTCCAACGCTCCCATATGGTGGTGGCGCCGTTGTCGACCGAATAGAGCCAGCTCGGATTCTTGCGCTGGAACAGAAGTTCGTAAGCGATATCCGTCATACCGTTCTCGGTGAGCGTGGCCATCAGGATGGACGTCCCCAGGAAACCGGTCTGCAAACAGTTGTCGTGCTGCTTGAAGTTTTCGCGCAAACGGGCGATCATCCGCGCCTTCGCTTCACCCTCTACCAGTCCGTTTTTCAGAGCGAAGAGAGCGGGTGTCTGCATGGTGTTGAGTATCTCGGTCTTGAATGTTCCGTCGCCGTTAAGGAAGGTCGCTTTCATATACTCCTTCGCCTCGGCGGCCATCTGCGCATACTTCGCGGCGTCGCGACCCGTCGCAGCCGCCATATCGGCCATCATGGCAGCGTCTATGGCCCAATACGATGCACTCAGATAGTTCCAATAGTCTATAGCCTCGGGAAGCGGACCTCCTTGACCGAAGGCGCCTCCGCCGCAAGACTCCAGCGGCTCGTAGCTCAGCCAGTCGGCCCACTGATAGTTCAGGTTCTCCTCTCTCAAAGCCTCATGATTGTATTTGGTGTCGTATATACGGTTCATGAAACGATCCATCGACTCCCAGTTCTCATCCACGATCCGCTTGTCGCCGAACTGTTTCCATACGGTCCACGGAACTATTATTCCCGCATCGGCCCATCCCAGTCGCATCGTCTCGTTTCCGTACTGCGCATGCGGAGCCACGCCCGGGAAACCGCCCTGGCGGCTTTGGCTGTCGCGCATGTCGCGCATCCACTTGCGGAAGAATGTCGAAGTGTTGGCAAAGAATGTACCCGTCTCGGCGAATACCTGCGTGTCGGCAGTCCATCCCAGACGCTCGTTACGCTGCGGACAGTCGGTCGGCACCGAAAGGTAATTCGACAGCTGTCCCCAGTAGGTATTCGAAATGAGTTTGTTTATCGACTCGTCTCCCGTCGAGATCTTGCCTGTTTCGAGCGTCTCGGCAATAGAGGTGACGGGGATCGTCGCGATCTTCTTTATCGTCACGGCGTCGGTGGCGATGATCGATACATAGCGGTAGCCGAAGAAAGTGCAGCTCGGATGGTAGCTCACATATTTGTCGCCTGCCCCGAAAGTATATTTCAGGAAGCAACCCGTATCGGGGATACGCAGATTCTCGCGATGTACGCTGCCCTCGGGTCCGTCCATGCCGCGGCTTCTCGCTCCGTTGCCGTCGTTGAGCAGCTCTCCGGGCAGGCAGGTAAGCGTGGTTCCCTCCTTCGCTTTGAATACGAACGACGGCACACCCGCGCAATTCTGACCGAAATCGACCACCAACGTTTCGCCCGCATTGACGGTCATGGTTTGGTCGGGTGCGAATTCCTTTATTATAACCACCTTGCCGAACTCGTTATCCTTCGCGTTCTCGACATCTTTCCACACATATGCCTTCACGGGAGCGAGCTTGAGATCATGGCGCAAATACACTTCGGCGCCCTCCGACGGCAACACCTCGCCGCGAAACTCCGTGTTCTCCTCGGGCGCGGCAAATTGCTCGACGCACTCGTAACCCATCTTCTCGCGCGCGTCGTACTCCTCGCCGTCGAAAATCGCGGCATGCTTCACGGGACCCGCTATACCTGCTTTCCAATTTTCGAGATCGGTGCCGTACAATTTCTTCGAACCGTCGGCGAATGTAAGCTCCAGCACTCCGCGAAACGCGCACTTCGTGCCCCACATGTTCCCGTCGCCCGGAGTGACGATCTTATCCGCCCACCATCCGGGGGTGACCTGTGCAGAAAGCTGATTCTCGGCGCCTGCCTTGCGCTTGAATGCGTCGGTAATGTCGTAAGTGAACGAACGGCGTGTTTTGAGCACATGGGTGAAGCCCGGCTTCAAAAACTCCTCGCCCACGGGCTTGCCGTTGAGATAGATTTGATAAACGCCCAGACCCGTTGTCATCCATTTGGCCGAGGCGACCTCTCCTTCATTCTTCACGGTCGACACGAACCAGCTCGCGCCGTCGGCCGCACGGCCGTTGTTACCGCCCTGAATAACGGGAGCATCCGCGGCAGATATCCACTTGGCCGCCTCCCATGCCGAAGCATCGAGGGCATCGACCTTCTCTCCCGCCGCGGGTGACGAAGGCGAACAACTTGCCAAAAACACAGCGCTTGCAGCAACCGCAAACGCCCAAAGACGAAGATTTGTTTTCATATCGTTCAGGTTATATTACTGCAAAGATAATAATATATATGTATTTATCGTCTGTCGAACGAATTTATTACGCAGTTTGTTCGGTTCGCCTCCTACAAAAAAATACGTCACGCTGCTGAGCCGTAGGCGAGGTAGCATGACATATTGGCATTATTGCAGTTTGGCATGACGGGCCTGCTGTCCGCACGGTTTTGACGAACTCGGCGAGGCGAGTTTGGTACGGAAAATGATATTTCGGGTGCGGACACGATTCATGAACCCGTTTTTATTTCCGACGATGATACTTTTACTGTTATTACTGATGTTCATAGCCGTTTGCGTTTACGGGGCGGGACGAGACAATATCGACCGTCGCACGTTGCCCGTTTTCTCGTTGCAGCGTTTCATGGGGCGGTGGTACGAGATCGCACGTTTCGATCATGCGTTCGAGCGCGGCATGCGCCGCGTGACGGCAGATTACGTGCTTTCGGACGATGGCTCGATAGAGGTGGTGAACAGCGGAATGCGGGGCGATCGCCGCATGACGGTGCGCGGACGCGCCAAAACGACGCGTCGCGAGGGACGGTTGCGGGTGTCGTTCTTCTGGATTTTCTACTCCGACTACAACATCATGGAGATGGCTCCCGACGGCCGATGGGCGCTTATAGGCAGTCGTTCGCCGCGATATCTGTGGATACTCGCGCGCACTCCGTCGCTGCCCGACGACGAGCTGAAGCACATAGTGTCGCTGGCCGAGCAACGCGGTTACGACACGGAGAATCTCATATACGTGGAACAATAATCCTATCGCAATCCGAAGCGATAGATGCGGTTGCGGCGCGGGTCGCCCGTGGTGTGAAACGACATGTAGAGTTTGCGGCCCTTTGCGGCCAGTCCCTCAGGTTCGTACTCGATGGGGTTGAGATCGACGATGCCGACCGAGCGGGCGGTGATTATGTCCACTATGTGCAGTCGTCGGTCACGCGACGGAACCCCGTCGGGCAGATAGAGCAGGCGACCGTGAATCAGACTGCCTTGCGGTATAGTCACATCGCCTACGGGAATGCTGCCGAGACAATCCTCGGGGCGCAGTCGCACTTCGCCGCGGGCATCGGAGTCGGCGAGGCGCGGCAAACGGAAATGCTTGAACATTCGGATCTTTCCTATCGTGCAATAGATGTATATCATGCGATTGGGCGCATCGACGCACCAGTCCATCGGTCCTGTGCACTCGTCGCCGTCGTAACGGATGGTCTGAACGAGGCGCGATCCCTCGGTCGACACGTCGTTAACATAACATACGCGGCCGCCGCGGCACTCCGACACGTAAAGCAGCGGGAACCGCGACCGACGATCGTAACGCTCCGTACCGAACGACGCGTTGTTGCAGTGGCCCGTATTGCCTTCGAGACGGAACGCACCGACGAACCGTTTGCGTTTCATGTCGATCACCACGCACATGCCGCCGTCGTGGAGCGAGAAGGCGTAACGTCCGTGCATGGCGAACCCCTGGGTGGTGCCCTCTATCGTGACCGAATCGGGCAATATGTCGGCCACGTCCAAAACGGGGCTTGCAGGAACCGAAACCACGCTTCCGCGTTGCGCCGCAGCCGCGGCGGCTATGCAGATCATGACCGAAAGCAGGGCGAAACGTCTCATGCGAGCAACTCTTTTGCGGTTCTCACTATGCCGTCCGTATCGTATCCGCATCGGGCGTAGAGCTGGGCAGGCGTGCCGTGGCCGACGAACTCGTCGCCTATGCCGAGGGTGCGGACGCGGACGTCGCACCCGTTATCGTTGAAGTAATGTACTGCGGCTTCGCCGACTCCGCCGCGCAGAACACCGTCCTCGACAGTGATTATGTTGCGGAAACGTCGGCCCGCATCGTCGAGCAGTTCGGTATCCAACGGTTTGGCGAAACGCAGATCGTAGTGCGCCACGGTGAACCCGCTTTCGGACTCGATAAGCCGTATGGCTTCGGCGGCGAAGTTGCCGACCGTGCCGATGGTGATGATCGCCAGATCGGCGCCGTCTTTCAACAGGCGTCCCTTGCCTGCGGGGATGGTCGCGAACGGACGATCGCGCCACTCCGTACCCGCGCCGCAGCCGCGGGGATAGCGTATGGAATAGGGCGATGGGGTATTTACGGCCGTGTAGAGCATGTCGCGCAGCTCGATTTCATCCATCGGCGCGGCTACGATCATGTTCGGCACACACGAGAAGTAGGCCAGATCGAACGCGCCGTGGTGCGTGGCTCCGTCCTCGCCTACCAGCCCGCCGCGGTCGACGCAGAACGTAACGGGCAGATTCTGCAATGCCACGTCGTGGATTATGTTGTCGTATGCGCGCTGCATGAACGACGAATAGATGTTGCATACGGGGTGCATGCCTCCCGCGGCGAGTCCCGCCGAAAAGGTGACGGCATGTCCTTCGGCTATGCCCACGTCGAAACAACGTTCGGGCATGGCGTGCATCATTAGGTTCATCGAGCATCCCGAAGGCATGGCGGGGGTGATGCCCACGATGCGCTCGTCGGCCCGCGCGAGTTCGAGAAGAGTCTCGCCGAACACATCCTGATAACGTGCTGCCGACGTTTTCGACGGCAGGCGTTCGCCCGTGTCGGGATTGAAACGCCCGGGAGCGTGCCATGCGGCCTGATCGTCCTCGGCAGGGGTGTAACCCTTGCCTTTGGTGGTTATGACATGCAGCAACTTGGGTTCGCCTATGTCTTTCAAGGCGGTGAGGATTCGTACCAGCTCCTCGATGTCGTGGCCGTCTATCTGACCGAAGTATCGGAAGTTGAGACTTTCGAAAAGGTTGCTGTTCTGCATCAGCCCCTGCTTCACGGCGTTACCCGCTTTCTGGCAGAAACGCAGCAACGGCGGGATGTGGGCGAAGAGGCTCCACAGACGGCGTTTGAAACGGTTGTAACGCTTCGACGTCGACACTCTCGTCAGGTAGCCCGTCAGTGCCCCCGTCGCTTGATCGATGGCCATTTCGTTGTCGTTGAGAATGACCAGTATGTCGCTCTTCTTGTCGGCGCCGGCATTGTTCAGGCCTTCGAAAGCCAATCCGCCCGTCATTGCCCCGTCGCCGATGACGGCCACCACGCGGCTCTTTTCGCCCCTCAGCTCGGCAGCCTTGGCGAGTCCGTATGCGGCCGATATGGAGGTCGAGGAGTGGCCTGCGCCGAACGAATCGTATTCGCTTTCGGACATGCGCGGGAATCCGCTGATGCCTCCCAGCTTGCGGTTGGTGGGGAACAGGTCGCGCCGCCCCGTGATTATCTTGTGCGCGTAGGCCTGATGGCCCACGTCCCACACAAGTTTGTCGTGCGGAGTGTCGTAAACGTAATGTATGGCTACGGTCAGCTCCACCGCACCGAGGCTCGATGCCAAGTGGCCGGGATTCTTCGAACACTCCTCGATTATGTACTGACGCAGTTCGCGGCAGTAGCGCGGCAGCTGCGCCACGGCGAGCCGCTTCAGATCGGATGGCGAATCGACCTTGTAGAGCAGGTCGTAATCTATATGATCCATGTTGTTGTCGAATTATGTTTCGTTATGGTCGGCGGTTTACGCCACCGAACAAGGTATGCCTGCCGCCTCGACGCGTCGGGCTATCGTCTCCAGCTCGGCTCTCGGCACCTTTTCCAGCGTCCGACACGGCGTGTCGCGGTCGAGCGAGTATACCATCACCTGACACGGCGCGATCTCACGCACCAAACTTAGCCAGGCGTCGACCTCGCGTTCGACGGTATTGTCGATCGCACGGCCGTCGCAGATGCCTCGCAGGAACATGGTCTGTATGATGAGGCGGCCTTCGAACAGTTTCATAAGCTCCACGGTGCGTGCCACGGTGTAATTGCCTGCGGGTCGGTCGATGAGGCGCACCGTATCGTCGAAAGCCGAATCGAGCTTGAGGATGTTGTTGTCGACGCGCAAAAGGGCACGTCGCACATCTTCGCGACCGATCTGCGTGGCGTTGCTCAGCACCGACACTTTGGCCGAGGGACAGAGTCGGTCGCGCAGAGCTATGGTGTCGTCTATCACAGCTTCGAATTCGGGGTGAAGAGTCGGCTCGCCGTTACCCGCGAACGTAATCACGTCGGGCAGCGCTCCCTCGTCCGCCATCGCGGCCAGCTTGGCGGCCAGCCGCTCGCGCACATCTTCGCGGCTGTTGAAACGCCGCACGCCCTTGCGCTCGGCGTTCCAGCCGCATTCGCAGTATATGCAGTCGAAACTGCACAGTTTCGAATCCGCCGGGAGCAGATTCACCCCCAGCGAGAGGCCGAGGCGGCGCGAACGTACGGGGCCGAATATTATGTCGTCGAAAAGTGATGTCATATCGTTGGAGTTTGATCGTGCGGGTTATTGTTTCGAACGTCGGAACTCCTTGGGCGTCATGCCGGTGTGCCGCAGGAAGTATTGCCCGAAGAACGAGGGGTTGGGGAAGTTCAGCTTGTTGGATATCTGCTGTACCGTCAGGCGTGTGCCCGTCAGCAGCGATTTGGCGTTGAGTATGGCCGTATGCGTTATCCAGCTCGTGGCGTTGCGTCCCGATATCTGGCGGGTGATGATGGTGAGGTATTTGGGCGTTATGCACAGTTTGTCGGCATAGTACTGCACCTCGCGCGAAACGGTTATGTCGGTGGCGAGCAGCGACAGGAATTTACGGAACAGCACGTCCTGACGCGAGCATGGCTGACGTTTCACGGGGACGTAGCGGGCGTATATGCCCGCCAGTTCGTAACACAGCAGCATGAGCATTTGCGAGTTGATCTGTTTGTGAAACGGATGGTCGGTACGCATGTCCTTGTCGTGCATCATCTTGCACACCTGCATTACGGTACGCGTCTGTTCGTCGCTCAGCACCATGCACGGATTGTCGCGGATGACTATGTAGATGGAGTTGGCCGACGGGATGTTGATCTCGCGTATGAAATCGATGTCGATAGCCAGCGTGTAACCGCGGAAATCGTCGTTCGTACTGAACGATTGTATGATGGTTCCCGGAAAGGCCACGCACATGGTATTGGGCCCGAGGCGATATTTGTGCTCGTTGATGATTACGTCGCCCTCGCCGTCGAGACAGATGAATATGCCGCCCGTGTGCCGCCCGTGGGGCAGATTCTCTTCGTTCAACAGCTGGTCGTAATCCTTGCGGTCGATATATCTGAACGGCGCTGCGTCGGCAGCGTCGCGGTCGTCGGCAACGGGGTCGAACATGGCGGTCGACTTATTCATGGCAGTGGCGAATATCGTGTTTCTCAATAATTCGGTTGCAAATATACGAATAATTCGCGACACGGGATATTTTTCGGTCGCCGAAGGCTGAAAAATGCGCTGCCGAGTGGTTGAATCGGACATTGGCGGATGCGCAGGCGCAGGCGTTGCGCGCGACTGTCGACGTCGAGATGAATAATTATGCCGATAAATTGCGTCCGCACGGGGCGTTGTAAGGATAAAATCATATCTTTGCCAATGACAAACCCCGCTCGCGCGAAGTGCGTTGCGGCGGCGCGGTAAGGTGCCGCGGCCGAAGGTAGCGGATGCGCGTTGGCATCCCGATCGCATTAATTGTCTAAATTTGAATATTTATGTGTGGATTCGTCGGAATGTTCGATATAGAGAACAACGGTAAGGAGTACAGAGAACAAGTGTTGCGCATGTCGAAAAAGATTCGCCATCGCGGTCCCGACTGGTCGGGAATCCATTGCGGCGATCGGGCAGTCATCTCGCACGAACGGCTGTCGATAGTCGATCCTCAATCGGGCAAACAGCCTCTATATTCGTCCGATGGCAAGATCGTGCTGGCCGTGAACGGCGAGATATACAATCACCGCGAGATACGTCGCGAACTGGAGGGCGAATATGAATTTCAAACGGGCTCCGACTGCGAGGTGATAATTCCTTTGTATCGGCGCATGGGGCTCGATCTGCTGGAGAAGATAAACGGCATATTCGCCTTCGCGCTTTACGACATGGAGCGCGACGAGTATCTCATCGCGCGCGATCCCATAGGCGTAATTCCATTGTATATCGGCTGGGACAAGGCCGGGCATTTCTACGTGGCCTCGGAGCTGAAGGCTCTCGAGGGCGTGTGCGCCACCATCAAGCCGTTCCTGCCGGGCCACTACTGGTCGAGCCGCGACGGCGAGATGAAACGCTGGTACCGCCGCGACTGGGAGTCGTACGACGCGGTGAAGAACAACCCCGTCGACATAGGCGCACTGCGCACTGCGCTGGAGGATGCTGTGCGGCGTCAGCTCATGTCCGACGTCCCTTACGGAGTGTTGCTCTCGGGAGGACTCGACTCGTCGATCATATCGGCCGTAGCCAAGAAATATGCCGAGAAACGCATCGAGACGGGCAGCCGCGACACCGCGTGGTGGCCGCAGCTGCACTCTTTCGCCATCGGTCTGAAGGGGGCACCCGATCTGGCGGCGGCGCAGAGGGTGGCCGACATGATAGGTACGGTGCACCACGAGATACACTACACCATTCAGGAGGGACTGGATGCCCTGCGCGACGTGATCTATCACATCGAAACTTACGACGTGACCACCGTGCGTGCATCTACGCCCATGTATCTGCTGGCGCGCGTTATCAAGTCGATGGGAATAAAAATGGTGCTCTCGGGCGAGGGAGCCGACGAGATATTCGGCGGTTACCTCTATTTCCATAAGGCTCCGAATGCCGAGGAGTTCCACAACGAGACGGTTCGCAAGATATGCAAGCTGCATCTCTACGACTGTCTGCGCGCCAACAAGGCCCTGAGCGCATGGGGGATCGAGGGACGCGTGCCGTTCCTCGACAAGGAGTTCATGGATGTGGCGATGCGCATCGACCCCGAGGCCAAGATGGTCCGCGGCGAGCACGGCATGGAGAAATGGGTGCTCCGCAAGGCATTCGAGGATATGTTGCCCGAGTCGATCGTATGGCGTCAGAAAGAGCAGTTCTCCGACGGTGTGGGCTACGGCTGGATCGACACCCTGAAAAAGATTACGTCGGAGGCTGTCAGCGACCGCGACATGTCGCTGGCTGCGGAGCGCTTCCCCATCAATCCGCCGCGCAACAAAGAGGAATATTATTACCGCACCATATTCGAGGAGCTGTTCCCGTCGCAGACGGCGGCGCAATGCGTGCCCTCGGTACCTTCGGTGGCATGCTCCACGGCCGAGGCCCTGGCGTGGGACGAATCGTTCAAAAACATGAACGATCCCTCGGGCCGCGCCGTGTTCGGAGTTCACGAAAAGGATCTGAAGCATCGATCGTAAACCGTCAGACCGCAGCGGAGTCGTCTCGCGGTCCGAATATCTGCGTAATTGCGGCCGTTTCGCCATTTTACGGAAAAGCGCGAAACGGCCGCAATTTCTCTTTCGGAGCGACCGCCCTATCGGATTTTTCGTTAATTTTGCGATGCTGTAGCGACGGCATATTGAAATATATGATTGCCTAAAAATGAGATTATGAATATTGCGATAGTCGGTACCGGTTATGTCGGTCTCGTGTCAGGAACATGTTTTGCCGAAATGGGGGTGAATGTGACATGCGTCGATATCGACAAAGATAAGGTCGACAAGCTCCATCGCGGAATCGTTCCCATCTACGAGCCGGGGCTCAACGAAATGGTTCGACGTAATGTCGAGGCGGGCAGGCTTCGGTTCACTACCGATCTGACGGATGTGCTCGACGATGTGGAGGTGGTCTTTTCCGCTGTCGGCACCCCTCCCGACGAAGACGGATCGGCCGATTTGAAATATGTCCTTGCCGTGGCCGAGACATTCGGCCGAAACGTCAAGAAATATACGATTCTCGTTACCAAGTCGACCGTTCCCGTAGGCACCGCGAAAAGAGTGAAAGAGACGATTCAGGCCGAACTCGACAAGCGCGGGGCCGATGTGGAGTTCGATGTGGCGTCCAATCCCGAATTTTTGAAGGAGGGGGCGGCCATAAAAGATTTCATGACTCCCGACAGAGTCGTCGTCGGAACGGAGAGCGAGCAGGCAAAGAAGGTCATGTCGCGGCTCTACAAGCCGTTCATGCTTTCGGGCGAACGCATGATATTCACCGATATCCCTTCGGCCGAGATGATAAAATACGCCGCCAACTCGATGCTGGCCACGCGCATATCGTTCATGAACGACATAGCCAATCTGTGCGAACTCGTGGGAGCGGATGTCAATATGGTGCGGAAAGGCATCGGTTCCGATTCGCGCATAGGCAAGAAGTTTCTCTATCCCGGGTGCGGTTACGGCGGATCGTGTTTCCCCAAGGATGTGAAGGCGCTTATCAAAACGGCCGAAAAGAACGGATATCGAATGCGGGTGTTGCAGGCCGTGGAAGAGGTCAACGAGAGGCAGAAAGAGATTCTTTTCGACAAATTGAAGCGGCATTTCGGAGGCGATCTCAACGGCAGAACCGTCGCTTTGTGGGGACTCGCCTTCAAACCCGAAACCGACGATATGCGCGAAGCGCCAGCTTTGGTGCTGATAAGTCGATTGAAAGATGCGGGTGCGACGGTAAAGGTATACGATCCGATTGCGATGGACGAGTGCCGTCGCCGATTGGGAAATGCTGTCGTATATTGCAGCGATATGTACGAGGCCGCGATCGATGCCGACGCTCTGCTTTTGGTTACCGAATGGAATCAGTTCCGCATGCCCTCTTTTCCCGTTCTGAAAAAGACCATGAGACAGCCTGTCATTATCGACGGACGCAACATATACGATTCCGATTATCTGGAGGATATCGGCTTTACGTATTATAAGATAGGCTGATCCGATTCAGGTATCCGCATCCCCCGTAGCGAAACGGGCTGCCCCTTATGCGAGGCAGCCCGTTTCGGTTCATTCGAACCGAACTTGCGCGCCCGCGCGTGCTTCGAGCTGGCGGGCGAGGTTGTTCATCGTCTTCTCGATGGTCTTGTCGTTCAGCGTCTGAGTCTTGTCCTCCAGCGTGAAGCTCAGGGCATAAGACTTCTTGCCCTCGGGGAGTTTGTCGCCCTCGTATACGTCGAACAGCGTGACTTGCTTGAGCAGCTTCTTCTCGGTGGCGAACGCTATGTTACGCAGTTGCGAGAAAGTTACGCTCTTGTCGACCAGCAGCGCGAGATCGCGTTTCACCTCGGGGAATTTCGACAGTTCGGCCACGGTTATCGTCTGTTTCTTGGCGGCTCTCGTTATGAGTTCGAAATCGATCTCGGCGAAATAGACGGGCTGCTTGAGATCGAACATGCGGCGCAGCGCAGACGCCGTCACACCCATTCGTATCACGGCTCTGTCGCCCTGCATGTATTCGATGGCATCCGAGAACAGATCGCATTGCGACGTTTGGCTGCGAAGCGAATCGATGTCTATGCCGAATCGCGCGAGCAGTTTTTCCACGGCGGCCCGGAGCGTGTAGAACGAACTCTGCGCAAGTTTGGCGTTCCACGATGCGGCTGTGTCGGCGCCCGTCACGGCTATCGCCAGACAATGCTTCTCGCTGTATTTGGCAAGCGGCTTTTCGGCATCGGCCGCCGCGGCGTCGAAAAAGTAGCAGTTGCCGACTTCGTAGAGCTTCAGATCGGCGTTGCGGCGATTGGCATTGAGCTGTATGGCTTCCAGCGCATTGAACAGCAGAGTCTGACGCATGACGTTCAGATCGGCGCTGAGCGGGTTGAGTATGCGCACGCAATTCTCGGCTTTGAACGATTGCAGATTGTCGTAATAGGCGCCCTTGGTGAGCGAATTCGACATGATCTCGGTGAAGCCTCGGGCCGAAAGGAAATCCGAAGCGACGTTGACCAGCTTGGTCTTGTCGGGTTTGGGCGCATACGAAAGCGTCGAGTGCACGCACTGCGGCAGCTCCACGTTGTTGTAGCCGTAGATGCGGAGGATCTCCTCTATGAGGTCGGCCTCGCGACGCACGTCCACGCGATACGGCGGTACGGCCACGGTCAGCACACCGTCGCGCTCGGCCGTTATCTTCACCTCCAAAGCGTCGAGTACGGTGCGAACCGTATCCTCGGGGATGTGCTTGCCTATGAGCGAGTCGATGCGTGCGAACGATATGTCGAACACGAAGTCCTCGGCAGGCGCGGCGCATATGTCGACTATGTCGCTCGAAATCGTGCCTCCCGCCAGCTCTTTCATGAGCAGTGCGGCGCGTTTGAGGGCATATACCTGAATATTGGGGTCGATGCCGCGCTCGAAACGGAACGAGGCGTCGGTGTTAAGACCGTGACGCTTGGCCGACTTGCGGATCGATACGGGGTTGAAATAGGCGCTCTCAAGAAATACGTTTACCGTAGTGTCGCTTATGCCCGAATCGAGTCCGCCCAATACGCCGCCTATGCACATCGGCCGTTCGGCCGAACAGATCATCAGATCCTCGGCCGAGAGCTTGCGCTCCACGCCGTCGAGCGTCACGAACGGGGTGCCTTCGGGGCAGTTGCGCACCACCACCTTGCGTCCCTCGATCTTGTCGGCGTCGAAAGCGTGCAGGGGCTGGCCCAGTTCGAAAAGCACGTAGTTGGTGATGTCCACCAGATTGTTCTTGGGGTTGATGCCAGCGGCGCGCAGCTCGTTCTGCATCCATTCGGGCGAGGGGGCTATCTTGCAACCGGTGACCGTGACACCCGAATAACGGGGGGCTGCGGCGGGATTTTCCACCACGACCTCTACCGGCATCTCGCGGTTGTCGACGGTGAAAGCATCCACCGATGGCATCTTCACGCGCACGTCCTCGCCGCGGCTGCGCAGATATGCGGCCAGATCGCGCGCCACGCCTATGTGCGAGGCGGCGTCCACGCGGTTGGGAGTGAGGCCTATGCCGATTAGGTAGTCGTCCTTGACATTAAGATAGTCGCGCGCGGGCATTCCGACGGGTGCGTCGGCGGGAAGTTCCATGATGCCCGCATGGTCGGAGCCTATGCCCAGCTCATCCTCGGCGCAAAGCATGCCGAGCGACTCCACGCCTCGTATCTTGCTGCGTTTGATTTTGAACTCCTCGTCGCCGCCGTCGGGATAGAGCACCGCACCCACAGTGGCGCACAGCACCTTGAGTCCCTTGCGGCAGTTGGGGGCGCCGCATACGATGTTGAGCGGAGTCTCGCCGCCCACGTCGACCGTGGTGATGTGCAGATGATCCGAATCGGGATGGTCCTCGCACGTCAGCACCTCGCCGACCACCACGCCCGCGAGTCCGCCGCGGATGGTCTCTATCTTGCGGAAATCCTCCACTTCCAAACCTATGTCGGTAAGGATCGAGGCGATCCGTTCGGCCGAGAGGTCGGTGTCGATATACTTCTTGAGCCAGTTGAAAGATATCTCCATGATATGTAGTTTTTTATTGTATGCGTATTAAATAAGGGCAAATATAGTGATTTTTCGCCAATGGCGGACCGATTATCGGGTTCCGAAGTACAAAAATATCATGCCCGCGAGTATGAACGCCAAATCGATCGCCTTCGAACGCAGATTGCGTTCGCGGAACAGCAGAGCTCCGCAGACGAACGACACGGCGACCGAACCGCGGCGTATCATCGACACCACCGAGATCATGGCATCCCCGTCGGCGAGGGCAGCGAAATAGGCCATGTCGGCCGCCGACAGCAGCAGCGAGATCATCGGGATAGCCCACGACCAGCGGAACGGCGCGGTCCGTTCGCGTTGCGTGAACAGAATGACGCTCACCGCCACGGTCATCATGGCCAATTGGTAGATGTTGTACCATCCCTGCACGAATATCGGAGGCAGTTGACGCATTATGTATCGGTCGTAGAGACCGCTCGCGGCACCCAGCACGGCGGCTGCGGCCACGCAATATATCCACACGTTGTGGGTGAAGTCGATGCCTTCTCGGCGTCCCGAGCGACTCAGGAGCAGCAGCGAGAGCATGGCGAGCGCGACGCCCGTCCATTGCAATGCGTTGAGGCGTTCGCCGAATACGGCCAGCGCACCCACGAGTACCAGTACGGGGCGCGTGGCGTTGATCGGGCCAACGATGGTGATCGGCAGGTGCTTGATGCCGATGTAGCCGAACACCCACGACGAGAGCACTATGGCCGACTTGACGATTATCAGCATATGCGCATGCAGATCCTGCGGATGCGTCTCGAAAAAGGTGCCGTCGAACCACCCGAGCCGCAGTTCACCCGAGATCACTGCGGGCAGAAACAGCAGCGACGAGAACAGCGTGTTGAGCAGCAGTACGGCGGGAACCGAATTGTCGCGCAGCGCCTGTTTCTTGGCCACGTCGTAGAATCCCAGCAGCGCGGCCGATATGAATGCGAGTATTAACCACATACCGATATAGGTTTCCTGCCGTCGCGTTCGGCTAAGCCGTGAGCAGGCCGACGATGACCGATGCGGCCAGCATGAGGCTCGCCAATCCGTTCAGTGTGCCGAACGCTATGCCGATATCGGTCTGGCGGCGCGGCGTGACGAGCAGATGTTCGGCGACGAGGATCAGCGTAAAGAGCGTCGCGCCGACCGTGATCCATACGCTCGGCGGCAGCAGCGACACGAACCACACGAGGGCGGCCACGCTGACAGCATGGAGCGCGATGCTGATGCCGAGGGCCGTCGCGACGCAGAATCGCGCGGGAATGGAGTGCAAGCCGTTGGCGCGGTCGAATTCGCGATCCTGAAGCGCGTATATTATGTCGAATCCTCCGCACCACGTCATGACGAGCAGAGCGAGTACGCACGGCGCGAGTGCGAACCGTCCCGTGACGGCTATGTAGGCACCTACGGGAGCGATGGCGAGCGACAGTCCCAGCACCAGATGGGCCAGCCAGGTGAAGCGCTTGCAATAGCTGTACGACATGACGACCGCCAGCGCCACGGGCGAGAGCCATGCCGTGAGGCCGTTGATGCTCGCTGCCGTGAGGATGAACAATGCGGCGTTGATACCCACGAACCACAATGCGGCGCGCGGCGAAACGGCTCCTGCGGGAATCTCGCGCGAGGCGGTGCGGGGATTGGCCGCGTCGATATCGCGGTCGGCCCAGCGGTTGAATCCCATCGCCGTGTTGCGCGCGAAGATCATGCACAGCACCACCTGCACCAGCAGCAGGGCCCACCAATAGGGGCACGAGTTTTCGGATGCGCCGAAATCGACGCTCCGCAGCGCATATACGAACGACATGATGGCGAACGGCATGGCGAACACGGTGTGTGCGAATTTTATGAGTCGGATGTATTTCGATATTGAATTCATGGTTTGAACCTCGTTTTGCGGCGGCAAAGATACGCAATATGTAAGGTATATGCAATTTCGGACGGGCCGAATGACATTCGCTGCCGTTTCTGCGGGTTGCGTTCGTTGTCGAATTCGTCGTATTCGCCGAGCAACGCACGCCGTTCGTTGAAATTATTTTGATCGGCTGCGGTGCCTATTTACTTTTGCTTCGATTTAAGTGCGATCGGAAACACTATTTTTCAAAAACATATTGCTATGAAACGATTATTTTACGCCGTTACGGTCTTCGCCGCATTGTCGATGGCCGCATGCGGCAAGGAGGACAACCCTTCGACTCCGTCGGCTCCGACCATTGCCATGGACGGGGCGAACATCGACGAAGTGCACGAAATTACGGGCGCACCCATGAAGGTCAAGGTCGACGTGACGGCCGAAGGCGGCATCGACAAATTCTCGGTGAAGATCGAATCGCCCATACTGACCGACGAGCTTTTGGCCGAAATGGGGCTCGCGGCGCAGATGGAGCTTACGGCTCCCGCGGACATCGCCATGTCGGAGGCGCTGACCAAGCTCGGATTCCCCGTGGGCGCCGATGTGAAAGGGTCGGTGAAACAGTCGTTCGACATATCGGAGTTCGTGCCTCTTATCAAGGCATTGTACGGCGGTCACGAAAAGGATTCGAATCACAATTTCGTGTTGACCGTGACGGACTTACACGGCCGGAGCGTCACGAAGAGCCTGATGTTCCGCATTTCGGCAGCCGAGGCGACGATCGTATTCAACGACGATGCCGATCTGTGGCTCAACACCGCTTCGTTCTCGGTCGAGAATCAGGGCGGCGGCGAGGTGGCCGTGGAGTATAAGCGTGCCTCGGCGACCGAGTGGCAGGCGGCCGAGATTACCGATAAGGGCGACGGATTCTACGAGGCCCGCATCGTACCCGCATGGGTGGCGGGCGACAAGGAGGGGCTCGCCTCGCTCGATGCCCGTTGCGGCGTCTTCGCAGGCGAGAAATACGACTGTCGTCTGCTCGTCGACGGCAACGAGGTAGCGGCTTCGTCGTTCGAGACCGCCGCGGGCGATGCCATCCCCAACGGTGACATGTCGGCATGGAGCCGCTATGCGGGATATTCGCCCGAGCTGAAAGGATCGGAAGCCGATTACCCCAATGCCTCGGCCGACGATGCTTTCTGGAGCAACGGCAACAACTCTATGACCAAAACGCTCTGCACGCCTTTCGAACTGTCGGACGATAACAGGTGCGCCCTGCTCAAGGGCCAGAATCCGTTCGGACTCGGAATATACGCTGCGGGTAATCTCTTTTCGGGGGTGTTCGAGATGAGCGGTTTCGCTGGATATGCTCGTTTCGGCCGTAAATATGTGTTCTCGGCCCGTCCGAGCGCATTGAAACTGCGCTACAAGGCCAATGTGGGCAAGATTTCGCTTTTGGGTTTGAAGAAAGATGTTCTCACTGTCGACGATACCGACCCCGCCACCGTGTTCGTGTGCGTGACCGACTGGACCGACCGTCATTCGGTGTATTCGGGGCTGGGTGTGGCCGAGGATAAGATCAACGCCTTCGATCCCGAGGTGCAGGGTTCTACCGACGAGGGTGCCGTAATCGCTTATGGTTCGGTGACCGTCACCGAGAGCACCGATTGGGTCGAGATCGTCATTCCTCTCGTCTATCGCGACAAGGTGAGCCGCCCCGCCCGGGACAACTATTCGTTGGTGATATCGTGCGCGTCGAGCAAATACGGCGACTATCTGTGTGGAAATCCCGACAACGAATTGTACGTCGACGATTTCGAGTGGGTTTATTAGTTTTGTTTGTCCCTGCTACGGGAAACGGGCCGTCCTTGCGTGACGGCCCTGTTTTATGCAATGCCGTGCACTTCCGAAGGAAAGGTATTGCGGCTCCTTGAGTCGTAAATATTCACACGCGTCAGCCTCTCCCGCGGCAGGACTGACCCCGCAATCGTTTCACCGCGGCGGCTTTTAACGGCACTGCGTTTGTTTTCCT
>CAUDHE010000027.1 GCA_958449275.1 uncultured Alistipes sp. | reverse complement strand
CGCCATCTTGAACTTGATCGGCTTGCGGGCGACCATAAGGTCCTTGAGTTTCGCGAACGAATACTGACCCGTCGTGAAAGACGTCAACGAATCGCAGCTGATCGTGTAACTCAGCTGTCCCGTCAGGAAATCCTGCCAGTTGCCCGACATTTTGCTGGTCGTATCGATGGTGTCGGCGCTAAGCTCCACCGAGCACGATGTTCCATAGGCGATGGGATGGTCAACTGTAGATGTGACTTCGCCGCCCGCGGCTTTCACTTCTTCAGTGACATACAACATCACCTTATCGCCGGTCAAAGTGTCGGTGCTTACATCATATTTTATTGCATCTGCCATTTTTTTACTCTATTGAAAATTGAAGGAATTGTGTAAATTTTTTATCTACGTAATCATCTGTGTAATTCTCCATTCTGATTCTTACACCATACTCAGGATGGTCGCCTTCAAGCACGTTATATGCGGCTTCGGCAATCGTCAGGCTGCGATCGTAATCGACGCTTATGACGATTAGGGTAAACAAAGAGCGCTGGAGAGCTATGCCCATTTTTGAATCCTGACGGATGTAGCCGTCGCGTTGATACACTATGATATCGCCATCGGTACCCTCGGGGGCGATTAATGGAAATATTTTTTCCGCCCCGACCAATTGGGATATAGAAGCGTCATCGCGCAGCATTTTTACTACGCTGATTATGGATCTGAATTTGGGGTCTGCTCTCATGCCTTTATTTCAACAACAATCTTGTTACGGCGCGATCTACCGCCGTAAGGAATACATCCTGTGCTTTAGCCTGGGTGGCATCTATCGCATCTGTCCAGAATCTGTTAGCGGGCATTACCCCGCGATACTTTCCCGATTTGGTGTAGCGCGGGGCGGTACCAAGGTCCACCAGATGGGCGTGAGCTCCTTCGGGGCGGTTAAATCCTGCCGCGACAGCCATTTGATTACGACGGCGGCGGACCCTGAACTGGTGTAGCAACTTGCCCGTAGTACCGTCGGCCCACTGTAACCTTTGAGCGAGATTAATGCGTCCCGCACGCTGGATCAGCCTTGCGGCGCTCTCCATCGACGACAAAAGAGCGGTATCCCTGTCTATGGCGCGGGGCAAAACTGATATACGCCTCAACGCCTCCTGAACGACTGTGCCACCATAGAGGTCTACTTCGAAATACCATCCGCCGTTAAGCGAGTGCCTTTTGCCTCCATGCCCAGGGCCATATTCATCGTAAAACCTACTCATTGAGCTTATTGATATTTACGAGATACGTATTGTCCTGCTGCTTGTCGAGCAATATGATTTTATACTCAACACCGCGGAACTCAACGATTTGGGTTTCCTTAATCAATGGATTAAACCGAACTTGGATTACCCCAAAATGCCCGTAAAAAACCTCTTTGGCATCGACCTTATCTTTGTCGGTAATATTTGAGAAGCGGCGTTTGTAAGCTCGGGCACGAAGAATCGGGACATACTCCGTATTCACTGCGCCCGTATCGCTCACAACCTTTCGCGGCTCTTTGAAGATCGCTATGTCTCGCAGAAGTCCCGCTCTCATTTAGCATAGTTTCGATAAAGTCCTACAAGATTCTGATAGGCTTTCGTACTATGTACTATCACTCCGTACACGGTATCCTCGCGCGAAGCATAGAAGTCGCCTATTTGCAATAGTACGGCTTGACGGAGAGGCGCGGGAATGTTCCCGTCCTCGTCCGCCAAATCCGCCAAATTCACGCAAATGTCCTCCGACACCTTACCTTCGGCTGCTTCGATGAGAGATTCCACGTAAGCATCATCGTCGGTAAACTCGACGTCGAGATTCAAGTGCTTCTTAGCTTGCTCCAGAGTGACGTACATACCCTCGACTACTTCATTGAACCGATGCAGAATGATTCGGGGCGAATAACGCCCATATTCCAGTAACTGTTTACCACCAGACGGACCTGCGCTTCGCCCATGAGGGTGTACGGGTCGACGCGCAGATCGATCGCACCCCACTGACCTATGAAGAAGTCGCGCCAGTTGCCGAAGATGATACCGTACTCATCCGCGGCCGCCTGGAGGCCCTTGGGCATGTTCGTCGTTCGAAGCGCCTTATATCCGTTCAGAACGCCGTCGCCATTGCCGTTGAATATGAAGCCGCCCGCGCCCGAAGAGTCTTTTACCTTGGTTTTGGCCGTGCCGATAAGCGACGGGTGCATCACGTAAGCGAGGTTGTCAGAAAGCGCATTGGCGACATCCACTTCGGTCTCCATTTTGACGATATTGGCCCACGTCATTGCTCCGCTCACCTTGATCGGGGATGTAGTAGTTTCATCATCTTCGCCACTGACGACAGGCTGATAGAGGCCGTCGGGCGCGGTGTCCGTATGAGCCGCCGAGCCGAAGGCAGTTTGCTCGATCTTCTGCGCAATTGCTATCGCTATGCGCTGGCGCAACATCGCTTCGACAGACATAGTTTCCTGGCGAAGGAGCTGTTCCGATATTACGAACTGACCCGTCAGGCGAAGCGGCTTATACACTTTGCCCTTTCCGAACTCACCTTCACCATTCGGGGCCTTCACATTTTCGCCGACCCATGCTACCGAAACATCCGAATGTGTCGGCCAATAAATGTCGCCGCGAAGGCCCGTCATCATGCGTGCCCCTGCCTTACTCAGCACCAGCGCGGCTTCAAGCGGAAACAACATTTCCTGCTGGTCCTGGTCGATCACAACGCCAAGCGCCGATTCGGTTGTTGCGGTGTATGCCGCGCGCGTCATAGGGACGACAAGATTATTCTGTGCCCATGAGCCGATACCCGCGGCCGAATGCTCTTTGCGCGCCTCCTCGATTACCTGAGCCTCCGAATCGCGCTGCGCCACGCCATCGAGTTTTGCAAGGACAGCACGCCGAAGCGAAAACGGCTCATTCTTTTTGTGCGGCGTTCCTTTGCCCGCATTCTGCTCCATGCGTTCCTGGATTTCGAGGTTGATCTCCTGCATGCGCAGTTGCGCGCTGTTTAGTTCTGACGTCTCCGCCGTGGTGAGTGCACGCCCCGCACCACCCTCCGCCGCTCTTGCCTCGGCGATGATTTGTTTAGAACGAGAAGCAAGCTGCTGCTTCTCATCCTTCAATTCCGTGATACTTTTTTCTTTCCCCATGAATTATATGTTTAGAGATTTTTCATATAAATCGATTATCGCTTTCGAAGCCTTGGCGTCCTCCAACTTGCGCAACTCGGCTTCTGCCGCTTCCTTGCCACGCATAGAGACGGTGGTGGCGGAATACGCAGCGCGATATACGGGCGACACATCGAACAGCTCATTGATTTTAATGATTCGGCGCGACCAGATGCCGTCGTCGCGCTTTTCCCAGCGATCTTCTTCAACGGTGAATCCGAATGAACTTTGATCTATTTCGCCACGCCGAAGATTTTCGGCCAGCTCTTTCCCTATGGCCGTATCGGGGAGCGAGAATCGATATATCAGGCCTGTATCGTCGACTGATAGTTCGAGGCTGCCTACGCCCTTATTGCTGCGGGCCAGTACTCCGCGATCGATAGAATGGTTCAACAATGCGAACACATCGCTGCGCTCGATCACTCCGTCCAGCGCTCCGCGCTCGATAGTCTCGTAAAAGGGGAGACCATCAGACTGGGTATCGAAGAGAAGAGCGTAACCCTCAACAATACCTTCCTCTTGAGCAAAGCGAACTTCACTCGATACATTTCTTGTTTCTTTTTCCTGCGTCATCGATCAATAACCATTTAATTGTCGGACAAATCTTGTTTCTCTTGGGGTGTGGATTTTTCTTGTTGCCGTGGTCCAACCTGTGCTTTTTGCGCAGGTTGGACCACGGCAATATCGAGAGGTTGAACGTTGACCTGGACGAATGCCTTGTCACCGTTCTCCATGCGTGACAGATTAACTTCGCGGCGGACCTCGTTGGGAGTGACGGCGCCGATGTAGAACAAATTCTTCCAGTATTCGGCCTGCGCAGATTTGTCAGTACGGAGCAGTACTGAAGTGTTAAACTCGGCGACGACCTTGCCGCGCTCGGACGGCAGAAATACTTTGCGATTGATCTCTTGCTCTATTTTCGTGATCACTGAAAGGGCCGTATCATTCAAGTAATCAAGCTGCGTAGCCTCAACAGTGCGATAGCTGGATTTCGTGAGATCGAACGCTTTAACGGGCGATACCGAGAAAAAGCGGCAGATATCGATAACATTGAACTGACGCGATTCAAGCAGTTGGGAGTCCTTTGGTGAAATAGAAATAGTCTGGTACGACATATTGCCTTCGAGAATGGCTATGGCGCTGCCTTCGCCTGCTTCTGAAAATCGACGATCCCATGTCTGGTATATTTCGTCCTTCTGCGCCTTGCTCAAGCGGGGTCCCTCGACTTTCAGCAATCCGTTAGTGCTTGCCTTGCTGTTAAGAAACCGCGCAGCGTGTTCCTCACTGGAGGTTGCAATACCCAGCGTCTGACGTGCATGGGTGAGCGTCGACACCCCGATGATGCCATCATATGAGAAGTTCAGCACATGGATAATATCGCGGGGCTCCACAAGGTCCTTGAACCCCGCAACTCTATATCGTTTTCGCTGTACGCCGCGGCCGTCCATTACCCACTCGATCGACACCGAAGCAGGCGGAAGATACACGAGTTGTATAGGTCTGAGGCGATTATCGCGTTCTATATAAGCGTAGCCGTTCCCGTTCAAAAGAACCGATGCCATCAATGTCTTAAAAAAAGTGTAGCGCGTCATGTGCTCATTAGGCTCCGACTGCAATAGGTAGTATGCGGGATGCGACGTGTATTTCGACTTGAAACCCTCTGCGTCAAGTTTATAGGTTTCAAGGGGGAGTACGGCGACGCTGCTGGAGATGAGGTCGACACATCGGTAGACGGTCGACAGCAGCATAGGCTGACTGCGGCTTTGCAGGAATGCGGGGTAACGGCCACCGCCGTAAGCGGTGACGTTGGAAACCTCTTTTTTTGAGGCTTTTCGGAATTGGATTTTGTACCCGAAAAGATTCATTATCGACACTTTTTTCAAGAACCGAAAAAGTGTCCGACAAATCGGGCGATTAATAGAATGTCCCGTAGTGGGGCGTAAGGAGATATGCGCCGAGAGCCATTATAGAGGCTATCACTCCGTCTATTTTTTTCTCGGCGAATTGCTTAGACGGTTTTATGTTCCCGTTATGGTCGCGACTTAGCACAACATTTCTAAAACAATGTCGGGTAATCACGTTGTTGTCGAACTTGGCCACCGACGACAACAATAGGCGCTCAAGTTCTTTTGTCGGGCGATTGAAATTGCCGATACTTTGGCTGATCGGCTCCATTGGCATACCGTTATCGGTGGCATTAATCACGAATTGCGTAGCATTCCAGTTGTCATATCCAACTGTATTAAGGCGCATTTTTTTCTGGATATCCATCAGGTCGTTCAACACATAATCATAGTCGGTAACATTACCTGGCGTTATTGTGAGATAACCGCCGCGTCGCCATTCTCCATATAATTCGCGGAACCGCTTTTCGCGCAAAGCGGCTTCAGGCAAATAATATTTAACGAAAAAGTTCATTTCATGTTCGGTCGGAACAAGCAAGGACATTGCCGTCAAGTCACCGATCGACGACAGATCGACCCCCGCGTAGCATTCCATACCTTCAAACTCTTCGAGGTTCAGATCTCGACTGGCCTCAAGTATATAGTGCTCGGGAATCCACGTCGTGTCGGCATCGCACCACATGTTGATATTTTTTGTTTTAACACCAACTTCATCAGACGGCGAGTTGACCGCCTTTAACACTTCACCACGTATGTATGAAGCCTTTACGGTCACTCCGAGATTGGGGTTTGATTTTATCCAGACTTTCTCGTCTTTCCAGTCATCGCCCTCGTCGAGTGAATAGATCAAAGCGAAAAGCGAATCATCGGTTTTCAGCCCCCGCAAAACTTCCGTACACATCGTTCTATATTGATAACATGGACCGAGTTTGTCGAAGCCTGCGGTAGTGATAATGACACCAAGCGGATTATCGCGCATACCCTGCGAAGACTGGAGGACGTCTTTCAGTTTAGAGTTTTTCGCTGCATGATACTCGTCGAGAAGATAGAGCGAGGCATTAAATCCGTCGAGTTTACTATCATCGGCAGCCATTACTCGCAATTTTGAGAGCGTTTTATCAAATAACACGCGATCACGATATGATTGCAAATATTTTCCGACGGGATCAATGCTCTTCGCGAAATTAGAGCACATCTCGAAACCGATTTTCGCCTGGTCCTTACTGTTGGCGGCGAGGTCCACTTCGGCGTTCATTTCATCGTCGCCAATAAGCGCATAAAGGCATAGTGCGGCCGCAAGAGCCGTTTTCCCCTGTTTACGGGCCATTTCCAGATAGACAGACTTCACCAAGCGTTCGTCCGTTCCCTTGTAATAAAAGCCGTAGATTCCCGCAAGGGTGAACTCCTGCCAAGGCTCGGGTATAAACGGTTTGCCTGCATGGCGTCCCGTTGTATGCCTCAACATTCTGATAAAAGTCATTACATCTTCAACTTTATCTTCCCGAAATTCATATCGGTCGTCGTCCATTAACGCAAAAAAACGTTCGCAGGCAAGTTTCACATACTCGCCCGCAACGATCTTTCCGTCGATTACGTCTTGCGGATACCTATAATAGCCTTTGGTCGTTATAATTTCCGTTTTTGTGCGAAATAGTCATCCATCGGCGTATTGGTTTTTTCCTCTTTTGGCCCATGTGCGTTAATCTGTGCGCGACTCTTTATCGTAAGCCCATATTTATCAGCCGTCGCTGAAAATTGGTTCCACGCCTCACGCTCAATGTTAACATACGGATGTTTGACAGGCTCGCCCTTCTTGTTTATGACAATCGGGCTGTTTTCGGTTAGCCATTCCCGAGCTGTCAGATACATATCGAACGAGGTCGCCATGCGATGAAGATTAGGAATATCCTTCGGCCCGATGGACTCCTGATCGTTCAGATATTTCACCATGTCCTTTACGAATCGACGCGCTTCCTCGTGTTTTATGCAATCTGGGGCATTGAATTTTACTTTCGCCATAGCGTAACGAGTTTACGCTACAACCGAATTTATGTCCGACAGCCGGCATGTATAGCTTGGTGGCACCGTTTACACAACGACATGAGGTTGTCGAAATCGAATGCCAACCACCGACGTTTAACAGGATCCTCGGTCGACATGAACGATATGATGTGATGGATATCTTCGGCTGGAGTTGTGCGACCCTCCGCGGCGCATTTTTCACATAACGGATTCATGGCAAACTTCACGGCCCGTAGCTTGACCCAACGTTTGGAGCCGTAAATTTTATGACGTTCGATATCCTTAAAAGTGTCAATCCTCCGATTCTGTTTTTTTAATTTTTTTATCGTCGGCATACCTTAACATTTTTCTGTGATCCTTTATAGTCTGGAACGCAACCATCTTGAATTTATAGACAAAATATTCTACGACCTCGCTATCGTTTACTATTGTTGCTGCCCGAGGGTCGGTCATTACGTATATCGCAGTCTCCTGAACAACGTCCTCCAACGAGTAAGGCCCGCGTCTGAACGCGCGGGCACATCGAATCAGGAGCAATTGATAATTCTCCGATATTATTTGCGCCACGCGCTCATTTCGCGGGCCTCGAATCCGATTCCTCATGCAATATCACCTCTTCAATACTCCGCAACAGCAATGCTCGAACGGTTGTCGAAACCGACACTTTATTTTGCGCCGATAAGCGTCGCAGCTCTTGGGAGAGGTATGGTGACAGTTGAATAGTCAAACGGATTCTATTATTTTTTTTGCTCGTATTCATTTGCAGGTCCCTAAAAAAAACTACCTTTACATTGCGCTTTCGACGGGGTGGTCTTCTTAGGGCTGCCTCATTTTATTTTGAGGGAGGGGGCAGATGCGTGAACCACGAACATGCCAGTATTTGTTATTTTGATCTATTAACAACTTCGCCCATAAGGCATCGAATCGCGTTGAATTCCATTCGGGACATATTGGAAGGCTCGAATCTGGCGATCATGTCGTCATACTTCGTTAGTCCGGATGCGAGTCTCTGCATGGCCCGCTCTCGCGCTCTCGTCACTTCGAATTCGATATACTGCGCGTCAGTCATGTTGTAGTGCGTTATAGTGTCCACGGCCGTAGAGAAGCGGCAGATCTTGCCGTTCGGCTGCCTGCATATTATTTCTGCCATATCTATTTCTCTTTCTCTATAAACCATCCTCGTTTCATCATTTCTGACCGTCGCATCCACGGCGATAGAACGGCGGACCGAACTTTGCCGCAGCGGCGACAGGATATTTCCGTCATAACTCGAAAGAAATGAATCGGGTGCCGACCGCGATATGCGATCCTCCTTTCGGCGAACACCTCTTCGACATAATCATGTCTGACGAGGCAGACTAAACGTTTGATAATGTTTTTCATGTTTGATAATTTAAGATGTGAAACATTTATTATTGCAACTTATTCCCCAATTTTATAATGAATACGCCGTGATCAGGCGCGCCCCATTCGGATTTGCCTCTGCCGATTGTAATGCTGTCGATTCTGAACAGCATTGCAGTATGGGTGTAGCCTCTGCGGAAGCGGGCATGGGTGAGCTCTTTTGGAATCATGTTACCCCTATGGAATGCCCTTATTAAATCAATACTGCGTCTTCTGCATTCGGCAATAGTCCAATCGTCTATGGGTTTTCTGCCGATCAAATTGCCTTTAGAATCAAATACCGGATTGTCACATAACCGTTTTATCCAATATGGTTTAATTTCGCGATACTCCTCGGTCTTCTCGCCGCGCTCGATCATTTCGTACCACTCCTTTTTGAGTGGCAGGTATAAAGTCTTCATATATGAGTTCTTTTATAGGTTTCAGCCCAAAGCCCCCAAATGTCAGGTTCTTCGGCTTTGACAATCTCGCTGTTCAGTTTGTCTTTCTCAAATAGGCATCGGGCCTTATCGCCGCCGAAACATATCGGCGCATGCAACTGTTCGGGAATTGCGCTCATTGGCGTAGTGATAAAAACATCAGAAAAAAAACGATATTTTTCAAACCCTACAACTTCGATCCATCGCTTATTAAATACCGTGCCGCACACCTCATGTTTAGGGTACAAGACTAAGTAATACTGTAGGCCCGAGATTTTGCGGGCTATGGTCATTTTCATTCCTCACCTCCTTTCTCCGAGTATGGATCGTGAACATACCTCCAGTTGATTATATCATACGGGCACCCGCACCAGCTGTCGGTGGGTGTCGGACGCACCCACCAGCCAAATGAATCACGGTACGCAATTATTAATAGCGGCGCTCCATCAACTTCGATCACGGCTTCCACAAAATTGTTATCATCAGGCAATTCGTCCTTTGTGTAGTGCCACCGCGTCAATTCCTCGCGCATCCATTGTGCGCCGTCCTCAAAGCACGACACACCAAAATCAGTTAACCATTTTTCTTTTGTAGAACAACGTCGTATTGCTTCCGTGTCTATTTTTTTCTCAATCGCATCCATATTCTAATCTTTTAATACAATAACTAAATTCTTTCCGTCAGGGTATTTGAATGCTTTATCGAAAATGTCCACACAACGTCTTGGTACACTATTATATCTGCATTTGTGCAATTCCCAAAGGGTACACCACCCTTTGCTGTCGTTCTTACCAATATGCAGAGCGGGACAAACCCCACAGATGCACGGATTGCTCGTGAACTTTATTCCGTTAATAGTTATCATAATCATCTATTATTTCAAAAATCACTTTTACGAGTTGCGGAACAACTGCATTTCCGTATGCCTTTATCGACTCTTTGCACCATGCTGGAACGGCAATGCCGTCCAGTCGCTCGGAAAGCCCATCATCTCTGCAACGAACGGGGGATTCAGTCGGAAATCCCCGCCATCTGTCAAATGCACTATTTGCTCGGCCAGATTCGACTGTTCGGCCCGCACTTTCCGATGGTTCCGCAATGCTGTCATCGTAAATGCCGACCTCATGCCATCCGACGCGCTCGGGGTTAGAAACATCGCTTTGCGAGCCATTAATGCGAGCGTCGGCCGTTCTTTGGTGTTTGGCGAAAGACTCTTGTTTATTCGCCCGCTTCCCGCATCGATAGTTGTCGGTGTGGGCAGCATGTTGATCGGTATTGGCCGACTTTGTCCGCGCTCGCAGACTTTCATCCCTTGCGTCTGCACGGTGGGCAATAATCCAAACTCTGTCGCGTCTGTGGGGAGCACCGACGGCACAAGCCGGAATAACAAACGGTTGTACTTCGTACCCCTCATTTTCCAAGTCAGAGCACACCTGCTCGAGGACCATTCCGTCCGACCAGTTAACAAAGCCGTAAACGTTTTCGCCCACGATCCAGCGTGACCGAATCTCTCGAATTGCTCGCAACATTTCCGGCCAGAGGTAACGATCGTCGCTCGTGCCTTTTCGCATTCCTGCGAGACTGAACGGCTGGCATGGGAATCCGCCGGTGAGAACATCGATTCGACCTCGCCAAACGGTAAAGTCTGTTGTTCGTATATCGGTATATTGTTTCGCATTCGGAAAATGATATTTTAGCACCTTACGGCAAAATTCGTCGATCTCGCAATTCAGGACATTCGTCCATCCCATCCGTTCGGCCGCCAGATCGAAGCCGCCGATACCCGAAAAGAGACTGCCGTGGGTCATGGCGCAAAGTCAATCAAGGTCATATATCCCATGATGATATCGGCGAATTGGTATACATCGCGGCAAATCACGTATTGATAGCCTTGCGCCTCAACGGCTCGTTGGTAATTCGCTTGATGCTCGCTTTGACGACCTTTCGAAGTCTTCAATTCAACCATCAGCCCGTGATATGGGCCGCGGGCTATCATTAGCACCAAATCGGGAAAGCCGGCCCTCACGCCCATTGCCTTGAATCTTGCCGCTTCGGCAGCGTTGCGCTTGCCACCGTTGGGCGAATGATGCAGCAATATCGCCAAATCGGGGTACTGGAGCGAGAACCACCGCACGCAAGCCATTTGCAAAGAATCTTCGTTATGTCTCATGATTTACTCGTCCCTTAATTCGCCATCTCGTAACATCGTCGAGACGGACAGTCTCAAAATCTTTTTCCAACGCTCTCTGTCGATCAACCAAATCGCGCATTTCGCCAAAAGTGTATAGTTTGTTCAAGTTCCGCGTTTCTCGCAGAATGCGGTCGTTGTCGGCGAAAACGCCGAATGCCGTGTAAGCCTTGCGGCGGCGCAGATCGACACGTAAATCCTCCATGTCGGCGATAATCCGTTTGATATCCTCGATGCGATAGCGCGAGACGAGATCCGCGAGCTCGGGGGCGGTGAACGGAATCGACATCGACCACACTTTCGGGCACTCGGTCGAAATCCATTCCGCCAACTGCGCAACTGCGGAATCTCCCCCTACAACCCCCTCTTTTGTTTCTACCGGAGAATAGTGTGTATTATTTCCAGTATTCTTTATATCTTTATTTATGTTGTGGGTTGGATATTGGGTTGCCGACTGGGTTGGCTGTTGGGTTGGCTGTTGGGTTGGCAACTTTTTTTTGCGTTCGTAATCTATTGATACACTTGTGGTAACTTTGTCGGGATTTGGGTTAACTGTTGGGCTGCCGACTGGGTTGGCTGTTGGGTTGGCGATTGGGCTATTTAACATAATATCATCATCGGCGACCATCTGGTATTTATCCCAATTTTGGACGGTAAATACCACATATCGATCAGTCGATTTAGTCTCGATAAATCCATCCTCCTCCAATATGCGGATCGCGGTGCGCATGCACTGACGCGACAGTCCGAGGAACTCCGCCAAACCGCGTACACTGTCGGCGAATTGTCCGCGTTCCAAGCGTCCGTACCGCTTGTCCTCTACGGGCATGTAATTCGCCGTCAAAAGGGCGTGTATCGCCACGCTCCGCGCAGCTGGATTTCGATACCACGACCGGTGTTTGAGGCTGCGATACAGCAGCACCCAACCACCATTATTTACCCGATTTCCCATCTCCGTATTGTTTGTTGAATTTCTTGGCTAAAAGCCGCATTTCTCGCATTGCGTTCGCTTCGCCTATGCTACCCTTTCGGCGGGTGAGGATCGCGCGAAATAGCCGCATCAGGCGCTTAAAATCCGTGGCTTTAATTTCCATGTCAATCTTTCAGGTAAGCACGCCCGTCGTCTATCGCATACTCGCGATGGCATTTATGGCACGTTACAGTTCTTCGATTCCAATAATCCTCTGCTTGCTCATCAACGGAATAATCGGTACCGCCGTCTTCAATACATTCCCATTTTATAATCATATTCCCGCATATACATTCAAGCCTTACCGTTGCATCGAATTGGATATCTTCAGCATGAATATCGGCTACAATACCATCCTTTCTTGCCCTCATAGAGGCCCGATTCATTTGTTTCAAAAGGGCGATCTGCTCACTATTGCCTATCTCGATAGGAACTTCCTTGTCTCCACGATAAAAACGCCCGTTTTTTATAACAAGTGGTTGCTTTACCTCATGCGTTGCCATAGCCCCATACTTTTACATTTTCGAACATAATAGTTTTGCGGGTCTCAACAGCCTTTGCGAACTCCAGCAGCGCGCCTTTGGATTTGCGCCAGCCGTCGAGCATGTAGATCGTGTCGCAATCGTCGAGTAGTTCCAGATCGCGAAGCATGTGCTCGTGCCACGTGGCTGAGGCCGGTAAGCCGTTCTTCATCGGATTTATTGCTTCGACGCCTTGATTCTTGAAATATCTTTCGACGCTGTCGAATCGCTCGCGCACGTCTTCGTACGGCAATCCGCTTATCGGTCCCGATATGTATATCTTCATCGTATCTAATTATTTAAAATTCGCTCCATACCACCATGCGGATTCCATGCAGATATAATCGCGACCACGCAACCATTTGTTAAACTCTCTCCATGTCATATTTTACTGTTTATATTATTTAACCTCGACGAACTCGCCACCCTCCAGCCGATACCACGTGTCGGCCTTGATCTGCTCGCCGTCAACCTTGACGGCCTTTATACCGACAATATGATTATTGTCGTCGATCTCCGACAAGACTATCCAGCTACCTTTTGACGCGCGCGCCTGAACATTACGCCCAAATGCTGCGGCAATTGATTCATTACCCTTTACCTCCGACGTGGCCGAATATCCATTCGCGGCCGACGTGGCCGAATCTCCATTCGCGGCCGACGTGGCACATTTTCCATTCGCGGCCGACGTGGCACATTTTCCATTCGCGGCCGACTTGGCCGAATATCCATTCGCGGTCGACGTGGCATAATTTCCATTCGCGGCCGACTTGGCATAATTTCCATTCGCGGCCGACTTGGCCGAATATCCATTCGCGGCCGACGTGGCCGAATATCCATTCGCGGTCGACGTGGCATAATTTCCATTCGCGGCCGACGTGGCATAATCTCCATTCGCGGCCGACGTGGTCGAATCTCCATTCGCGGCCGACGTAGCCGAATATCCGTTTTTTGCAGGCTTCCAATCAACTTTTGAAAACACGAAGTCTACGCCACCCTTTATTACCTGCGCCAAATCGATCTTCGCTCCGATCTTGATCTTCGTACCGCATACTTTTGTGTCGTTCCCTCGTTGTGGTGACACGCCGCCTAACTCAACCTCACGATATACGGCACCATCGGCAGGGTGGTAATATCCAAGACAATCTAACGGGTCCTCGCACGCGTGGAAGCCCTTGCTACACAAATCGGCGGTCGGCTCCTCATACGTCTTGCCCTCCTCATACTGAAATCCGCGACACGTCATGTCCGAATTGAATCCTTTGTACGCTTTCATCTTTCTATATTTTTCTAAATCATCTTTCAAAAAAATGCGCCCCAAGAACCTAAAACTTGACTATTCACACATAAACAAAACCTTTCGGGACGCATTACATTATTCTGCGCGACCGCTGTCGTCGCCGTAGAATACTCGCTCGCGCAACTTGTACATGTCGCAGACATACTCCGAATACGTCACGTCATGCAGATGCGCACCGCACGTTCCTATGCCGTCCGCATCCTCGTTTTCGAAGTTGCGGCATGATCCGCAACATCCCTCGATCTCAGGGGCGGATACGTGCACATTCCAATCGTCGTATATTATCGTTCTTTTCATAATCTTCTAAAAAAAACGGCCCCGCGCTGTCACAGGTGAGGGCCGAAAAACTACTAACCCAAACTTAAATAAATGAAAAAACCAACTTCCCGATGGAAGTTTGCGCATAGCTCGGAATCGAACCGAGACGACCGAAGTCGCGCGAACCTGCCTATGCCGCGGGTCTCTTTCCCGCCGTCACGTAAATACAACCAAAAGTCAACCTAAAACAAACTCTAACGGACTTTGTGCCCTGCTGCCATCGAAAGCAGCCGCGCGGGTACTGCGGAAAACCCGCCGACGCAGGACTAAAGACGGGCGGAGCGTATAAACCCGAAGATGTGCGTATTTGTTAGGATAGGAGGTGCTCCGCCCATATCGTTAACTCGCATACGCCTCGATACCGTTCTCACGGCACCACGTAACGGCGGCCGATACGCTGGTGAATGTATGCTTCGTATTCTCGGCCGTGGTGATCGTCACCACGCCGTCGATAAATGTTACTTTTGCCATTGGTTTTTTCTTTTAGGTTAGATTTTGGTAATTCGAATGCTCTCGACATTGATCGCCGATGAGTAGTTGTCCGCATAGACTTCGCCGAGGGCCATACCGAGGGCGATAAGAGGGTGCGCAGCGCGGTAGCAGCGCGAGAAGTCGAGTTTGACGATCTCGGCGTTGTAGCTCCGCCGTGTGTGGGCGTGAAAAGAGACTTGGAATAATGTCTTATCCACAATCGGATAATGAGACATTTCATGCAGATATTTCGGAAATCTCTGCGTACGAGATGTGGTCTGGGTACTATTATTCCCCAATTTGCCACTTTTGTCTGTTCTTGCCATAGTTCGAAACAAAAGTCAGTTAATGTATGTACACAAAAGAAGCGAAGCCCCTTTTTTCTTTGGCAAGAACACTGAATCGATACCGATACAGCCGAACGGGACTTCGCTATAAAATAAAGTACCGCATCGGAAATCGATTTTAGTATTCTTGCCGATACAAAGGTACACAGAGTTTTCAATTCCGCAAATATTTTCACAGAATTTTTCGGAGAGAGAATGATAGATGATCTTTTCCGATACGATCGGAAGACTCCGCATGTCGGATAGATGCTTCGAGAAGCGGCTTGCGCGCTTCTGCGTACGAGGTGCGTTATGGGTACTATTGTTCCCCATTCGAACGCTTGTGTCGGTCTTTGGCATATTTGAACACAAGTCTGGTAAATACAAAAAGAGAGCGTGTCCCTCAATCTCGCCAAAGACCCACGACTACTGGTGTAGAAGTGCAATAGGAACACGCCCATAAGGCGTTTATATGTACTAATATTTCCCAGAATCAGGGTCTTTGGCAATGCAATATTAAGCAAAGTTTCTGACTTCGCCAAATAATTCGCCGTATTTTTTGCAATGCCATACATAAGTTGTTGTCGTTGTGGGGTATTATTCTTTGTCCGACTGAAGTTTATCGCGATTACACCAGAGATACTCTTTGAGACCCGATAGCCTATCCAGAAATGTAGGTGCTAAATCGGTAGTCAGATCTCCCTCGCACACCTCCGTCGCTACAATCTGCAATAAACCGGCTACGCTCAAATATGCAGCCTCGAAAGTAGTAGGTTCGTCTAATTCATCGAGCCAAACTGAGTTCATATGATCTATTACCGACGTGGATAACGCTTGTTCTTCGTCGGAGTCACGAATATTTTCCAATTTGGTTATTACATCCTCGTAGGCCTTTATGTTTCCTGAGAATTCTCGCGCCGCCTCTTTTAAGATCGAAATACTACGTTGTACGCAAGTCAATCTATCGAAGTATAGTTTTAGCAGCTCTTTGTTGTCGCCAACAACTTCAACACTTCTATTTTGGGGTACCATCTCCGAAATCTGCTCCCGCTGTACCTCTTGCGGTGGGGGCGTTGTTTGCACCTTTGTAATATCTGTCATAACTCTTTGATTTTGCGAGTTGTGAGTTGTTAAGTAATACTTAATAACTGAATTTTTCTAAAAGGCCGCTCGACGAGGTTTAACGTCACTTAATCCTGCTCCATGAAATGTTGTCGGAGCGGCCTTTATGTATTATCTTTGTCTCGTCACTTAATTTTAACAGCTTTATGAAAAACTTTTCTCTTCCTCCCTACGATTTAGGGACTATCGGCGCTGGCGTTAAACGCCTCGGAGAATTAACCGGTATTGATTGCAAATTATGCGTTCCACCCGCTCTTAAAAGTCAAGGGTATTATTCCCTACCCACGCTTTCAGAGGATATTTCAAATATCGCTGCGCATTATGGACTTAAGATGAATATTACTGGTGATATTGAGGAAACGGGCAAACAATTACAAAGTTTAATCGACGCCCTAGTTCTCCGAAAAATCATCAAGCAAGGGGCTTTTTAAATCACCCGTAGACTGTTCGGCTATCGTCCCGTCCAGAACTGGTTTCGGAACCGCACTAAGGCTCTTGGTTGCCGCGACAGCCCCGTCTACACAAATACTGAATGGCAGCAGATAAATGCGCCCTTTGCAATCGGCTGCCTTTATTTTATCCACGAATCCCGCAGCGTCGGGATATGCCTTTTCGAAAAGTTCGCGAAATTGCGCAGGAGCCATCTTTGGCTGATGATTGAATAGATTTTTAATATAGTTTATCAATCGTTTCATGGTCTTAATTGTTTATTCGTTTTCCAAAAGTTCGTATGTGTCGTAGTTGAATGCGCGAACTTTGCGGAGTCGTCCCTGCTTTACCAATACTTCGATCTGCTCCAGTTCGCACGGGCGAAGCGTGTCACGCAACTCGGGCCATGCAGCACGCGCGGGTACGATCTTCGCCGCGCGCTTGCGTTCAACAATCTCGGCGACAACAGCTAGCACCCGATCGCGCCACTTCTTATACTCGAAATGTTTGGCTTCGCTCGGCTTGGCCTTATAGTAATATATCGGCTTTGTTCCGTTCATGGCTCAAATGTTTTTACGGCGACTTTTGATGTTCGCTTCGAATTGGCGCTCCGCCTCGAACAGCGCTACCACCTCCGTGCGGCTGAACTTGATCGGCGAGTTCTTCGCAGCGCCCATGCGCTTGCCGTTTATCGGCCCCCGCGGCGCCAATCTCTTGTCGACCCACGACCGCCCGAACTCTTCATACAATGCGTTCTTCGTCACCAGGTCGTCGGCGGGTTTCTGTCGGCGCGTGATCGCGCAGGCGATCACATCGGCCATTTGCATGATCTTGTACTGGAGATCGATTACTTCTGAAGCTAACATAAGGCTGCGGTGTTAAGGTAGGGTGATACTGATGCTGCCCACGTTGATGGCCGCATCGAAATAGTCGGTTTCGATGTCGGATATCGCAACGCCGAGGGCCATGAGAGGGTGGGCAGAGAGATAGCAGCGTGTGAAATCGAGCTGCATTGTCCCTGCCCCGTAATTTCTGCGCACAACTGCGCTGAAAGAGACTTGATACATCGTCCCGTCAGGACTGACAGGAAGTTTGCGCATGTCGCGCAGCATGATCGGAAAGCGCTTCGCGCGCGATGCAGTACGGGGTCTGTTGTTTCCCGCAACTCTGCTTTCAGGGTCTTTTGGCATTGGTCTGAAAGTTTGATTATGTATATAACAAAAGAGGCAAGCCCCTTTCGAATCTTCGCCAAAAGACCGCTACGATAAGACGTAACACCACGAAAGTTGGCTCGCCGTATGCGAGTTAGAATATGTACACTGCTTACGCAGCGATCTTTTGGCAACGACAAAGATAGACAAAACATCTGATTTGCCAAACTTTTTACCGAATATTTTTCGAACTTTGTCATAATGCGCTAAATTAATGTGACCAACACGGCCACAATGTAGGATCCCCAAGCGAGTCCGCAGAGGAATACATCGAGCAGGACATTTCGCAGAACAATTATATCTATACTGCCGCCCGCAACCATCTTCCGAATGTCGAATAAGGTCATGCAGGACTTTGCGGCATTGCCCAGCCCAACGATAATAAAGAGAAAAAGCACCATAATCGATTATGCCACTCTTACGACGTCCACCCCGTAATCGCGCATATGCACCTTGAGCTTCATGTTAAAGTCACTCCCCACAAAGTAGGCCGACGTGCGTACCACGCTGGGGCGATATTCCTCGCGCTTAACCGCCATAATCTCGCCGACCAACATTTCCGATAACTTTTTCCGTAAACTTTTTTTCTCGCCGTTCATGTTTATAATTTATAATTATTACCTTTGCGCAAACTTAACCCCTTGCGTGTATGCCGTATATTCCGTCAGGCGATTACGAGTCGCGGAACATAGACAAGTTGGAGCATGAAGAACAGTTGTTTTTCAACAAAAGCCACGCACTACGCGGCTTTACTCCGTTTGCGAGCTCGCCTCTTTCGTATTATTCGCCATCTTGACGATAATCTTAGCCCTTTATGGTTTAACCGTTTCATATTGTTAATCTTCGCCGTCTATGATAACCCCCGAGATAAAGGATCAAATACTTACGCAGCTCGTAATCCAAACTGGTATGCACAAGTCGTTCGACATCGCGGCCGATTCCGCAGGGTTCGGCGTTTCATCTCGTGAGTTTGACGCCATTCTTGACCAAATGGTCGAGATGAACCTCATAACCTGCCTGCGGGCAATGGGCAAAGTCAGGGTTTCTATTTCTGCCGCAGCCCATGATTTTTATCGGCGAGGCGGATTTACCGCTCAAGAACTTATATTGAAATCCAATATCGAGAAATTAAATCTTGAGCTTAAACAACTTTCTAAAGAACTTGCGCCAGATCGACTCGCGGTAATCGATCGGTTGTCGGCAATATGTAGTGCCATTACATCCGCGCTTACGTATTTCAAATGACACATCATCGCCATTTAACCAACGCTCGAACGCATATGGAACGCAGTTCATCGATATCCACTGATCTTGCCGCAGCCGATATTTCAGCTCTCCTTGTTGGAAAACCTCCCATTCGAAAAAAGTCGGGATGTTTTCGGATGAATCATCGCGATGTGGCGGCCCGCAAATTCGGCCCACAATTTCGATGCGTATTTCGGTCAAAACATCGTCCTGCATTTGTTGATTATTCGTTGTTATTTATTGCAAATATACTAAACAAAAAGTATTAAAAGCAAACATTCAGTCTTCAAAATAAACGTATTTTTTATGAAATATGGATAAAAAACTGATTCTTACGCGATTAAAGGAGTATAAAAAATTCCGATTTGATGCCGATTTTGCGCGTTACTTGGGCATGTCGCCTCAAGCCCTGCGCAAATGGTACGATCGGAATACGTTCGATCTCGATAGGTTGATTAAATTTTTTCCCGAAGTGAATCCGACATGGCTCTTGACGGGCGAGGGGAAAATGCTTAAATCGGGGCTGGAGGCAAAAATGTCCGCATATCCCGCAGCCGAGTCTGCCATAGAGTCGGAAGGTAGCGGGTCGATGGCGCGCGAAATGTTGAACGTAATTCGCGATCAGGCGGCGACGATGCGGATGATGCAGGAGAGGATCGCGCAGTTGGAGCAAATTTTGTCGAGAAATGGCTTTTCCTTGCCCGATATTGCCGTTTCGGCCATTCGGGAGGGCAAAAATCCCCCCCCCACTATTTTACCGTAAAAGGGCTGGAAAACAGCATATTACATAATATAGCAAACAATAAAAAGAAGAGTTGACGTATGGAAGAAAATGTTTTAATTATTCAGTTGACAGTAATTGTATTTGGTGTTCTAAATCTTATATTATTATTCAGAATTTTTCGAGCAACCAGTGATATCCGACAAATACGTGATATTATTATAGCAAAAGAACTTAACTCTGGTAATACTCCGCCTCATTCTTCAGACAGAGATTGGGGGTTAGTAATTTTGGGAATCATCGGAGTGGTGCTATTGTGCATACTTCTATCTACGGGATATTAATTAATGCAATCCAAATATAGCAGTTTCTGTTTGCGATCGACGAAGTACCGTTTAGTACCGCGGTATTAAACGGTACTAAACGGTATCAAAAAAAGTTGTAATTGGGTTGCACCTCTCCCCACTATTTATAACATTTTGGCTTTTTTTGAAAAAAGTTCCGAGCGTGTAAACTGAGGCAAGGGCGAGGTTTGCACCGAATAAACAAAAGAAAATGCACCCCATACCCCTACCGATGCGCGATGCAGGCGGAGGGCCGCCACTGTAGCGGTTGCGCTGCTGCGTGTCTGAATACAACACAATGCACAAAGAGAGGGCGCCCACCTGGGCGCCCTCTCTTGTTTATGCGTGGGGGGGCTTATTTACTATGCTTGTATAGATATTCGGGGGCGAAGTCTGCGCCGTTGTACCATTCGAGCGTGCCACCGATCAACGCGAATTGTACAAAGTTGTGCGGGTCCTTGAGCGGCTCAAATATAGGCCCGTTAAGCAGTGGTAGCATATCTATTTGTTTTACTTCTCCATTACTGAACGTTAGCCGTAGCATGTACCCGCCGAGATAATCAACGTCGGCGACTGTAATATTTATTCTTTCGTCCATATCTTAATGCGTTAAAGGTTGTATTTTATCCGGGTGCTCTCCGTTTACCAATTTGCGCCAATTGTCGCGCAGTTCTTGTTCGTGAAGCGTTAACCATTCAAATACCAATTTCGCCACCTTTATAGGAAGATTTCCGCGTATTTCGGATTTGTCAAGCGTAATTATAGCGCGATAATCTCCGTAGCGTACATGGAAGTGCGGCGGGTTGTGATCATCCCAATACATCAAAATGATAATACCTAAAAAACGGCTTATTTCGGGCATGTCTTTCTATATTTCAATTATACAAAATTATGTTATTTATTAATAATACACAACGAAATTCCTATTTTATCGCGAAAAACCCCGAGGCGCGAACCTCGGGGCGGCTTCCGTCGTTGCGTATTATACGTGGGATGTTAGGGGGATTATTTAAGATATAGCATAATGCCCGATCCATTTTCGAAGCCTCCGCGCAGCTCCGCGCCTCGGGCCTTGCAGTATTTCACAAATGTAGTCAATTTAGGCCACATATCGCGCGCTATGGTTACACCGCCGTACGTTATCAGCTCGTTATATAATATATCGTATTTCATGTCTTTACTTCTTTGTAGTTACTATCATTTTCCAAGCTTGCGCGAGGGCGCGCGCCTGGTGGTCGAGCCACTCGCAGCCGCCGAGGTTCCACAACCCGCCGCGGCACTTGCGGAACTCCGAAGGCGTACATAAGCGCCCCGCGATATCCTCGTTATATATTAATGAACACCCGCCCCAACTGAATTGCGACCAACTCGCCGCCCCGTTAAGCAGGTTTTTTTTCGGATAATTCGGGGAGTGTCTCGCCAACTTCTACGGCGTATTGGAGTTGATCGCCGAAGTTTTCGAGCAGCTCGAAAGCGTATTCTTTTACCCCTTTAACCCATGCGGAGCGGGCGGGCAGCGCCTCAACGGCGGCGCGGTATTCGTCGAGAATCGGCAGTATTTCAATTAACGAAATGCGTTCGGGGCTGTGGTCGTTCTCGTTATAGATGGCTGTGTTAAGGATTTCCGCGAATCTTACGCGATTGTTAGATGTGTTTTTCATAGTTGTAGACTTTTTTTTGAGAAACGAAAATAACGGCGTCCCTCTAACCCGCTGTCTACAACTATCAATAAGGTGCGATAACTCTATTACGGAGGTATCACGGGGTGAACGCCGCTATATATTTTACTGGAACGTTGCGCCTATGATCGGCGCCGATCCTTATTGATTTGTAGACATTGCAAAGGTACGCACATTTTTTGTTTTTGCAAATTTTTTCGACATTTTTTTGTGATTTTTTTTCGCACCTATATTATACATATCGAGGCCGTCGTATTGGCGCGGCCGTTCCGCGCGCCCTCGTTAATCGGGGCGCGCACTGCGTTGATGCGTAGACGTTTGCAGGCGTGCCAGCATTCGTTAACATTCGGACATTTGCGCAGATTCGCCGACATTTGCAGGCATTTGCATACATTTGCGCAAATTTGCAAATATTCGTCAATTTGCGAACATTTGTAAGCGTGCGGGCATTTGTGCCGATTTGCCGACGTTCGCAGATATGCACGCGTTCGTGTGCATATTTGCATCTGATTCGATCGCAGCCGTCGCGGGCATTCGCATTCATTCGTATATTGTGCCGATTTGTTTTGCAGATTGCGGTTTTTTGTGTAGTTTTACTCGGGTTTTATTTTCCACGACCTTACTGTCAAGGTCGGAAATTTTAATTGATAAAATTGCGCGACCGAGGCGATAGCCTCGGTTTTTTTATTCGCCTCAACGGTGTTATTTCCTATATAGAACATAAAATTGTGTTAAATGTGGTGTTCCCTCTTATGGGATTTGTTCGTATATAGGATGTTTAGAGGGGCAAGTGGCGATTCGGGCGAAGCCTCAACAATTCGCAGAAAAACGCGTTCAATTTTCGGCCACAAAAAAAACGCTTTTGATTTTTTTTGGTCAGCGAAAAACGGTTTTAATTTTTGAGGGAGAAAAAACGATCTCAATTTTTGTAGGGTAAAAAACGCTTTTGATTTTTTGGGGGGGCAAAAAACTGGTTCAATTTCCGATGCAATAAATTATAAATATATCGATTGAAATTTGCATCTGGAGTTTTGGGGTACTATCTTTGCAGAAAACGATCAACATGGGTGTAGAACTTATACGCGAAATACTCGGCTCGGCTGCCGGCTCTTTCGGCTTTGTGCTGTTCATGCTGCTCCTTGCGGGCTGGGTAATATATAAGATCACCAAATACACAACCGAATGGACTTGTAAATTAGATGCGGTGAAAGAGTTGTCGGATAACCTCAAAAAGGCCAAAGAGGATATATTGTATATAAAAACTAAGCTGGAGATATTTTCAGCCAATATGCCCAATGGACTCACGCAATCCCATAGTCCGATCGGTTTGTCGGAGAAAGGCAAGGAAATTGCCGAAAAAATGGGGATTGCGCAAATGATCGCAACGAATTGGGAAAATATTCGGAGCTACATCGAGGCAAATGCAAAAACGAAAAACGCTTATGATATTCAGCAGTTGTGTATAGAGTCTGCCACAATATCGCTCGATAAATTATTCGATATCGAAACCGTCGACAAGATAAAAGAATTTGCGTTCAATAATGGCCAGCCGCTGGCGTATTATGGCAGCATGATAGGCGTTCTTATCAGAAACAAGTATTTCGAGGTAAAGGGCATTGCTATTGGAGAAATCGACGAACACGATCCGAACAGATAGTTGGCCGCAATTAATGCCCCCCTTGGGATCCCTCTCTCCTCAACAACGCATCCCAATCGAACAACTCGAGCACCTTTTTATTCGCATTCCAAACGTTTGTCCAGTCTCGCGCGATGTAGCGATCCGTGATGCGCATATTCTCGGAGACATGATTCAACCCCTCATGGACCGTGTATTTGTCGATCTGAAGGGCTGCCGAGCGGGCGATCGTAGCCCATGAATGACGTGCGGAGTAAAAAGTTATACGCGGGGCCGATATTGCATCACAAATGCGCGCTAATCCTTGATTAAGCGCAGAGGAAAAATAGCTGTCCGCTTTATATAATCGATAAAAGAAAAACAGTTTTTGTTTCGTCGGGTCAATATATTTTTTCACCAACGGCAGCAATTGCGGTTCTATGCGAATGTGCATCTCGGCCTTATCAGCCCGCCTGTCGGCTGTTTTCTGTCTATTGTATACTATAATCCCGTCTGATATGTCTTGATATGGGCATGAGCGCAGATCGGCGGCATTCATGCCCGCAAGCCCCAAAGAGAGCAGAAAACAATCGCGCGCAAGGTCGCGGCGCGTATAGTCAATGCGTGAGCCGTAATAATGTGGCTCATCATCGAGATTGATAATGCTTTGGATAATATCAACCTCAACGGCTCGTTTTTTCGGGGCGGGCGCTGGTTTTACTCTAAAGTGCGCAAAAGGAGATTGCGGGATTCGAATTAATCCTGTATCCTCATTGTTGAATTCCGCTTTAGCGCAATTGTGTATATGTCGAACGGCAGCAAGATACGAAGATACCGCGCGTCCTCCCGCCTTTGTTTTGTCAGTTCTGTATATCTTTTTAGCACGCGATGATTTTAAAACCGGTTCTGATTCTATGAATCGTTCAAATTCGCGGAGGAACCTCGCAGAGATTTCGGATATGTCTACGGAGTCCCGACCAACAAAGCGAATCAAAGCGTTTAGCGCTGTTTCGTAATTGCGTGCTGTGCCTTGTTTCATATTCGCTGCGAGTTGTCGGCCATACGATATAAAATCCAAGTGGAACGGAGCATCCCGCGCCTCAATGCTTCGAATATAGTTTAGGACATCGTGTGCGGTTAACAAATCGGCCGTTGCTCCAAGTTTCCCTACTATTCCTCGCCAGCGACGTATCATATCTTCGACGTCATCAAGAACCGAAATGTCTTTAATTTTTAGCGACCTCGTGAGTTGATTGGGGGCGACATATATGTTTGTCGACACTTTTAATGATTGGCGTCTATGGGTAAGACGAATTTTCACATTATATGTACCGTCTTGCCGTTTGTTGTCGGCATAAACTAATGCGCGGAATGTTGTAGCCATAATATTTCGTTTTTTTCTTTTGCCAACAATTTGCCAACAAATACGCGCAAATATACATACTTTTCATGAAAAGTAAACACAAAAGGCGAGGCTAAAGCCCTCGCCCAAAGCGCTAAAACAACCAAATATGTCCGCACTTCAACTGTGTATATTATTGATAATCACCTAAATTGTTTCGGTGCGCTCTAAAGCGTAGCTCCACCGCGACTCGAACGCGAATTTAAGGTTTAGGAAACCTTCGTTCTATCCCTTGAACTATGGAGCCTTGTCCGCCGTCCGTCGGGTACGGCAACGACAAAGGTAAGAATTTTTCCCGTATTTCAACTTTTCGCGCGCTAATTCTTCGCCGAACATCGCACGGGAGGGATCATCGGAATGAAATTCGTATGCCCATGTTGAGGTTGAAATCGAGAGGGCGTCGGCTGTATATCGTTTCCGTTTCGCTGCCGTTGTCGAAATAGTATCCGATTCCGGGTTCCACGTATAGGCCCGTGCGTGGTGTGAGGTCGTATTGCAATCCTGCGGCGGCCGATGCCGACCATTGCGGCTGCGCGATGCGGATGTTCCGACGGTCGGCCGATTGCGTGCGGCCTTGCAGTACGCAGCGGGTTCGGGCATGCCCCGCGACGCACTTTTCGATGCTCGCGCCGCCCGACAGGTAGAGCGACAGCCGTTTGCCCGACCATGCGTTCCACACCAATCTTAAGGGAATACCCATGTAGTGCAGGGTGCGATCCTCGTCGTAATAGCACTCCTCGCCGCCCGAACTCACGCTCGACGAGAGCAGAGCGTAGGTCAGGCCGCTTTCGATGCCTGTCGACGGGGTTATCATGTAACGTAGCGAGAATCCTAACCGCAGCGGCCGCCGATGTTTTATCTCGGTGTCGATCGGGGCGTTACGGTTGTAGAGCATGATGACGGTGAGCGGATCGGCCAGCGGGTCGGCGTGCTCGGCGACCTGACGATACCGATCGGCGCTGACCATCACCGAACCGCCGGGCGAACGGTGCGAGTCGGTTGCTCCCGCGGGCCCCGACAAATAGATGTCGGCGGCCAATCGTCCTTTCGCGGTTGTCTTCGGGGGGGTGGCGTCGGAGGCCGACAAATGTCGTTCGACGGCTTCGGTTTTGCGTTTCTGCGCTTTCCGAATACTCGTCGCGCTGCTGTGGTCGGGGTGTTTCTCGTTCTCTTTCCGTTGCACCTCGGTGAATTTCTCGGTTTCGGGAACCTTGTCGGCATTCGTCGCCGTGTGAAGGACAGCCTTTTCGGACGAGCCGATCGCGCCGACCGCAAACGACGGTTTTGCGATTCGGCG
>CAUDHE010000026.1 GCA_958449275.1 uncultured Alistipes sp. | reverse complement strand
CGCAGTTGCCGCAACCCGTACAGTCGAGCGGCGTCACCTGTATGCGGAATTTGTATGCCTTGGTCTCGCCCAATCCCTGCTTCCACTCCACGCCCGTAGCCGCAGCCTCCTCGTCGGTGGCGAGGAACGGACGGATGGCGGCATGAGGACATACATAAGAGCACTGGTTGCACTGGATACAGTTCTCAACGATCCATTCGGGAACGTTGACGGCTATGCCGCGCTTCTCGTAAGCGGCAGTGCCGTTATCCCACGTACCGTCCTCGCGGCCGTTGAAAGCCGAAACGGGCAGGTCGTCGCCCTTCAGCGCATTGATGGGATCGACTATGTTGCGGACGAACTCGGGGCGCGACATATCGACATTGTGTGCAGCGGCCTTAACCTCGATCGAAGCCCATTCGGCGGGCACCTCGATCTTCTCGACGGCATTGCCGCCCGCATCCACCGCAGCATAGTTCATGTTTACGATGTCCTCGCCCTTCTTGCCGTAAGACTTCAGAATGGCGTGTTTCATCTCCTCGACAGCCTTTTCGAACGGAATCACGTTCGCGATCTTGAAGAATGCCGACTGCATGATGGTGTTGGTACGCGAGCCCAGACCGAGTTCCGACGCGATCTTGGTAGCGTTGATTATGTAGAAATTGATGTTGTTCTTGGCCAAATACGCCTTCATGTGGTCGGGCAGCGTTGCGCAGGTCGTGGCGGCGTCGTGCACCGAGTTGAGCAGGAACGAGCCGCCCTTCTTCAGGCCTTTCAGAACATCGTACTTGTCTACGTACGACGGAACATGGCACGCCACGAAGTCGGGAGTCGTCACCAGATAGGGCGAACGTATGGGCGAATCGCCGAAACGCAGGTGCGACGAGGTGTAACCGCCCGACTTCTTCGAGTCGTAAGAGAAATATGCCTGGCAATACTTGTCGGTAGAACCGCCGATGATCTTGATCGAGTTCTTATTGGCACCCACGGTACCGTCGGCGCCCAGTCCGAAGAAAAGAGCCTCGAAAGTACCCGCCTGAGCCAGCGAAACCTCCTCGCCGAGGGGCAGCGACAGATTGGTTACGTCGTCATTTATGCCAACCGTGAAGTGATCCTTGGGCTGTGCCGCGAACAGATTGTCGATAACGGCCAAAATCTGCGCGGGCGTGGTGTCTTTCGACGACAGACCGTAGCGGCCGCCGATTACGAGGGGTTGGTTCTCCTTGCCGTAGAACATATCCTTTACATCGAGATAGAGAGGTTCGCCGTTCGCACCGGGTTCCTTCGTACGGTCGAGAACGCATATGCGCTTCACGCCGGCGGGAACCGCATCGAAGAAGTACTTCTCCGAGAAGGGACGATAGAGGTGAACGGTGATAAGACCCACCTTGCGACCCTGCGCGGCCAAATAGTCGATGCACTCCTTTATGGTCTCGTTGACCGAACCCATGGCCACGATCACGTTCTCGGCATCGGGCGCACCGTAATAGGTAAAAGGTTTGTAGGTACGGCCCGTAATCTCCGATATCTTGGCCATGGTGTCGGCGACCATATCGGGCACGGCGTTATAGAACTTGTTCGAAGCCTCGCGGGTCTGGAAATAGATGTCGGGGTTCTGGGCGGTGCCGCGCGTTACGGGGTGCTCGGGATTGAGAGCGCGTGCGCGGAACTCTTTCAATGCGTCGCGGTCGAGCATCGAGGTAAGCGAAGCGTCGTCGATAACCTCGATCTTCTGAATCTCGTGGGAGGTACGGAATCCGTCGAAGAAGTGCAGGAAAGGAATGCGGGCCTTAAGCGCCACGATGTGCGCCACGCCGGCCAAATCCATCACCTCCTGAACCGACGAGGTGGCCAGCATGGCGAATCCCGTCTGACGGGTGGCCATTACGTCCTGATGATCGCCGAATATCGAAAGCGACTGCGCGGCCAATGCGCGAGCCGATACATGGAACACGCCCGGAAGCAGCTCTCCCGAGATTTTGTACATGTTGGGGATCATGAGCAAAAGACCCTGCGACGCGGTGAACGTCGAGGTGAGCGCACCGCTCTGCAACGAACCGTGAACCGCACCCGCGGCTCCCGCTTCCGACTGCATCTCCACGACCTTCACGGTCTCTCCGAACATGTTCTTCTGGCCCTGAGCGGCCCACTCGTCCACCAACTCGGCCATTGTCGACGAGGGTGTGATCGGGTAAATGGCAGCTACCTCCGAAAATTTGTAGGCTATGTGAGCCGCTGCGTAATTACCGTCACACGTAATGAATTTTTTCTCTGACATACTCAATTAGTAATTTTGTGTATTTTATGAATTTTTCTGTGTGAATTGTCTTTTAATGACTACTCGCAAAGTTAGAAAATTCCGATGTTATTTCATAGATTTTTCAGTGTTAATATTCTAACAATCACACCATGCGCCTTAATATGCCGTAAATCAAACCCTAAACCGCTCCCTCGCCCGACACGTCGCGGCGCGATTGGCGATAATTCGATAAAAATACCTATTTTTGCACCCGCCGCACGGCAAAACGCGCGGCCGCAAGACATGATCGAATACCACGCAACACAACTCGCCAACGGCCTCTCCGTTATAGCCAATCGCGACCGAACATCGCGCATGGCGGCCGTGAACATACTCTACAAAGTCGGGGCACGCAACGAGGATCCCGCACGCACGGGGTTCGCCCACCTGTTCGAACACCTGATGTTCCGCGGCACCCGCGAGGTGCCCGACTTCGATACGCCCGTACAGATGGCGTGCGGCGAGAACAACGCTTTCACCAACAACGACTATACCGATTTTTACATCACCCTGCCTGCCGCCAACATCGAAACCGCCTTATGGCTCGAGAGCGACCGCATGACGGGACTCGACCTTTCGGCCGAGGCTTGCAGGGTGGAAAAACGGGTTGTCATAGAGGAGTTTCGGCAGCGTTATCTCAACCAGCCCTACGGCGACATGAACATGTTGTTGCGTGCGTTGGCCTACAAAAGCCATCCCTACCGATGGGCGACGATAGGCATGACACCCGAACACATAGAGGCCGCCACGCTCGACGAAGTGCGCGATTTCTACCGACGTTTCTATCATCCCTCCAATGCCATACTGTCGGTTTCGGCCGACATCGATCCCGAACGGATATTTGAATTGGCCGACAAGTGGTTCGGGCCGATAGCCGATTCGGGAACACAGCCTACGCCCCTCGCGCCCGAACCCGAGCAGCTCGCCGCGCGACGTCAGGTCGTCGAGCGCGACGTACCCGCAACGGCGATAACGGTGGCCTACCACATGGGCGACCGACTGTCGCACGATTTCCATGCGGGCGACATGGCCTCCGACCTGCTGGCGGGAGGCGACTCGGCGCGGCTTTACGAACGCCTCATAAAGGGAAAGAGGCTGTTTTCGGGAGTGAACGCCTACATAACGGGCGACGTCGACGGAGGGCTGTTCGTATTCACGGGACAGCTTCTCCCAGCGACAAGCGAGGAGCAGGCCAAGGAGGCCTTGCGGCACGAAGCCGAGGAGCTCATGAGAGGCGCGATAACCGATTACGAAATGGAAAAGGTGAAGAACAAGTTCGAAGCGAACACGCTGTTCGGCGAACTGAACGTCATGAACAAGGCCATGAACCTCGGTTTTTACGCCATGCTCGGCGATTTGGACCTCGTAAACCGCGAAGTGGACATCTACCGTTCGCTTACGGTTGACGACGTGGCCGATTTTTCGCGCCGCACATTCCGCACCGAGAATTCATCAACCATTATTTACAGAGCAAAACGATGAAACGACCTCCGCTTACCGTACCGACCGCAATAGAGGTTCCGCAGGCCGAACGGCACACAGCCGCGAACGGCACCCCGATATACGCCGTGAACTGTCCCGAATACGAGGTCGTCCGCGTGACGTTCGTATTCCATGCGGGAACGGTGACGCAACGCCACCCCTTCACCGCGTCGGCGACGGCCAACATGCTCGCAGAAGGTACGACGGCATTCGCGGCGCAGGAGATAGCCGAACGGCTGGACTATTACGGATCCTATTTCGATATAAATATCGATCGCGATTACGCATACGTGACGTTCTGCACGCTCTCGAAATTTTTCGCCCGTACGGCCGAGATCATCGAGGAGGTTGTGCTCCGCCCCGTCTTTCCCGAAAGCGAGGCAGCGACCTACCGCGCCAAGCGCAAACAGCAGCTCGCCATCGAACGCCGCAAAGTGGAGACCATAGCCCGCGAGAACTTCGCGCGGGCCGTGTTCGGCGCCGAACACCCTTACGGCATATCGTACGACGAATCGGAATACGATTTCCTCGATCACGACCGATTGTCGGAACATTATCGACGCACCTACACCGCGCAAAACTGCATGGTGGTTTGCAGCGGACGCATAGACGACGAAGTGCTGCGCCGCGTAGCCGCAATCGCCTCGGCTCTGCCCTCGGCCGATTGCGCCGACGACGAGCCGTTCGCACCGTTCCGCACCACGCACGACATGCGTATACGGCATGCGGGGGCCGTGCAGTCGTCAATACGCATGGGGCGGCTGTTGTTCCCTCGCACGCACGAGGATTTCATCCCCATGCAGGTGCTTGCCACGGTACTGGGCGGATATTTCGGATCGCGACTGATGCAGAATCTGCGTGAGCGCAACGGATTCACCTACGGGGTATATTCGGCGATGGTCAATTTCCAGCATGCCGGGTATCTCGCCATCGCCACTCAAGTGGGACGCGAGGCAACCCATGAGGCTCTGCGACAGATAGCGGCCGAGATCGAAACATTGCGTACCGTTCCAGTGCCCGCAGAGGAGCTGACATTGGTGAAAAACATCATGGCGGGCGAGATGATGCGCATACTCGACGGACCGTTCGGAATAGCCGACGTGACGACGGAAAATCTGTTGTGCGGATTCGACAATTCGCAGACCAACCGCAGTCTCGAACGCATACGCCGCACCACGTCCGACGAACTGCTGGCATTGGCGCAAAAGTATCTGCGCCCCGAGGATATGGTGACGGTGGTGGCGGGAGATTTCGAAAAATAACGGATGACAGTCGCGACTGCTCGAATCGCGCATTCGCCGCCGGCGAGTTTATCGAACAGCAGAATCTCAGCAACTCGCACAATGTTTCGGCCACGCAAGCAGCTTTCACGGGATCGTCAGCATACCGTCGATAATCGTTGTAATGTCGCATGCGACATTATTGTCTTCGGCGTCTTATGCTTCGTGCCCCGCAGCCGCCGAAGACTGTTTCATACGCGATCTCAGCAGACCGCGCCAAAATCGATTTACTTTTTCTGATTTTCGGCAACCCAATTGGTCAACTCCGTAAAATCGGCCACCGACAACTGCTCGGCACGCATGGAGAAGAAACGGTGCTCCGCACCGCCGAAATCGCCGAAAACCGACTTCAGCGAATTGCGTATCATCTTGCGACGCTGTCCGAACGACGCCTTCACCACCCGCACGAAAAGCGCCTCGTCGCAACCCAGTCGCACGGTGGCATTACGACGCAACCGCACCACGGCACTCTTGACCTTCGGGGGCGGATTGAATACCTTCTCCCCCACCGTGAACAGATACTCTATGTCGTACCACGCCTGAAGCAGTACGCTGAGTATTCCGTACTCGCGCGACCCGGGAGGTTCGGCCATGCGGACAGCCACTTCGCGCTGAATCATGCCGACGCACTCGGGAACGATGTCGCGATTCTCGATGATCTTGAAAAAGATCTGAGACGATATATTATAAGGAAAGTTGCCGATTACGCGGACTTCGTCGCCGAAGCGCTCGCGCAGATCCATCGCAAGAAAATCGCCCTCGATCAGACGCGGCGCGAAATCGGGATAGTGCCCGTGCAGATACTCGACACTTTCGCCGTCGATCTCGGCACCGTATGTCACTATGTCGTCGCGTTGCAGCAGAAAACGTGTCAATACGCCCATGCCGCATCCCACCTCCAACACTGTGGCAGGCGCTTCGGGCGAGCCGCCGCCGAGCGAATTGCATATTTTGGACGCTATGTTGAGATCGGTCAGGAAATGTTGTCCCAACGACTTTTTTGCCCTTACTTGATTCATGTGTTTTTCTGTAAATATAAACGTCGGAAGTACGCGCCTCGCCGAATGCGATTACTTAGCGTTTTTCGCCGTACGAACGATCCACTTCACCCATACATACGCCAAAAGCGGAGCGACGATAATCACTCCGCGATTATACGACCATGCGTCGGCGAAATCGAAGTAGCACAGCGACGTCAATGCCCGCGTCATTCCGCACCCCGGACATTCGTGTCCCGTAATATTGCGGATGAGGCACAACGGATGCTCCTCGGAAAAGATCCATTCGCGGGGAACGAAGTATATGCACGACGGCAACAACGCGATCGCAACGGCGCAACGGCAGCGCCAAAACCACCGCACGGCTGAAGGATTATCGATTGTTGCTGATGATCTTGCCTTCGCCGTCGCGATAGTTGCCGCAAATAATCATGATGAAATCGATCAGCGTCCAAATACCGCAACCGCCCAAAGTTATCAACTGAATCACGCCGATGGCGGTTTTGCCGACATAGAAACTGTGTATGCCTAAACCGCCGAGGAAGAAACACAACAGAAGCGTGGTGAGCCAATCTTTGGCGCTCGCGTCGGGATTCACCGATTTCATTTTCGAACCGCAATAGGGACAATTGGCTGCCGAGTCCGACACCTGCTTGCCGCAATCTTTACAATAGATCAAAGCCATAATATTGAGTTTTACGTAATTGTCGAAACCGCCCGTCGTTATCGGACGACGCTGACGGCTCGTGGTTGTTTGTCGAATGCAAATATAGAAATAAATCAGTTACGGCATTGCGGGCTGCGAATTAATTTCCCACCTCGCAGAGGAACTTTATACGCACGAGACGTATCTCCTCCTCGGTATAGTCCGAACCGAGCTCCTCCAATGCGGCATCGAGCGAATCGCTCTCGGCATCCTCCTTGAAATAGAGATAGATATCTTCGGCCTTGTCCTCGTCCATATACTGCTCGATGTAGTACGATATATCGAGTTTGGTTCCCGAGTTGACTATACCTTCAATATCGGTAATCAGCTCCTCGAAATCGAGATTCTTGGCCCGCGCTATATCCTCGAAATCCATCTTGCGGTCGATAGACTGTATGATGAATATCTTGTTGCCTGACTTGTTGGCCACCGACTTTACGATCATATCCTGCGGACGCACGATATCCTTCTCCTCGACGTATGCCTTGATGAGGCGGATAAACTCCTCGCCGAACTTCTTGGCCTTGCCCACGCCTACGCCCGAGATATTCTGCATCTCCTCTATGGTTATGGGGTATTGAATGGCCATATCCTCCAGCGACGGATCTTGGAAAATGACGAACGGCGGCAGATCGTGTTTCTTCGCCACCTTCTTTCGCAGATCCTTCAGCATGGAGAACAACTCCTCGTCGGCAGCGCCGCCCTTGCCCGCCTGCGCAGCCGAGGCCTCCTCCTCGCGCTCCTCCTCGTCGTAGTTATGATCGAGGGTTATGGTGACGGGAGCGGGCGACTCGATATATTTCAGACCCTTGTCGTTCACCGATATCAGTCCGTAATTCTCTATGCTCTTGTCGATAAGTCCCATTATAAGCCCCTGCCGTATCACGGCACCCCAGAACTTGCCGTCGTGATCCTCGCCTTCGCCGAACCACTTGAGCTTGTTGTGCGAATAGCTCTTCACCTGCGCCGTCACCTTGCCCGTGAGCACCGCTACGAGGTGGTCGCTCTTGAATTTGTCGCCTACCGCCTGCAAGGCCTGCAAAGCCAACTTCATCTCCTCATGTGCTTGCACTTTAGGCCTGGGATTCACACAGTTGTCGCAGCAGCCGCAGTCGTCATCCGCATACTCCTCGCCGAAGTAGTGCAGCAGAGTCTTGCGACGGCAAATGGAACTTTCGGCATACGACACCGTCTCCAGCAGGAGCAGCTTGCCGATCTCCTGCTCGGCCACCGGCTTGCCCTGCATGAACTTCTCGAGTTTCTGAATATCTTTGTAACTGTAAAAGGTGAGGCAATGACCCTCGCCGCCGTCGCGGCCCGCACGGCCCGTCTCCTGATAATACCCTTCCAACGATTTGGGTATGTCGTAATGGATCACATAACGAACGTCAGGCTTGTCGATACCCATACCGAAAGCTATGGTGGCGACTATGACGTCGACCCTCTCCATCAGAAAATCGTCCTGATTATTGGCGCGCGTCTGAGCGTCCATTCCCGCATGGTAGGGCAACGCCTTTATACCGTTGGCAACCAGCAGTTCGGCCAGTTCCTCCACCTTCTTGCGGCTAAGGCAATAGATTATGCCGCTCTTTCCCGATTTCTGTTTTATGAATCGTATTATCTCGTGCTCGGCATTATGCTTGGGGCGGATCTCGTAAAATAGATTCGATCGGTTGAACGACGATTTGAACACCGCGGCGTCCGACATACCCAGATTCTTCTGTATGTCCATCTGCACCTTCGGCGTGGCGGTGGCGGTGAGAGCGATCAGCGGAGCCGCGCCTATGTCATTTATTATGGGGCGTATGCGCCGATACTCGGGACGGAAATCGTGGCCCCACTCCGATATGCAGTGCGCCTCGTCGATGGCGTAGAACGAGATCTTGATTTTGCGCAGAAACGCCACGTTATCCTCCTTGGTGAGCGATTCGGGAGCGAAGTAAAGCAGCTTTGTCTTGCCCTCCAGCACGTCGTTGCGCACTTGGTTTATGGCCGTTTTGTTAAGCGACGAATTGAGGAAATGGGCTATGCCCGACTCGGTGGAGAATGTGCGCATGGCATCCACCTGATTCTTCATGAGGGCTATGAGCGGCGATATGATGATAGCGACGCCGTCCATGATGAGCGCAGGCAACTGGTAACACAACGATTTGCCGCCGCCCGTGGGCATGAGCACGAAAGTGTCGCGCCCCGCCAGCAAATTGCGGATCACCGCCTCCTGATTACCTTTGAAAGAAGTAAAGCCGAAGTACTCCTTCAGTTTGTCGTGCAAAAGAGTGTTTTCTTGCTCCATCATACCGTTGTTCTAAATAGCCCGCTTCGTCGCAAAACAGGAATTTTCATGTAAAGATAAAACTTTTTCTCGAAAAAATAATAACTTTGTGAAAAATTTCAACGATTATGCGCCTGTACACGAGCGAGCTTGTAAAAAAGTACAAATCGCGCACTGTGGTGAACCATGTGACCATCGATGTCAACCAAGGGGAGATAGTCGGTCTGCTGGGCCCCAACGGTGCGGGCAAGACCACTACCTTTTATATGATAGTGGGACTCATCAAGCCCAACGAAGGCAAAATATTCCTTGAAAACGACGAAGGACGGGTGACCGAACTCACCGACGAACCGGTCTACCGCCGCGCACAAATGGGTGTGGGATATCTGGCGCAGGAGGCATCGGTATTCCGCCGACTCAGCGTGGAGGACAACATACGCGCGGTGCTCGAAATGACCTCGTACGACAAAAAGTACCAACGCGAGCGTGTGGAGTCGCTCATCGAGGAGTTTCGCTTGCAAAAGGTCCGCAAGAGCCTCGGCATACAGCTCTCGGGCGGCGAGCGACGCCGTACGGAGATCGCGCGCGCCGTGGCTATCAACCCCGCCTTCATATTGCTCGACGAACCCTTCGCCGGCGTGGATCCCATCGCGGTGGAGGACATACAGAGCATCGTGGCTACGCTGAAGAACAAGAACATCGGCGTAATCATCACCGACCATAATGTCGACGAGACGCTGGCCATCACCGACCGCACCTATCTGCTCTACGAAGGCAAGATACTGAAAACGGGTACGGCCGAGGATTTGGCCAACGACGAAATGGTGCGCAAGGTGTATCTGGGCAAGAATTTCCAGTTGCGCCACAGTCCCGCCATCGACAAACGCAAGCAGGCCGAGGCCGCACAAAACGACCCGACTAAACTTTAACCTTCATATATGGATAAAACCGTCTCCTCGGGGAGCGTGAAAGGCATCATCGTTCCGCCGAGTTCCAAGAGTTACGCACAACGCGCCATAGCCCTCGCGCTGCTGGCCGAAGGACGCACGACGCTGCGAAACATAGAGTTCTGCAAGGATACTCGCTCGGCGTTGTCGTGCATCGAGGCTTTGGGCGCGCGGGTGACGCATGTCGACGACACCACTATCGCCATCGACGGTGGACTGCGCCCCGCGACAGATACGCTTCACGTAGGCGAATCGGGGCTGGCTACCCGTCTGTTCACCCCCATAGCGTCGCTCAACTCCACCCCTATTTGCATCAAAGGCGAAGGCACGCTGCTGCACCGCCCCATGATAATGATGATCGAGCCTCTGCGACGACTGGGCGTGGAGGTGCGCGACGGCGGAGGCTATCTGCCCATCGAAGTGTGCGGCCCCATCCACGGCGGACGCATCGAGGTTGACGGCAGCGTGTCGTCGCAATTCATCACGGGACTTCTGTTGTCACTGCCTTTGGCCGAGGAGGATACCGATCTTTACGTACGCTCGGCCGTCTCGACGCCCTATCTGGACATGACCATCGACACGGCGCGGCGCTTCGGAGTGGAGATCATGCACCACGAGGGCGACTATTCGCAGTTCTTCATCGAGGGCCGACAGAAATACACGCCGACCGATCTGGCCATCGAAGGCGACTGGAGCGGCGCGGCGGCCATGCTGGTGGCGGGAGCCATAGCTGGCGAGGTGACCGTAAATAACCTCTCGACCCTGTCCAAACAAGCCGACACAGCCATCTGCCACGCTTTGGAGCGCGCAGGTGCGGGTATAATAATCGAACGCGATTCGATAACCGTGTCGAAACGCAAGTTGCGCGCATTCACGTTCGACGCCACCAACGCCCCCGATCTGTTCCCCGCGCTGGCGGCACTGGCGGCTGCGGCCGAGGGCGAGAGCGTGTTGATCGGTACCGAACGTCTGCTGCACAAGGAGAGCGACCGGGCCGAGGCCATACGCCGCGAATACGAAAAGGTAGGCATCGAGGTCGATCTCAGCGAGGACAATGTAATGAAGATACGCGGCGGCGAGATACGTCCCGCGACCGTATTCAGCCACAACGACCACCGCATGGCCATGTCGATGGCCGTGTCGGCTTTGCGCTGCGACGGCGAGGTAAAAATAGAGAACGCCGAGTGCGTGGAAAAGAGTTATCCCGCATTTTTCGACGATCTGGCATCCGTAACGCTACGATAAGATGAATACATGGGGTAACGAATTGAGAATATCGCTCTGGGGCGAATCGCACGGAGCGCAGGTGGGAGTGGTGATCGACGGCGTGCCCGCAGGCATTCCGCTCGCCGAGCATGATTTCGAAAAGGATTTGGCGCGGCGACGCGCGGGATCGGCCGGTACCACGCCGCGCAAGGAGAGCGATGCGCCCCACATAGCGTCGGGCGTATACGAGGGGTACACCACGGGCGCTCCGATCGCCGTGGAGTTCGTCAACGAGAACACCCGTTCGGGCGATTACCGCAATCTGACCGCACATCCGCGGCCGTCGCATGCCGATATGGTGGCCCGACACAAATTCGGCGGATTCAACGATCCGCGCGGCGGGGGACACTTCTCGGGCCGCATAACCCTCGCGCTCGTCGCGGCGGGCACCATAGCCAAGAAGATTTTGGGCGAGGAGATCGGATTCGTCACCGAGATAAAGGAGATAGGCGGTTCGACGGACAAGACGCGGTTCGACGAGATAATAGAACGGGCGCGTATGGATCAGGATTCCGTCGGCGGCATCGTAGAGTGCCGCGTGGAAGGAGTGCCTACGGGCTGGGGAGAACCCTTTTTCGACTCGGCGGAGAGCCTCGCAGCCCATCTGCTCTTTTCGGTTCCCGCGGTCAAGGGCGTGGAGTTCGGCAGCGGATTCGAAGCGGCCCGAATGACGGGATCGCAGCATAACGACCCGATCATCGATGCCGCGGGACGCACCGACGGCAACCATGCAGGAGGCATAGTCGGCGGCATAACCAACGGCAATACCATAGTGGTTCGCGCGGCGGTGAAACCCACGGCATCCATATCGCGCGGACAGCAGACCTACAATTTCGAAACGGGCCGCGTCGAAGAACTCGTCATAAAGGGTCGTCATGACGTGTGCATAGCCTTGCGCGCGGCGGTGGTAGTGGAGGCCGCCATGGCCATAGCGCTCGCCGACCTCAAACTGCGGGCATAGGCGATGAGGGCTTCGCGAGCGGAAATAATCGATTACGTCCGCAGCCGTACGGCTGCGCTCTACTCGGCGGAGGAGTGCGGACGCATAGCCCGTATGACGGCATCGGCATTGAGCGGCGACGCGGAGGCTAAATTCCTCGCGGATCCGAATGAAACAATAGAAATAGACGGCTTGGAACACGCTGCCGACGAACTGGCGGCCGGCCGGCCGGTGCAATATGTTATCGGCGAGACGGATTTCTGCGGACTCATATTCGCAGTGCGCGAAGGCGTGTTGATCCCGCGCCCCGAAACCGAAGAGCTGGTTATGAAAACCGCGCGGCGGGCCGAGAAATTCGCCCGTCCGAAAATACTCGACGTATGCACGGGAAGCGGCTGCATAGCCATCGCTCTCGGGCATCGCATTCCGAAAGCCGAGATTACGGCCCTCGACATATCGGACGAAGCATTGGAGATCGCAAAGGAAAACGGCGTGCGTCTCGGTGTGGAGGCGGAATGGGTGAAAGACGATGCTTTGGGCGGTATGAAGCGACTCGCGGGCCGACGGTTCGACATAATAGTATCCAATCCGCCATACATCCCACGCTCGGAAATGGCGTCTATGCACCGCAACGTCACGCTATACGAACCCCATGACGCACTTTTCGTCGACGATTCCGATCCGCTCGCATTCTATCGCGCCATAGCTCGCGCGGCATACGGAATGTTGTCCGACGGCGGCTCGATTCTTTTCGAAGTGCACGAACGGCTGGCCGAGATGACGGCCGAAACGGTACGTGCCGAAGGATTCGCCGACGTGCTGACCGAGAAGGATTGTTTCGGCAAACAACGAATGGTATGCGGCAGGAAAAGCAAACGATAAAACGCAGCAAAACCGCCGAGCAGGCTTTGGCCTCGCTCATGCGTCTTTGCGCCCGTGCCGAACGGTCGTCGGGCGATGCGATGCGCCTGATGAACGCGTGGGGCGTTCCGCCAGCCGAGCGCGCAGAGGTGTTGCAAAGGCTCGTAACCGAAAGATTCATAGACGACAGGCGTTACGCCGAGGCATTCGTAAGGGAAAAAATCAACCTCAGCGCATGGGGTGAATACAAGATCCGCACGGCTTTGCGCCGCAAAGGCATAGCCGACTCCGTAGTGTCCGAGGCCTTGAACTCCGTCCCGTCGGCGCGCGATACGTCGCGACTCGCCGAACGTCTCGCTCGCAAGATGAAGAACCTGAAATACGATAACTTCTATCAACTGCGCACCAAACTCATCAGACACGGCATATCGCTGGGGTTCGCCACCGACGATGTCGTGACGTGCGTGGAGGATATAACCCGCAACATGGAAGAACCATGCGACGAAACAGAATTTTTTCCGTTATAGCCGCCGCAATTTTCGCAATGCCCGCGACGGCGCAGAGACTCGACCCCGATTATTACGAATATCCGCTGCGCGATGTGGCGGGTTACTACTCGGCCAACTTCGGCGAGATGCGCCCCAACCATTTCCATTCGGGAACCGATCTGAAGACCGACGGCGTGGAGGGCAAGTCGGTCGTGGCGGCCGCCGACGGCTACGTAGCGCGTATACTGCAATCTCCGTCGGGATACGGCCTCGCCCTCTACGTCGCCCATCCCAACGGAACGACCACCGTATACGGCCATCTGTCGCGGTTCCGCAAGGATATTGCCGATTTCGTCTTCGCCGAGCGCCATCGTCTGAAAAACAACCGAATCGACATCACGTGTCCGCCCGACAAATTTCGGGTCATGCGCGGCGAAGAGATAGCCCGTTCGGGAAACACGGGTTCGTCGATGGGTCCGCACTTGCACTACGAAATACGCGACACCGAGACGCAGAAAACCATTAACGTCATAGCGCAGGGAGTACTGAAGCCCAAGGACGGCATTGCACCCTACATAATGAAGGTACACTACATCGAAGTCGACACCGTGCGCGGCATTCCCGTGAACGCGAGGCCCGCGACATACGCCGTGCGCAAGGTCGACGACGGCACATATCGCCTCGCCCGACAGGGATCCGTAAAGGTCGGACGCAAAGGTTATTTCGTGATCGAGACGTCGGACCGCAAGGACGATTGCGCCAACACGTACGGCATATATCGTCTGACGGCTCGAGTCGACGGACAGCCCTTTTTCGAATACCGAAACGACGGATTCACGTTCGATATGTCGCGTTACTGCAACGCCGTGTCCTACTACCCCGTTCAGCGCAATTCGCGCAACGAGGCCATTCGTCTGGCCGCCGTGCAGGGAGGCACGCAGCGGTTCTACCCCACTCTGCGCAATCGCGGACTGGTGGAGACGGCCGAAGGAGCGAAGCGAAAGATGGAGATCGCGGTCGAGGATGATTGCGGCAACACGTCGGATCTCGAATTCGAGATCGAGGGCAAGCCCGACGCCGAATGTTTCCGCGGCGAGATCGACGAAACACACAAAGCGGTATATCACGACCGCGATTTCGCCGTCAAGGTCGACGACTCGTTCAGCGTCGTGATACCCAAAGGCTCGCTCTACGAATCGGCGGCGCTGCGCATCGAAAGGTCGGACGTGACGCCCAAGGCCGACTCCACCGTACGCATACTATCGCCCGCATATCGCGTAGGCGACAAAAACATACCGCTTCACAAAAGCATAGCTCCCGTTTTCAGCATCGCCGTCGACGAAGTGCTGCGGCCGTATACGGTAATGGCAGCCGTCGCCGACAACGGGAGCGTATCGTATGCCGGAGGCAACTACCGCTACAACCGACTTGCAGGCCGCACCTCGTCGTTCGGCACCTATTGCCTCGCGGCCGACACCGTGCCGCCCGTCATAAAACCTCAATTCGCCGACGGGCAGGATTGCCGCAACCGCGACCGCATAGCGTTCCGCATCTCCGACAACTTCTCGGGCATAGGTTCGTATTCAGCCGCGATCGACGGTCGATGGGTGGCGATCGATCTGTCGCACGGCCGCGCATCGATAGACCTGCGGGCCGAAGGCATAGCGGGAGGCACTACGCATGCGATAGAATTCACGCTGACCGACAACTGCGGCAACAGAACCGTATGGAACGGAACAATCGTACGATAGGCCGAAAAGGCTTGCCCGCAATGCGATAATTTCGTAATTTTGTTCCCGACAAAACCGAAACCTTAGATAATTTATGTTGAAAAAGAGTATTCTCGCACTGCTCGCCGCGACGTCGTTCTTCGCGGCGCGAGCGCAAAAAGAGGAGTTTTCTCCCGTCGATTACGTAAATCCGCTGGTGGGCACGCAATCGTCGTTCGAACTCTCCACCGGCAATACCTACCCCGCCATAGCTCGGCCTTGGGGTATGAACTTCTGGACACCCCAGACGGGAGAGATGGGCAACGGATGGCAATACGTGTATACCGACCGCAAAATACGCGGATTCAAGCAGACACACCAGCCCAGCCCGTGGATCAACGATTTCGGGCAATTCTCGCTCATGCCCGTGGTAGGCACTCCGAAGTTCGACCAGAACGAGCGCGCGAGCTGGTTCTCGCACAAAGGCGAGGAGGCAAAGGCTTACTATTATAAAGTTTATCTGGCAGAACACGATGTCGTGGTCGAATTGTCGCCCACCGATCGTGCGGCACTGTTTCGCTTCACATTCCCCGAGTCGGAAAATTCGTATGTAGTGGTAGACGCCTTCGACCGCGGTTCGCACATAAAGATCGATGCCGCCAACAACCGCATTACGGGCTACACCACGCGCAACAGCGGCGGTGTGCCCCGCGATTTCAAAAACTATTTCGTCGTGGAGTTCGACAAGCCGTTCGAATATACAGCTACGTTCGCCGACGGAGAGTTGAGCGAGAATGCGACCGAACAGACCAAGAACCACACCGGCGCCGTCATAGGATTCGCTACGCACAAAGGCGAAAAGGTGCATGCCCGCGTGGCATCGTCGTTCATAAGTCCCGAGCAGGCGCTCGTGAACCTTCGCGAGTTGGGCGACGACTCGCTGGAGACGCTGAAGGATAAGGGCCGCAAAGCGTGGAACGAGGTGCTGGGACGCATCGAAGTGAGCGGCGGCGACCTCGACCAGTACCGCACTTTCTACTCGTGCCTCTACCGTTCGACGCTCTTCCCGCACAAACTGTACGAAATAGCCGACAACGGCGAAGTGTTGCACTACAGTCCTCACAACGGCAAGGTGGAGAAAGGTTATTTCTATACAGGTACGGGATTCTGGGATACGTTCCGCTGTCTGTTCCCGCTGCTGAACATGCTCTACCCGTCGGAAAACCTCAAGATGCAGGAGGGACTGCTGAACGTATACCGCGAAAGCGGCTTCTTCCCCGAATGGGCGAGTCCGGGCCATCGCGGCTGCATGATCGGCAACAATTCGGCTTCGGTGCTGGCCGACGCATGGGTGAAAGGCGTGCGCGTGGAGGATCCGCAGACCATGTTCGAAGGTCTCGTCCACGGAGCGAACAACGTACATCCTCGCGTAAGCTCGACGGGACGTCGCGGACACGAATATTACAACACATTGGGTTACGTGCCTTACGACGTCGATATCAACGAGAATGCCGCACGTACACTCGAATATGCCTATGACGACTGGTGCATCTACCGCATGGCCAAGGAATTGAAGCGTCCCAAGGAGGAAGTGGAGCTGTATGCCGCCCGTGCCATGAACTACCGCAACGTGTTCGATCCCGAAACGCGTCTGATGCGCGGACGCAACAAGAACGGCGAGTTCATGAAACCGTTCTCGCCGCTGAAGTGGGGCGACGCATTCACCGAGGGCAACAGTTGGCACTACACATGGTCGGTATTTCACGATCCTCAGGGGCTGATCGACCTTATGGGCGGCGAGAAGGAGTTCGTCGCGATGCTCGACTCGGTGTTCACCGTGCCTCCCGTGTTCGACGACAGCTACTACGGCGGCACCATACACGAGATACGCGAGATGACGGTGATGAACATGGGCAACTACGCTCACGGCAACCAGCCCATACAGCACATGATCTACATGTACGACTACGCCCGTCAGCCGTGGAAAGCTCAGCAGCGTCTGCGCGAGGTGATGAACCGTTTCTATTCGGCTACGCCCGACGGTTACTGCGGCGACGAGGACAACGGACAGACCTCGGCCTGGTATGTGTTCTCGGCTCTCGGATTCTACCCCGTATGCCCCGCCACCGATCAGTATATCATGGGCGCACCGCTGTTCAAAAAGGCCGTAATACGGCTCGAAAACGGCAAGACGTTCGAGATCGCGGCGCCCGAAAACAGCGCGGAGAATCTCTACATCGACGACATGAAGCTGAACGGCAAGCGATATACGCGCAACTACATCACCCACGGCGATCTGATGCGCGGAGGCCGCATGGACGTGAAGATGTCGGCCGAACCCAACACCGAACGCGGAACGGGCGACAAAGACCGTCCCTATTCGTTCTCGCTCGAAAAGAAGTAAATTCCCCTATATCTCGCAAATGACTTTCGCCGCAGCATTGTCGTAACTGACAGCGTTGCGGCGAAAGTCATTTCGTCAGGCTCGGTCGAACCGCACTACACAATCCGTTTCGCACAAACACATTGTTTAGCCTATCCGCTCGTATTCTCGTTTTTTATCACTATCTTTGCACGAAATTATGTATGCCGTAATTCTCATCGCGATCGATTCGGAAGTACGGCGCACCGCCTCCCCCCCCCCGAAAATACCGGAGGCGGATTCGGAAATCGGCAAAGTAGCACCTAAACTTTTTAATATTTACAAAGCACTATGAAAGAGGCTATTGCAATTCTCACAGGCGGCGGTCCCGCACCGGGCATGAATACCGTCGTAGGCAGCGTCGCCAAGACGTTCCTCGCCAAAGGTTATCGCGTAATCGGTCTGCACTACGGTTATTCGGGGCTTTTCAACTCGAATCCCAGTCACGAGGATCTCGACTTCGTAAAGGCCGACTACATCTTCAATCAGGGCGGATCGTACCTCACCATGAGCCGTTTCAAGCCGACCGACAAGGATTTCGAGGAGAATTTCAACCTCTCGTTTTTTCAGGACAACAACGTGAAGCTGCTCGTTACGGTAGGCGGCGACGACACCGCATCGACGGCCAACCGTATTGCCAAATTCCTCGAGGCCAAGCACTACCCCATTGCCAACATTCACGTACCCAAGACCATCGACAACGACCTTCCGCTGCCCGCAGGTACCCCGACTTTCGGTTACCAGTCGGCTAAGGAGGGCGGTACCGTCATCGGCCGCGCCGTTTACAACGACGCACGCACCTCGGCCAACTGGTTCGTGGTAGCGGCTATGGGCCGTTCGGCGGGTCACCTCGCATTCGGTATCGGCTCGGCCTGCCACTACCCCATGATCGTCATCCCCGAGATGTTCGACAAGACCGAGATCACCATCGAGAAAATCGTGAATCTGGTGGTTTCGTCGATCATCAAGCGCAAGCTGATGGGCATCGAATACGGTGTGGCCATGATCTCGGAGGGCGTGTTCCACGCGCTGAGCGACGAGGAGATTCGCAACTCGGGCATACACTTCACCTACGACGATCACGGTCATCCCGAGTTGGGCAAGGTATCGAAGGCCAACATTTTCAACGAACTGTTGGAGAACAAACTCAAAGAGCTCAAGATCAAAGTCAAGTCGCGCCCCGTGGAGATCGGTTACGAGGTTCGCTGCCAGACTCCCATCGCCTACGACTTGGTTTACTGCTCGGAGTTGGGTATGGGCGTTTACAAACTCTTCTCGGAGGGCAAGACGGGCTGCATGGTCTACATCAGCCAAGACGGTTTCGTATCGCCGCTCTACCTCAAGGATTTGCAGGACCCCGCAACGGGCAAGATTCCGCCCCGCCTCGTGAACATCGAGTCGGACAAGATCCAGCAGGTGATAAACAATCTGATGAACTACATCACCCCCGAGGATTACGAGGGCGCAAAGGCCTATGTGGCAAACCCCGAGGCTTACGATTTCAAGAAGATTCTCAACTGGTAGAATATTACCGATCGAATATTACCGCAAGGGCTGTCCGAGTTTCGGGCGGCCCTTGTTCTTGTCGGGCGGCAGCCTGCGGCCCGCGCGGTTCTACGAACCGCAATATAGTCGAAACGACTACCCGAAAAGCTCCAACTGCGGCGACGGCTTTAGATTGATTACGGGCATGCGCATCCGTCGCGCGCGCCTGACGGTATATGCCGTACCGCCGCGCGGCGAACCGTCGTACCACGCCACCAAAAACGACGAGTTATCGACCAAAAAATCGTTGCGTCGCATATAACTCAAAACGGATTTCGTGCCGCAAACGCATACTCGTTCGTCGGCCGCGGCCAACACGGCATCGTAATCTTCGGCGCAGCTTCCGTCGAACAAATCGCGGAAACCAGAAAAAGGCTCCGCCGCTACGAGGCGAATATCGTCATGACGGCGTTTCGCCTCGGCGACAGCCAGTCCGGCCGCGAGATCGAAACCCCACGACATGCCCGTCAGAAAACAACGATAGCCTCGGGCGTAAAGACGCTCCACCTCACGCCGCAATTCGGCATCGGCCTCACCGCGATAACCCCTATGTCCGGTGAAAGCCGCACAAATATTTTTTTCGATTTCCATTGCTTCGCCAATATACCCATATGGCCCGAATTTTGCAACTTTTCGGAGCGAATTCAATTAATTTTAGTCTTTATGAAAAACAATGGTATTTGCTCTTTGATCTCTTTTCTGGGCGGCGCATTGGTCGGCTCGGTAGTAACTATGCTCGTAACTCCTCAGTCGGGTCCCGATTTGCGCAGAAGAATCAGCAATTACGTCGAGCGCGAGGCTGACAAAATACGTTGCCAGTGCGACGACGACAAGTAATCGTCGGTCTACGATGAAACTCGAACGACATTAACCTTTTTCCGTGTAAAATGTTGGCATCGATAGTATTTTTCATCACCGCCGCAGTGGCGGCGGTCGTGCTGTTCGTCACGGCGCTCGTCATGTGGCTGACCGAACTGCTCGATTCGGGCGCTCTGGCTGCCGTCATCGTAGGAGCTGTGTTCGCGCTTACGGCTTGGATCATATACCTCGTATCGGTCCGACAATCCATACGGTACATAAACGATCGCATGGAGACGGTTTACGAAGTGGCTTATGCGGTGCGAAACTGGTATAAGTTGGTAATAAGGTTCCTGCGTTCGCTGTTACTCGCTTTTGTCAAGTAATCGAAAACGGGTCGGCAATGCCGACCCGTTTTTCATGTCGGCTTACCCGACGATATTTTCCGATATCGCATCCTACAGATGCACATTTTTACCGACGCACATGATTTTTTTATTCTGCGGACGTAACTTTACCGCCGCTCGCAACACTATATAATAACGAAGACGCATAACCACACGCATGCCGAACGGGCCTCGCACCGCGGCAGCGCAAATGAAAAGATCTCGCATGGACGAACAACGATTCTTAGATGTCGCCGAACGTTACAAAGGTGTCATATACCGCATATGCTACATCTATGCCTCCGACAGCCACACTCTGGCCGACTATTACCAGGAAGTGTTGGCCAACATGTGGAGCAGCCGCGATTCGTTTCGGGGCGAAAGCTCGGAGGGAACGTGGATATATCGCATAGCGCTCTACACGTGCCTCTCTTTCGTCCGAAAACGGCGGCGACGCCCCGTACACGTACCTCTTGCCGTGGATACCGATCTCTACGAGGATGACGGACGCAACGGGCGCATACGCGAAATGTATGCTTTGGTATCGCGACTCGCCCCCGCCGACAAAGCCTTGATACTGTTGTGGCTCGAAGAGAACAGTTACGACGACATAGCACGTATCACGGGACTTACGCGCTCGAACGTAGCCGTGAAACTCATGCGTATAAAAGAAAAACTGCAAAAAATGTCCGACGAATAAAAGACCTAAATCATGAATATAGAAGAATTGAAACAGAGTTGGCTCGATCTGCGGGAGGAGACCCGCAAACAGAAAATCGTCACCGACGAACTCATACGCTCGGCCATAAACGACCGCGTGGAACGTCTGGGGCAAGGATTCAAAATCGCGGGAATACTGCTCTCGATAGGATTGGTCTGCCAACTGGCCGCGATCATTCCGCATATCGATCTGTTTGTTAGCGACTTCGGGGGGGGGCTTGACGCCTCTGTACGCACGGCCGTCATCGGTTACGCAATCATAACGGTACAATATGCGCTTGCCGTATCGGCTGTCACGATACTTTACCGCGCGCATCGCGACATAACCTCGGCCGACGATCTGTTGCTTATGAGCCGCGCACTGCAACGCTACAACCGACTTAAACGAAACCTGAAACTGCCCGTGATCGTTTTACAGATAATATTGATGTATGCAGTGATTAACATGCTCGTCGACAAGCAAGCGGCATATCTGACCCTACTCGTGACGGTCCCCGCAATCGCAATCATATACACCATAAAGAACAGCCGCGACTCGCGCGACATACGGGAGATCGAACGCCGCATAGCCGATCTGCGCCGATCTGAGCAGAGAGATAAAAATATCGGCATATAGGTACATCCGTCTCAGGCGGCTCGCACGTTCGGCGCCCCTCGCCGCAGCTGCCGAAGACAGCGTCGCAAAGCGTGCGAATCTTCTCCTCCCGAAAACACGGACCCTCGCAACGAAATTCGTCGCGAGGGTCTCCTTTCCCAGTTTATAATCCCTTATTTACCGAAGTAACGCTTGTAAAGACCTTGGAAGCCGGCGCCGTGACGCGCCTCGTCCTTAGCCATTTCATGAACGGTATCGTGAACGGCATCGAGGTTCTGCTCTTTGGCCAGACGAGCCAAACGCATCTTGTCCTCGCACGCACCGCTCTCGGCGTTCATGCGCTTGTAAAGATTGGTCTTGGTATCCCACACGACCTCGCCGATCAGCTCGGCGAACTTCGATGCGTGCTCGGCCTCCTCGATGGCGTAACGCTTGAAAGCCTCGGCCACCTCGGGATAACCCTCGCGATCGGCCTGACGGCTCATCGCCAAATACATTCCCACCTCGGTGCATTCGCCGATGAAGTGGTCGTTCAGACCTTGCCACAACTCCTCGCTCGCGCCTTTGCCGTCACCGAGATTGTGAACCGTCACGAACTCGAGATCGCCGTTGTTCTCCTCGATCTCGACAAACTTATCTTTACCTACCTTGCAAAGTGGACACTGCTCGGGAGCAGAGTCGCCCTCGTGAATGTAACCGCATACGGTACAACGAAATTTCTTAGCCATAATTTATTTTCCGTTAAAGTTAGTGTTGCAAAGATAAGTTCTTTTTTCAATCTTACATACATTATTCAATAACATTTTCTTATATAGCCATAAGCTCGGCTTATGACTCCTCGGACGCCGCTATCAGCCGCTCGATATACTCCACGTCGGTGCAATCCTTGGCCATCACCCTTTTATCGGCATCGAGCAGGTAGAGAGACGGTATGGCCTTCAGATCGTACAGCCGCTCCTTCGATATAGTCATACCGCGATCATAGGCGTTGATCCAAGCCGACGGATAGTCCGACAGATGCTCGCGCCATGCGACCAGATCGTCGTCGGGATATATCACCAACACCTTCAACGTACCGCGTTCTGAGAGTTCGTTCAGCATAGGCGACGCCGCGATCTGTTCGCGCACGTCGCGGCACATAGGACACCCCGGGTTACTGACGAATATCAACAGATAGTCGGCCGTGATGTCGTGCATGCGCCCCGACCTCCCCGACGCCAAAGTATACTCGAAATCGGCGGCCTCGCGCCCTACCCGATTGCGAAGCGCCATATCAAGATCGTACTCATAAGGCATCTTCTCGTACTCGTCAAGCAGATCGCTCCGCAGCGCCGCCTCCAGCACGGGAATATACAACTCATCGTTGCGCATGGGCGAATTGGGATCGTGCAGCACCGTTTCGGCAAGCATCATGAAATAGTCGAACATGCGTTTCGAAGCGGACGCCTTCGTCATAAGTCTCGACATCGACTCCGAAGCCAACGAATCGGGAACGTAACGTCCCGCATAAACGGCAAACGCCGTCAGCATGTGAGCCGTATCCGCCTCGGCGATGAACAGCGTGTCGGCGAAATCGAAACGGTCCCAATAATGTTCGTTCAGATATGTCGTTTTCTCGTCGGGCGGCAACATCGAAGGGGCCAAAGCGGGCAGAAATACCCGTCCCTGCTCTTTGCACTCCGTCGTTCCGCCGTCGTTCGCGACAGTGTCCCCGCCGCCCTTGCGAGGTCCGCAGCATACGGCGCATGCGGCCGCAACCGACACACAGACATATATCAACGCTCGTTTCATATCCGAAAACTTTCGATATGCAAAAGTATAATATTTTCGCATAAGTGGTTGCAAAAACTCCGCTAAAATTTCATCGACCGATCTCGAACAGCAAATGCGACTCGTCAGAGTCGCGCGGGCCGTAGCCTCGCCCCGCGGAGGCCCGCTATTCGCATCCGCTCATTATGCGGTCTCAGCAGTCCGCGGCCCGAATATATAAAATTACCGAATTTTTCCATACCTTTGTTTCATATACCAATTCATACCCGAACGACATGAAAAATTTACGCACAATCGTAAAATCGATTATCCTGCTCGCCGTCGCGACCTGCTCCGCATGCGGAGGTTCGAAGGTCGGGCGCGCCGACATCCGCGACCTGGTACTGATATACGACGGCGGTGATCACCGCAAAGTCGACTGGAACAAAGAACATTTCGCGACTTACGTAGCCACCGATCCCGAAGACGGAAGCCGCCCCGAATGGCTGTTCGACGGCTATCTGTTCCTCGAAATATTCTGCACGGCCGACCGCGGATTCGCATCGGGCTATCGCCCCCACGGAGCCACGAAGGAGGATTGGATCGGGTTAATGGACAAATATCTTTCACCCGACCGCGACATAGCGGCCCTCAATGACTGCGTGGGCGAGATACGCGAAAAGATAGGCGGTAAATTCCATCGCCGCAAAATCGTGCTTTCGCTGCCCGAGCCGCTGCCCAAGCAGACCGACTGGGGCGAGATAGACGGTCGACCGCTCGATTTCAACAATGACGCCGACCGCGTGGAGGCATGCAAGTGGTACATAGACCATCTCACCGAGCGTTTCCGCGGCGCGGGACTCGACAATCTGCAACTCTGCGGCTTTTACTGGCTGGCCGAGGAGGCCACCAACACCTGCACTTTCGTCGCGCAGGTATCGGACTACATACACGAAAAAGGATTGGATTTCTATTGGATTCCCTACTTCAAATCCGACGGTTACGACCAATGGAAGCAGCTCGGGTTCGACCATGCCTATCTTCAGCCCAACCATTTCTTCAATAATTCGATACCCGATTCGCGATTGGACGAAACGTGCCGCCTGGCCGAACTGGCCGACATGTCGCTCGAAGTAGAGTTCAACGAAAACGCGGCCGAGACCCGCGGACGCGGCGATCGTATGACGGCTTACATCGACGCATACGAGCGCAACGGTATATTCGACACGCGCAATTTGGCCTATTACCAGGGCAACGATGCGTTTCACATACTGAAAAACGGCAGCGAGCGAGACCGCGCCCTTTACGACCGTCTCGCCCGCATAATCGCCCGCAGGCAGAAAGAGTTCTACTCGGAACGATAAGAACATATCTGTCCGCCGCCTCAAGCGACGGACAGATTTCGTATTACAACGCCCGCACCTCGTCGCCGCGAATCTCCAGCTTGGCGCTGAATATATATCGCGGATCGCGCCGCTCCTCGGCCGATGCCGTTATATGCGATGCACGACGCGTCACCCGACCGCAGAACACCTCTCTGCCGCCGCACACGACGGTCACGGGAGCCGACAGGTCGATCATGTCGTCGTTAAGATTCACATACAGCGTCGGATAGTCGTTTTTTGTGACCGTTATGCGGGTGCCGTCGAGCGCCACACGCGCTTCGCGTCCCGCCGCGGCTTCCTCCGCAGGAATCGACAGCCAGTAGAACGACGAACGAAGATTACTCTCTTCCTGCCGCCAGACCACCTTGTCGGGATAGGGATTGCGTCGGAATTTCGACATCCATTCGATAGCCACCGTATCGGCCCGCAGCATCCAGTGCCCCATACCTTTCATTATATGGGTCTCGTGCACATACCCCTCGGGGTCGGCCCGATGCAGCGAATCCATCCGCGCACCGTACTCGACAGCAAGGCGGTTGCGGTCGTAGGCGGCATCCAACTCGCCCATCCACGTCATGTAGCCTATATTGCGCAGATTCAGAGGCGACGCCTCGCCCGAGTGACCCGCCATCATCGACGCCGCTGCCCACGAGTCGGCCATGCGCGGGGCCATGCGATACACCCCGTCGCCGCCGGCCGAATAACCTAACAGATACACCTTGTCGGGATTCACGTCCAGCTCGACCACCGCAGCGCGTATCGCCATGTCAAAAAGCGTATCGATGTGCGGACGCAGCCACATGTTCCAGTCGTTCACCGCCGCGCGCGGCACGAAATAGACGCCCTCGGCGGGAGCGTACAGCACTTTCTGATTCTCCCACTGGCCGTCGTTTACCTCGGCGGGGACATTGCCGCCGCCGTGCAGCGATATATAAAGACTGCGGCCGTCGGACGGTTTGTCGCCGAAGACCTTATACCAGAACTTCATGCGTGCATCGTTGCATACCAGCTCGCGGTTCTCCCACATGGGACCGTACTCCTCTGCCGCACGCCGCCTGCATTCCGACCACGCCTCAGCCGTCAAAGCGGCAGCCTCGTCTGCCGACAGAGCGCGATCAGCACACCCCGAGAAGACGCACGATGCAATCATCGCAACGGTACCTATCGTAATAAATAATCTTTTCATCAGTGTTAAAGTTTTTCATATCAAAAAAACCGACGGCCGACCGTATCGGCCGACCGTCGTTCATAAGTCGCATCGGACGGGCCGCAATCAATACTGCTCTCCGACCTCGTTGATAAGTTCCACGTCGCTGCCCTCCGAATTGGCTATATAGGTCTCGGCGGCAGCTATATAGGCTTCGGCCATCTTGAGCATCAAACGGGTGTCCGACACATACTCGGCCGCATCGCCGCTCTGACGCGCCAGCAAATAGGTCATCACGATGTAGCCCACGCTCTCCACCAAACGACGGGCATGGAAATCCT
>CAUDHE010000025.1 GCA_958449275.1 uncultured Alistipes sp. | reverse complement strand
CCCAGCAGATGTATTTCGATCAGGGCAAGACCGATCTTTTCCGCGAATTGTGGAGCCGCACCGAGATTATGGCGCAGGTTCCCGCCGTTACGGTGTCGGTGAATACCGACTTTTTCAGCCAGATACGCTTCGGCGACGAGATATGCGTGGTGACCCGTACGGAGAAGATAGGGCATAAGAGCTTCACGTTGCTGCAACGCATCATGCGCGGCGAGGAGGAGTGCAGCCGCAGCCGTACCGTGATGGTGGTTTTCGACAAGGAGCGTCAGTTGTCGCTGGAGGTGCCCGAGGCGTGGCGGCGGATACTCTGTCCGACGGAGAAATAGACCATATCACGACACGGCTGTGCCGTGTCGGCAGTTCGCCGCCATCACGCGCGGCGGACTGCGACTCGCCCGAGGCTCGTGCACTCCTCCGCTGTCGGCGAACCGCGATTACGTATCCGAGTTATTTGCGAATAACCGTTAAATAGATTATCTTTACATAAAACATAAACCCTTACAGACCCTATGTCCGTATTCAGAGTGGAGGGCGGAACCCGCCTCCGAGGCAGCGTACAACCGCAGGGTGCCAAGAATGAAGCTTTACAGATATTGTGCGCCGTGTTGCTCACACCCGAAAGGGTCGTGGTGCACAACGTGCCGCAGATTATCGACGTGTTGCAGCTCATCGAGTTGCTGGCGGCGATGGGAGTCGAGGTGGAGCGCCTCGACAGCGACAGTTATTCGTTCCGCGCCCGAAATGTCGATCTCGACTATCTCCGCAGCGACGACTATCACGAACGCTGCCGCCGTCTGCGCGGCTCGGTGATGATGATCGGACCTCTGCTGGCGCGTTTCGGAGTCGGATACATCCCCAAGCCCGGCGGCGACAAGATAGGCCGCCGCAGACTCGACACCCACTTCCTCGGATTCCAAAAGTTGGGCGCATCGTTCGACTTCGATCAGGCCGAGGAGTTCTTCTCGGTGGAGGCGAAGCGTCTGCACGGATGTTACATGCTGCTCGACGAAGCGTCGGTGACGGGAACGGCCAACATAATCATGGCCTCGGTCTTCGCCGAGGGCACCACCACGATATATAATGCTGCCTGCGAACCCTACGTGCAGCAGTTGTGCCGCATGCTCAACCGCATGGGAGCGCGGATCTCGGGCATAGCGTCCAATCTGCTCACCATCGAGGGCGTGCGTGAACTGGGCGGCACGGAACACACGCTGCTGCCCGACATGATCGAGATAGGCAGTTTCATAGGTATGGCGGCCATGACGCAGTCGGAGCTGACCATAAAGAATGTGTCGTACGAAAATCTGGGCATTATCCCCGCGCAGTTCGCACGCATGGGCATCAGGTTCGAGCAGCGCGGCGACGACATATACATCCCGCAGCAGGACCATTACAGCATTGAGAGTTTCATCGACGGTTCGATAATGAACATAGCCGACGCACCGTGGCCGGGACTCACTCCCGACCTGTTGTCGATATTCCTGGTGGTGGCCACGCAGGCCAAGGGCGCCGTGCTCATCCACCAGAAGATGTTCGAGAGCCGTCTGTTCTTCGTTGACAAACTCATCGACATGGGAGCGCAGATAATTCTGTGCGACCCGCACCGCGCCACCGTCATAGGTCACGACCATCGCATACGTCTGCGTGCCACCAAGATGACTTCGCCCGACATACGTGCGGGAGTCGCGCTCCTTATAGCGGCCATGAGCGCCGAGGGAGTGAGCGTGATTCAGAATATCGAGCAGATCGACCGCGGATATCGCGACATAGACGGTCGCCTGAATGCTCTGGGTGCGAAGATCGTCCGATCGGAGGAGTAGTTTTTATGATTGTTCGCAAAATACCGTTGTATAACGACAGCGCGTTGTGCCGTAGGCAGTTCGCCGCCGATGCCTCACTGCGGCGGACTGCAACTCGCCGAAGCTCGTTGCGTCCTGCCGCCGTCGGCGAATCGCGAACAGCTTGCATTTTGCTGCGAGGCTGACAGTTTACCGTTGCTTTATAATTATGTTTTTCGAAAATCCCAAACAGCGAGGTTGGATCGAGGTCGTGTGCGGTTCGATGTTCTCGGGCAAAACCGAGGAGCTGATACGTCGTCTGCGCCGTGCCGAGCTTGCCAACCAAAAAGTCGAGATATTCAAACCGAGTGTCGACGTGCGCTATTCGCGTGAGGAGGTGGTGTCGCACGAAGGGCACTCCATCCGCTCCACGCCCGTCGACTCGCCGCAGACCGTTCTGCTGCTGTGCGGCGACGTGGATGTGGTAGGCATCGACGAGGCGCAGTTCTTCGACGACGGCATAGTCGAGGTGTGCCGCCGACTCGCGTCGCAGGGCGTGAGGGTCATAGTGGCGGGACTCGACACGGATTACACGGGCAGACCTTTCGGTCCCATGCCCGCATTGATGGCCACGGCGGAATACGTCACCAAGGTGCACGCCATCTGCATGCGCTGCGGCGACCCCGCCAACCACTCGCACCGTCTCGTCGGCGGCGACAATCTGGTGCAACTCGGCGAAAAAGAGGCTTACGAACCTTTATGCCGCCATTGCTTCGAGAAAGCTATGACGGAGGAACGGCGCGAATAGCCTCTCTTTCGCATTGTCGGTTGTTTATTCGCTCCAGCGTGCCGAGGCGATCGATCGGGCCGGCAGCACGAGGTCGAACGACTGCGAGGGGCCTGCGACCGTTACCGCTTGTTCCGTTTCGGTGCGGTTGACGCCCACTGCGGCGAAACTGCCGTCGGGATTGACGAATGCGGCCATCTCCACGCCGCGCGGCAGATGCGTATCGCTCTCTATGCGCACGGCGTCGGGATCTGTCACTTTCGAGCAGTGGGCTATGTCGTAGTAATGGCTTTTGCGTACGATCGATTCGTAAGAGTAATCGGCTGAGGAGATCTCTATGGCTCCGTAGCACGTGCGGCACCCTTTGGGGCGGTTGGGCGCGCCCTTGTCGTCGAGCACCAGATTCCACAGCGTCACGCCGCGTCCGCCGCGGTTGAGCGTACCTATGAATATCGACGCGAAATCCTCCACGACGCACTTGCCGAAATCATAGTTCCATGTTCCGATCGATGCCTCGGTGAAGAAGATCTCCTTGTCGGGATAGGCCTCGCGCACGCCGTCGAGCGTCGAGGGGCGGCCGCCGTAGTTGTGCCATGCCGTGCCCGCCACGTACTTGGCGGCTTCGGGATCGGCGAGGATGTGCAGCGGATAATCCTGCTCGGCGGCTATGTCGTCGTAATTGTAGTTGTGGTCGAAAAGCCATATCTTGGTGCCGATGCCGTTGGCGGCCAGCTGCGGACCCAGGTGGTCGCGAATGAAGTCGCGCTGCTGCTCCCATCCCATGTACAGCGACATCGAGTTGCCGCGGTTCAAAGGTTCGTTCTGCACCGTGACGGCATATATCGGAATGCCTTCCGACTCCATTTCGCCTATCCAGCGCACGAAATATTCGGCGTAATCGTCGTAATATTTCGGGTTCAGACGTCCGTCGGTCCAACTGTCCAGAGGTTCGTCGTTGTCGTAGCCTATCTTCATCCATTTGGGGCACGACCAAGGCGATCCCACGATACGCACGGCGGGGTTGATCTCCAGAATGCGGTGCAACACGGGCAGCAAGTCGCGGCGGTCGTATTCGTGCAGTTCGAAGAACTCTATGCCCTTGCGGTCGCAGCAGGTGTATTCGTCGAGCGAGAAATCCGAGGCTCCGATCGAAATTCTGATGAAACTGAAATTCATCTGTTCGGGCGAGAAACACTCCTGCAGCAGTCGCTCGCGATCTTCCTCGGTCATTTTCAGCAGGTTGTGGCAGGTCGATCCCGTTATCGCCGCGCCGAATCCGTAAACGGGTTGCAGCCGCTTTTCGGGGTTCAGCGTCAGATACGCCTGCGACGGCTTCTCTTTCGCTGCGGGGCGCAGCAGGGTCTGCGTATGTTCGAACAGTTTGTCGCCCGAGGCGTCGGTGGTGTATATGTCGACGCGACCGTTGCGACACGCACCGAGCAGCAGGACGCAGAGCGTCAGCAGGACAGCGGTTTTATTCATGATCGGAGTAATTTTAATGTTCAATATCCTCGGCATTCGGTTCGGGTCGCGGAACGTCGCACACCTTTTCCAATCCGCGTTCGGCGGCCAGACGCTCCATGAGCGAATAGGCCTCGTCGTAATCGTTGCGGATCTCGCCGTCGAGTATGGCGTTCTTTATCCGCTCCTTGATCTCGCCTATGGCGCTGCACGGCGCGAGTCCGTAACAGCGCATTATTATGTCGCCCGTGATCGGCGGCTGGAAATTGCGCACGCGGTCGCGCTCCTCCAGATCCTTCATCTTGCGGCGCACCAGTTCGAAATTGGCCAGATAACGCTTCACTTTGGCGTCGATGCCCGAGGTTATGTCGGCCTCGCACAACGTCATTAGCGCATCCACGTCGTCGCCCGCCTCGAAAAGCAGACGCCGCACTGCCGAGTCGGTCACCATGTCCTCAGAGAGGATTATGGGGCGCAGATGCAGATAAACCAGCTTGCGTACGAATTTCATATGCTCGTTCATCGGCAGTTTCAGACGGCGGAATATCTCGGGCACCATCTTCGAGCCGAGGGCTTCGTGCTGATGAAACGTCCAGCCTACTCGTTTGTCGTAGGCCTTGGTGAGCGGTTTGGCTATGTCGTGCAGCACCGCGGCCCAGCGCAGCCACAGGTCGTCGCTCTTGCGCGCCACGTTGTCGAGTACCTTCAGTGTGTGTCGGAAATTGTCCTTGTGAGCATGGTTTCCCACGCGTTCCACGCCGCCCAAGCGGTGCATTTCGGGAAATATCAGTTCCAGCAGTCCCGTCATTTCGAGCAGGTCGAAACCTATCGACGGTACGGGCGAGAGGACTATCTTGTTGAGCTCGGCGGCAATGCGCTCGCGCGAGACTATCTTTATGCGCTCCTTGTTGCGCGCTATGGCTTCGAACGTCTCGGGCTCGATGTCGAAGCCCAGCTGCGAGGCGAACCGTACGGCACGCATCATTCGCAGCGGATCGTCCGAGAAGGTTATGTCGGGGTCGCACGGGGTGCGTATTATGCAATCCTCCAGATCGTACATGCCTTCGAACGGATCGACCAGTTCGCCGAAACGGTCGCCGTTGAGGCACCACGCCATTGCGTTGATGGTGAAGTCGCGCCGTCGCTGGTCGTCCTCCAGCGTTCCGGGTTCGACGGTCGGTTTGCGCGAGTCGTGCGAGTAGGATTCGCGGCGCGCGCCCACGAACTCCACCTCGGCGCCGCAAGCCCGCACCATAGCCGTGCCGAAGGTGCGGAACACCGAAACCTTCGATTTGGTTTCGCGCCCCAAGGCTTCGGCCACTTCGATTCCGCTGCCGACTACCACCACGTCTATGTCGGTCGAGGGGCGGCGCAGATAGTGGTCGCGCACGTAACCGCCCACTACATAGGCCTCTACGCCCATGCGGTCGACGATGCGGGATATCTTGCGGAATACGGGATTCGCGAGAGGCGAAACTTCTTCTTTCATCGGATACGGTCTTTTTCGGACGTCGGCGGTCGACGGCCGCGGGTGATTATTTTCGGGGAGTCAGGCATCGGCGGTAGAGTCGCACCGTGTTTTCGAGGCCGTAGTAAAGGGCGTCGGCTATGAGGGCATGTCCTATCGACACCTCGTCGCACCAAGGTATGCGCCTTACGAAATTTTCCAGATTTACGAGACTGAGATCGTGTCCGCCGTTGAGCCCCAGTCCTGCGCGGCGGGCCGCCTCGGCCGCCTCGACGTAGGGCGCGATCGCCTTCTCGGCATCGGCCTCGTATCCTGCGGCGTAGGCTTCGGTATAGAGTTCCACGCGTCGGGCCTCGCACTCTTTCGCTCCCTCGACCATCTCGGCCACGGGGTCGACGAATATCGACGTGCGGATACCCGCGTCGTTGAAACGCCGGCATATCGAGGTGAGGAATTCGCGGTTGCGCACGGTATCCCAGCCGGCGTTCGAGGTAATGGCGTCGGGCGCATCGGGCACCAGCGTCACCTGAGCGGGACGCACCTCCAGCACCAGATCGACGAAGCTCGGGATCGGGTTGCCTTCGATGTTGAGTTCGGTGGAGATCGCGGCCTTCAGCTCGCGCACGTCCGAGTAACGTATGTGGCGCGCGTCGGGGCGGGGATGCACCGTGATGCCCTCGCCGCCGAAACGTTCTATGTCGAGCGCGGCGCGTACAACATCGGGCACATTGCCGCCGCGCGAATTGCGCAGAACGGCAATCTTGTTGATGTTTACACTCAGTTTTGTCATAAAATACCTATATTTGCATTTGCAAAGTTATTACTTTTTTTTCGACCCGAGGATGAAAATCATACTTTTTTCCCGTCCGCAGATCGCCCACGAAGCCGCCGATATCGAACGGCTGTTCGACGCCGTGGAGCGGCACTCTTTCGATTATGCCATAAATCGCGAGTTCGCCGAGGCGGTGGAGAGCCGTTCTGTCCGCTCGATAGACCCCGCCTCGGTTTACGACGGGGACACGGGCCGTCAGCCGTCCGACAGCGTGATGATCTGCTGCGGCGGCGACGGCACTCTGCTGGAGGGCATTCATCGTCTGAGCGACAAATCGATCCCCGTGGCGGGCATAAACTTCGGGCACCTCGGGTTCCTTACTTCGGCTACGCGCGACGGTGTGGCCGACATGTTCGACGACATAGCGCACGGGCGGCTCGTCACGCAACCGCGGTCGATGCTCGAGGTGCGCGGAGTGCGCGAGGCGGGGCGTCCCATGCTTGCGCTGAACGAGGTGGCTGTGCAGCGCCTGGAGGCGACGATGATAAAGGTCGAGGCGCGTGTCGACGATCAGACCGTGGCGCAGTACAACGGCGACGGCGTGATAGTATCCACTCCCACGGGTTCCACGGCCTACTCGCTCAGCGCGGGCGGACCCATCGTGGTGCCCGAGTGCGCATGTCTGCTGCTCACGCCGCTGGCTCCGCACAATTTCGGGATGCGCCCCGTCGTCATACCCGATACGGCGCGCGTGGTACTTGCCATCCAAGCTCGTCACGGTGAGGCGATGCTGTCGGTCGACAACCGTACCTGCCGCATAGGCGACGGCGAGCGGATCGAGATCTCGTGCGCTTCGGAGCGTATTTTATTGGCAGTGCCGCACAATATATCGTTTTACGGGACGTTACATAGTAAAATGATGTGGGACGTCGACATTCGCAACTGAATCGCGTGATGCCGAAATCGCGTCGCGACACCCGACGAAGTCCCGTTTATGGATAAAAACGCGAAATTCTTTTAATTTCCGAGTAAAATTGTCTACATTTGCAGGTTATATGAACGAACCTAATCACATACCCGTGCACGTGGCCGTCATAATGGACGGTAACGGACGCTGGGCACGCATGCGCGGAAAGGAGCGTTACGAGGGCCACATGGCAGGAATGGACGCTCTGCGCGAGACCGTGAAGAATGCCGCCGACTACGGCGTGAAGTACCTCACCGTATATGCCTTTTCGACCGAGAACTGGGGCCGTCCGCAGCAGGAGGTGGACGCCTTGATGGACCTCATGTGCAAGGGCGTGGAGATGGAGACCCCGCAGCTCATCGAGCAGGGGGTAAAGGTGGTCGTCATCGGCGACCGCGGCCGTTTTTCCGACAAGGTGCGCGCGGCTCTCGACCGCATAGAGGAGCAGACGGGCCGAGGCGGGAGAATGACTCTGGCTTTGGCGCTCAACTATTCGTCGCGCAGCGAACTCACGGCAGCGGTGCGGATTTTGGCGCGACGCGTCGCGGCCGGCGAGATCTCGGCCGCCGAGATTACGGAACAGACCGTTTCGGAGACGCTTTTCACCGCGGCGATGCCCGATCCCGATCTGGTCGTGCGCACCAGCGGCGAGTGCCGGTTGAGCAATTTCATGCTGTGGCAGGCATCCTATTCGGAGCTGTATTTCACCGAGACGCTGTGGCCCGATTTCGACAAGGCGGAGTTTCTGAAGGCCATGAAAGCATACGCCGAGCGCGACAGGCGCTACGGGCTGGTGAAGTGACGCCGCCCCTATACGTATTTATGAACGAAACGGAAATATTGTTGACACTAAATGAGATACGCAGGTAAAACACTCGTCGCATTCGCGGCGTTGCTCATGACGGCGCGATTGTCGTCGGCTCAGACGACGGATACGCTCAACATGGCGAACGGCGCCGCGGCGCAGACCGAAGAGACGCGTCAGGATCGCGACGACATATCGGAACCCGAGCGGGACACTCTGCCCCCGTTCGATGAAAAATCGCCCATGTTGCGATCGAACGCGGCCGCCAAACTCTATCGAATACGAAAAATAAACGTGCGCGGAATAGAGTATCTCGATCCCGTGTTGGTAAGTTCGTCGGCGGGACTCATCGAGGGCGACAGCATATATCTGCCCAGCAGCTACATATCGAATGCCATAACGCGTCTGTGGAGTCAGCGCCGTTTCGCCGACGTGAAGATCGGAGCCACCATCGAGGGCGACAGCGTCGATCTGGAGCTGTTTCTCAAGGAGCGTCCGCGCGTGCGTAACTGGATGATCGTGGGCGACGGCATAGGCCGCAGCAAGCAGAAGGATCTGATCGAACAGCTCAAGCTCAAGCGCAATACCGAACTTTCGGACTACGTGATCGACAAAAACGAAAAACTGATCAAGAAGCACTTCATCGAGAAGGGTTTCCGCAATGTGCAGGTCACTACCGTAATCGAGAACGACTCGGTGTTCGACAACATGGCCAACGTCACTTTCCGCGTCGACCGCAATCCCAAGGTCAAGATCGGCAGCATAACCTTCTCGGGCAACGATCGTTTTTCGGAAAAGCGTCTGCGCAAGACATTCAAAAAGACTCACAAGAAGTCGATAAACTTCTTCAGAAGCGCGAAACTCAACGAAAAGGATTACGACGAGGACAAGGAACTGCTGGTGGATTTCTACAATTCGCGCGGTTACCGCAACGCCACTATCCTCTCGGATTCGATATACGACATGGGGCCCGACCGCATAGGCATTCACATCGATCTGTCGGAGGGCGAGAAGTTCTATATCCGCGACATAAAGTGGATCGGCAACTCGGTGTACAAGACCGAGGATTTGCAGCGCATGTTCGGAGTGAAGACGGGCGACACCTACGACAAGAAGTCGATGCACAAGCGTCTGGGCGTGGGCCGCGAAATGAATCCCGACGAGCAGTCGGTGGCCAGCCTCTACCAGAACAACGGTTACCTGATGTCGCAGATCGAGCCGTCGGAGATAGTGATAGGCAAGGATTCGATAGACCTCGAAATAAAGGTGTTCGAGGGCAAGCCGTTCACCGTTAACGAGGTAGGTATTTCGGGCAACACCCGCGTCGACGACGAGGTGATCCGCCGCGAACTCTACGTCTACCCTGGCATGCTCTACGACCGTTCGCTGCTCATGCAGACCTTGCGTCAGCTCATGAGCATGGGACACTTCGATGCCGAGCAGTTGCAGCCCGACATCCAGCCTGTGTCGAACGATCTGGTGAACATCAATTTCCCGCTCGTCGAGCAGGCCAGCGACCAGTTCAATGTCGCGGGCGGCTGGGGATCGGGCTCGTTCGTGGGTTCGGTGGGTATTACGCTCAACAACCTCTCGACGCGCAACCTCTTCAAGAAGGGCAAGTGGACGCCGTATCCGATGGGACAGAACCAGAAGTTCCAGATCTCGGGACAGACCAACGGTACCTATTACAAGGCCGTGGCAGCCAGCTTCACCGATCCTTGGGTGGGCGGTCACAAACCCAACTCGCTCACTCTGTCGGCCCACTGGTCGGAGCAGAACAACGCATATTACATATGGCAGACGGCGACGATGTATTTCCGTTCGCTCGGTCTGGCTGCGGGTTTGGGCAAGCGACTCAAATGGCCCGATCCCAACTTCACCCTCTACATGGAGGCGCAGTACACGCGCTACGCGCTCAAGAACTGGAACTACTTCATCATGAAGGACGGCGTGGCCAACGAGCTGGCGTTCAAGATCGCTTTGGCGCGTTCGACCGTCGATCAGCCTATATATCCGCGTCGCGGATCGGAGTTCTCGGCTATGGTGACCTTCACTCCGCCCTATTCGGCATGGGACGGTCGCGATTACAGCGACAGCGATATGCCCGACCGCATACGCTACAAATGGATCGAGTATCACCGCTGGCAGTTGAAGGCCCGATGGTTCCAGTCGCTCACGCGTAACGAGAATCTCGTGTTGATGGCGCATGCCGAGATGGGTTTCCTCGGACACTACAATAAAAACAAACTCTCGCCTTTCGAGCGATTCGAGGTCGGCGGCGACGGTATGAGCGGTTATACAATCTACGGTGTGGATATCATTGGTCTGCGCGGTTACGAGGATGGTGCGCTCGATCCCGTCGGCAGCAACTACTCTTTGGCTTACAACAAATATACTATGGAGCTGCGTTATCCCGTTATACTTAAGCAGTCGTCGCAGATCTATGTGCTGGGATTCCTCGAGGGAGGTAACGGATTCGCTTCGTGGAAAGAGTTCTCGCCTTTCAAGATCAAACGTTCGGCGGGTCTGGGCGTAAGGCTTTACCTGCCCATCGTGGGACTCCTCGGACTGGATTGGGGTTGGGGATTCGACGCTCCCGCGGGATCGAACGTGCGCAGCGGAAGCCAGTTCCACTTCACCATGGGTCAAACATTCTGATGCGATTGGCAGCATATTTGAAAATAAATTCGTATATTTGTATTTAGTAGCAACCTAAAGAAATACGATTATGAAACGATTGATCTTAACGTTGGCTCTCGCATTGGGCATGGCCGGATTCGCCACGGCCCAGAATTACATCGTGGTAAACAGCGAAAAAGTATTCAAGTCTATCGACAAATACAATGAGGCAATAGCTCAGCTCGACGAAATGGCGAACCGGTATCAAAAGGACGTGGACGCCAAGTTCGAGGCGGTGGAGTCGCTCTATAACGCCTACATGCAGCGCAAGGCTTCGCTCACGCAGGCTTCGCAGCAGGCCAATGAGGATAATATCCTCAAGAAAGAGAAGGAGGCCGCCGAATTTCAGGAGTCTCTCTTCGGTACCGACGGTACTCTGATGCAGAAGCGCATAGAGTTGATACAGCCTATTCAGAAGAGCGTGTTCGATGCCATAAAAGAGTATGCCGAGACCAACGGCTACGACATGGTGATCGACGTGGCGCAGAATGCCACCATGCTATATTATGCCCCCAAGGCCGATCATACGCAGGCTGTCATCGACCTGCTGAAGTCGCGAAATTAGAAACACAATTACACACGTAAAATATTATGAAAAAAGTATTGAAACTAACCCTCGCGGTAGTATGCGTGATGTTCTCGACATCACTCTTCGCTCAAAAGTTCGGTCGAATCAACACGCAGGAGATCATTACGAACATGAACGAGTTCAAAGAGGCCCAGACTCAGATTCAGGACTTCGCCAAGGACTTGGACGCGCAGTTGGAAACCATCCAGGTGGAGTTCAATAACAAAATGCAGGAGTATCAGAAAGCCGAAGGCACCATGACCGAGGCCGTTATGCAGCTCAAGCAGAAAGAACTGTCCGATCTGAGCACTCGTTACGAGCAGTTCCAGCAGGTAGCGGCACAGGATATACAGAAAAAGCAGATGGAGCTTCTCGAACCCATCCGTACCAAGGCCGTCGACGCCATTAACGAGGTTGCGAAAGCGGGCGGTTATATAGTGGTATTCGATGTTATGGGCAACTCGTTGGCCTACATCGACGAGGCCGCGACTACCGACATCAGCGCCGAAGTAAAGGCCAAGTTGGGCATCCAGTAATCCGCTGTCTCCGAACGGATCGGAGGCGTAGCGTCGTCTCTCCGTTGCGAAATATAATTTTCGTCCCCGCGCATTTTATTGTCGCGGGGACGAATTGCTTTTGCCGATTCCTTTCGGTTTTGTTCTCTGCTACGATTCGGAGCGGGGGCCTCCTGCTGTTCGAAATCCGATCCTTGCATGCGCGTGGGCAAGTGCGACGCATGCGGGACGCAGTTTGCGGGATTGCTTTCGAATATGGGGGCGTTGAGAGCCTCCATGGGGCAGAGGGTGGCGCCCATGCGACCCAATGATTCACACGCGTCAGCCGGATCCTCGGCGGAACGATGAAAAACAATAGGCGAGCCCGAAAGGCTCGCCTATTGTGCGTGCGGAGGTCAGTTGACGACCACCGTGTCGAAATATTCGCCGAATAGTCGTTCGGCATGTTCGAGCTGTTCGGGTGTGTTCTCCACCACATCTTTCAACTTGTAGTCGAGTCCCATAGCTTCGTATTTGTGTACTCCGAGGCGATGGTAAGGCAGGATCTCGACGCGTCCGATCTGTCTGTAGCCGCGGAAATGTTCGCCCAGCGCACGAATATCAGCCTCGAAATCGCTGTATCCGGGTACCAGTACGTAACGCAGCCAAAACGGTCGGCCGTGCGCCTCCAGCCACTCGGCGGTGCGCAGCGTGTGCGAGTTGTCGCGTCCCGTCAGCAGACGGTGACGTTCGGGGTTGAACTGCTTTACGTCGAGAAGCACCAGATCGGTAAGTTCGAACAGAGCCTCGGTATCGGCATTGAGTATCGAACCGTTGGTGTCGACGCATATGTGAATACCGTTGTCGCGCAGGGAACGGAACAGCGGCAGCAGGGCTTTCGCCTGCACCGTAGGTTCTCCGCCCGAGAAGGTTATGCCGCCCCGTTTGCCGAAAAATGCTTTCTGATCCACGGCCAGATTCAGTATCTCCGACGCGCGGGTGGGAACGCCGCCCGCCGTCTCGATGGTATCGGGATTGGCACAGTAGAGGCATCGGAACGGGCAGCCTTGCAGGAAAACGACGAGCCGGAGACCCGGCCCGTCGAAAGTTCCCATACTTTCGTATGAATGTACGTTTATCAGCATCGTTACATGGCTTCGTGGAACGAACGGCTGATAACTTCCAGCTGATGCTCGCGGCTCAGTTTCACGAAGTTCACGGCGTAACCCGAAACACGGATGGTGAGCTGCGGATATTTCTCGGGATGCTCCATCGCATCGTAGAGCATTTCGCGGTTGAGCACGTTCACGTTCAAGTGGTGCGCGCCCTTGGTGAAATAACCGTCCATCATGGTCACGAGGTTGTCCACACGCTCCTCGGCGGTGGGACCCAGCGACTTGGGCACGATCGAGAAGGTGTTGCTGATACCGTCCTGCGAGTCGCGGTAGCGGAGCTTGGCCACCGAGCTGAGCGATGCGATGGCGCCCTTCTTGTCGCGGCCGTGCATGGGGTTGGCTCCCGGGGCGAAAGGTACGCCCTTGGCGCGGCCGTCGGGAGTGGCTCCCGTCTTCTTGCCGTACATCACATTCGAAGTGATGGTGAGCAGCGACAGCGTGGGACGCGCATTCTTGTAGACGGGGAGTTTCTTCAGCTCCTCGCTGAAATAGTATACCAGATCGACGCCGAGGTGATCGACGCGGTCGTCGTTATTGCCGAAGCAGGGGAATTCGCCTTCGATATCGAAGCCCTCGGTGAGACCCTCGGCATTGCGGCGTGCCTTCACGGTGGCGTACTTTATGGCCGAGAGCGAGTCGATGGCGATCGAGAGACCCGCAACGCCGTAGGCGAGGTTGATGCGGGGATTGGTGTCGACCAATGCCATCTGCGCCTTCTCGTAATAGTACTTGTCGTGCATGTAGTGGATGATGTTCATCGCCTCGTTGTATACGCGGGCGATCTCGGTAAGCACTTTCTTGTAGTTAGCCATCACCTCCTCGAACTTGAGGGTGTCGCTCGTCAGCACGGGGATGCCCTTCACCATGACGGTACCGGTGTTCTCGCAACGGCCGCCGTTGATGGCCAGCAGCAACGCCTTGGCCAGATTGGCGCGCGCGCCGAAGAACTGTATCTGCTTGCCTATGGCCTGATACGACACGCAGCAGGCTATGCCGTAGTCGTCGCAGTTGCGAACCTCGCGCATGAGGTTGTCGTTCTCGTACTGGATCGAGCTGGTGTCCACCGAAACCTTGGCGCAGAACTCCTTGAAGCCCTCGGGCAGCTCGGGACCCCAAAGCACGGTGATGTTGGGCTCGGGCGAGGGACCGAGATTGTAGAGGGTCTGGAGGAAGCGGAACGAGGTCTTGGTAACCTTCACGCGACCGTCGTTGAAACGTCCGCCGATGGCCTCGGTCACCCACGTCGGGTCGCCCGCGAAGATGTCGTTGTACGACTGCATGCGCAGGTGGCGCACCATGCGGAGTTTGATTACGAACTGGTCGATAAGCTCCTGAGCGAACTCCTCGTCGATGTTGTTGTGGGCCAAATCGTACTCTATATATATATCGAGGAACGACGATACGTTACCCAGCGACATGGCGGCTCCATCCTGCTCCTTCACGGCGGCCAGATATGCCATGTAGACCCACTGTACGGCCTCCTGAGCCGAGTAGGCGGGACGGCCGAGGTCGAGACCGTAGTATTCGCCCATCACCTTCATCTCCTTCAAAGCCTTGATCTGCTCGGCCACCTCCTCGCGCAGGCGGATGCGGTCATCGGTCATGGGACCCGTCAGGGTGCGGAGATCCTCCAACTTGGCCTCGATGAGGCGGTCGGCGCCGTAGAGGGCCAGACGGCGGTAGTCGCCGATGATGCGGCCGCGGGCGTAGTTGTCGGGTAGACCGGTGAGGAAGCCCAGCGAACGGAACGAACGGATCTCCTCGGTGTAGACGTCGAACACGCCGTCGTTGTGGGTCTTGCGGTAGTGGGTGAATATGTCTTTTACGCGGTCGTCCACCTCCACGCCGTTCTCGCGGCATGCCTTGGCCACCACGTTGATGCCGCCGAAAGGCTTGATGGCGCGCTTGAGGAGTTCGTCGGTCTGAAGACCCACTATCAACTCGTTTTCCTTGTCGATGTAACCCGCCTTGTGAGATGTGATGGTCGAAACCGTCACGTTGTCCAAGGCTCTCACGCCGTTATTGTTGCGCTCCTCTTCCAGAGCTTCGAGGCACAAATCCCAAATGTGAAGGGTCCGCTTCGTAGGACCTTTCAGGAACGAACTGTCGCCCGTGTAGGGCGCGATGTTCTTACTTACGAAGTCGCTTACGTTGATCTCTTTTTTCCATGGCCCGTCGATAAAGGCCGGCGTCTTTTCCATACTCTATTTTTTGGTTGTTAAGTCGGGCGGCATACGCTGTCCGTGTCGAAAGGTGCAAATTTACGATAAATTTCGCAAACTACATCAAAATTCCCGCATGTTATTCTTGTCGGTCGCTTACTGCGGGTGGCGAGACTTGTCTGCCGATACCTTGTCAGATAAAATTCACGCTTCGTATTTTGGTATTTCTTCGGTCCGACACTTCGTGTTCGATTATGCCCGTCAGCACGTCGGGAGCGTCGTGCCAGCGGTTGGCGCGGAAATCGCGCCGGTAGGAGGTCAGGTGGGCGTACATCTCGGGCCAGCGTCGCGCCCAGTCGCGGGGAAAACGCACTGTGTGCAGCACGGTCGCCGAGTTGGAGAGTATGCGGGCCTCTTTGTTTCCGCTCTGGTGGAACCACTCCACACGCACGCGGGGCGCCAACCTTTGCAGCGACCGCGCGAAGCCGCGACCGCCGTTGTTGCTCTCCACCAGTGCCGATCGTGCGTCGGACCGTTCGAGCATGGCGGCCACCTCGCCCTCGGTGACCTCCATCGGCTCGCGCGAATAGACGGCGTCGACGACATATACGATGCCGTCGGAATCGACCGCATAGCTTATGGAACAAAGGTAGTCGTCGCCGGTGTCGGCCGTGTCGGTGTAGTCGGCACGCCGCACTATCTCCGCGGGCAGGGTGTCGTACTCGGCGAAGCCGTCGCCGTAGAGCAGCCCGCGGCGCGACGAGGGACGGCCCTGATACATGCACTCGAATCGGACGGGATCGAGACGGCGTTTCGCCTCCAGCAGAGCGGCGCTGTGCCGCTCGGGCCATAACGCTTCGCCGATGGCGCGCGGGTCGATTCCGCACGGCGCGTCGCTCTTCACCGCCTCGAGATTGAGGCACAGCCAGTCGTCGGGACCCGCGCGGTCGATGTCGCTCCATTCGCGCAGATCGATACATCTCTCGCGACGGCGCAACACGCCTATCAGATCCTCCTCGTGCCAGCGGGTGAATACGATCAGTTCACGCGACGCGTTGTGCATGCGCGTCCTCACCACCGACGTGTACCACTCCATGCAGTTTTCGCGCACGACCGGCGAATCGGCCTCCATCGCGTCTTTATACAGGTCGTCGAGGATGAAACAGTCGACGCGGTTTCCCGTGAGCGAACCCTCGCGGCCGACGGACAGTATGCTGCCGTCGCGTCCCACGATTTCGGCCTCGTCGGCGGTGCGGAGATATTGAGGCGGCTTGCCTCCGCACTTTATGCGAGTGTCGGGGAACATCTCGCCGTATTCGGGCGATTCGATTATGCGCTGCACGCGGCGGTTGAACTTGTTGGCCAGCGTGGCCGAATAGGAGGCTATCGCCACCCGCAGGTCGGGATCCAGCCCCAGAATGTAGGCTGGCAGCAGCGTACTCGCCCCGACGCTCTTGCCGTGTTGGGGCGGGACGGAGATCATCAGCTTTCGGATGCGTCCTACCGCGAAGGCCTCCAGCAGGCGGTAGTAGGCGGCGTGAAACGGACGCAGCTCCAGAAAGGGGTATATCCGTCGGGCGAAGTCTGCGAACGCCGTCGTGTCGTCGGTCTTGATGTTTTGTGTTTCCGTCATAATCATCGGCCGAAATATTTGCGCAGTTCGCCGAACGAAAAATCATTGATTATCTCTCCCTCCTCGGTCACGGTGTGAAACTCCCACCACACGGGAACCAGATCGGATATGGTATGGGTCTCGCCCTCGGGCATGACTTCGCGGTCATGATAAACCACTGCCGAGAGGACGAGGCGGCATTCGACATCGGCCGATTCGAATGCCAGCGACCCCGAGAAATAGCCGTTGCGGCCTATGCGTTCGGTCAGACGCACGGCCACTTCATTGTAAAGTGCTGATGAGATGTTGTACATGTTTGGGTCTATTGTTTTTTGTCGTTAATAATTTGCAAGATGTAATAAATTGCTTAACTTTGTGCCGCAAAGATATATTCAAATATTGTATTTCGATGCAATAAAGTACAAAAAATTAATATAAGATTTTTTGATAATATACGAATGGAAAGCAGGCTCAAATTGATACGCAAGGAGCTTAAGATGACTCAAGAGCAACTTGCACAACGACTTGGCATAGGCAAGGCGGCCCTGTCGATGATCGAGACGGGACGTTGCGGACTCTCGTCGCGCAACAAGAACATATTGGTTCAGGATTTGAACGTCAATCCCGAATGGCTCGACAACGGCTCGGGCAACATGTTCAACGCCGAGCCCGATTTCACCGCTTTTCGCCTGCGTTCGGACAACTCGCTGCCCATGCAGAGCGTGCCGCTCTACTCCATAGAGGGTACCGCGGGACTGGTGCCGCTCTTCTCGGACAATGCGGCCAACAAGCCCGTCAACTACATCCACATTCCCAATCTGCCCAAGTGCGACGGAGCCATATATATAGTCGGCGACTCGATGTATCCCCTGCTCAAGAGCGGCGACATAGTGCTTTACAAACAGTTGCAGGACATCGACAGTATCTTTTGGGGCGATATGTATCTGCTGTCGATCGACCTCGACGGCGAGGAGTACATAACGGTGAAGTACATTCAGAAGTCGGAACGCGAGGGGTATGTGAAACTCGTCAGCCAGAATCCGCACCACGCCGACAAGGATATCGAGATGAGCCGCATACGCGCCATCGCGCTCGTTAAGGCCAGCATCCGCATGAACTCCATCCGTTAACCGTCTGCGCCCGATGCGTAACGAGAACACACTCTACCACGTCGTGGCTCTGGTGACGGCCGCCGTGTGGGGCACCACTTTCGTCAATTCGAAGATTCTGCTCGACGAAGGGCTTTCGCCCGCCGAAATCATGGTGTTGCGTTTTGCCTTGGCCTACGTATGTATTCTGCCGTTCGCGCCGCGCCGGCTGCTGGCCGACAACCTGCGCGACGAGGCGGCGATGGCCGTTCTGGGCATAACGGGCGGGTCGCTCTATTTTTTGCTGGAAAACACCGCACTTGTCTATACTCAGGCATCGAATGTGGCCATAATCATAGCCTCGGCGCCCCTGCTGACGACCCTCGCCGTGCATCGGGTGAGCCGCAGCGAGAGGGTGGGGCGCAGACTCTATCTCGGTTCGCTGCTGTCGCTGTCGGGCGTGGCTTTGGTGGTGTTCAACGGACAGTTCATCTTGAAACTCAATCCCAAAGGCGACCTGCTTACTTTGGGTGCCGCCGTTATGTGGGTCGTTTACAGCCTCGTGGTGCTGCGCATGAATGGACGTTATTCGTCGATGTTCATGACGCGCAAGATATTTTTCTACGGCGTGGCGACGCTTATGCCCTATTTCGCGTTCCGACCGTTCGCGGCAGACCTCGGCACGCTGCTGCGTCCTGCCGTGGCAGGCAACCTGCTCTATCTCGGTATAGTGGCGTCGCTGATATGTTATCGTACGTGGAATCTGTCGATCGAGAAGATAGGCGCAATACGGGCCACGAATTATCTGTATCTCAATCCCGTGGTGGCCATGATAACCTCGGCCGCGGTGCTCGGCGAGCGTATCACCCTCATGGCGGTCGCGGGCGCCGCGCTGATTCTGTGCGGCGTATGGATGGCCGAAAGGCACGGAAGCCGCGACTCTCGGCCCGACGGCGTCGATGACCGAAAATATTCGCGGTCGGGTGAATAATTTAACGGATAAAAGCATAACTTTGCCCATCGCTTATTACTAACCTAAAAGCAGTAATTATTTATTGACATCGTATATGGAAAATCTCAACGCGAAAGAGCTTCACGACGTTGTGATCCGTTTCTCGGGCGACTCGGGCGACGGCATGCAACTTACGGGAACGCTGTTCTCCAACACGTCGGCTCTTATCGGAAACGGAATTTCGACTTTCCCCGACTATCCTGCCGAGATCCGCGCCCCGCAGGGCACGGTTGCGGGAGTATCGGGTTTTCAGGTACACATCGGATCGGCCAAGGTAGCCAATCCGGGCGACTATTGCGACGTGCTGGTGGCCATGAACCCCGCCGCGCTCAAGGCCAACCGCAAATGGCTGAAACCCGACGCCACGGTCATCATCGACGGCGACACCCTCACCGAGGATAATGTGAAGAAGGCGGGGTACGCCACTCTCGATCCCATCGCCGAATTGGGGCTGGAGGGGTATAACGTGGTGATTCCCGACATCACCTCCATGACCAAAGCCGCTCTGGCGGGCACGGGACTCGACAACAAATCGATAGTCAAGTGCAAGAACATGTTCGCGCTGGGCATCTGTTTCTACATCTACAACCGCCCCGAGGATTACGCCAAGCGTTATCTGGACGCCAAGTTCGCCAAGAAGAATCCCGTGGTGGCCGAGGCCAACAAACTCGCCATCGACGCCGGCTACAACTATGCCGCCAACACGCATCAGTTCGCCAATACTTATAAGATAGCCCCCGCCCGGCTCGAAAAGGGCGTCTACCGCTCGATTAACGGTAACGTCGCCACGGCATGGGGATTCTGCGCCGCGGCCGAGAAGGCGGGACTGCCGCTCTTCTGCGGATCGTATCCCATCACCCCCGCTACGGTCATTCTCGAGGAGCTGGCCAAGCGCAAGGATCTGGGTGTGAAGACCGTTCAGGCCGAGGACGAAATCGCGGGCATCTGCACCTCGATAGGCGCCGCTTATGCGGGCAATTTCGCCGTCACCACCACCTCGGGCCCGGGCCTTTCGCTCAAGAGCGAGGCTATGGGTTTGGCCGTCATGGCCGAGCTGCCGCTGGTGATAGTCGACGTGCAGCGCGGAGGCCCCTCGACGGGTCTGCCGACCAAGACCGAGCAGAGCGACCTGATGCAGGCCCTCTACGGCCGCAACGGCGAGTGCCCTGCGGTGGTCATAGCCGCCTCGTCGCCCAGCGACTGTTTTCATTACGCTTTTATGGCGGGCAAGATAGCCATGGAGCACATGACTCCCGTAATCCTGCTCACCGACGGATTCATAGCCAACGGTTCGGAGCCGTGGCGCATACCCTCGATGGCCGATTATCCCGCCATCTGCCCTCCGATCGTCGACGACGCGCCCGCCGAGGGCGAGTTCATGCCATATGCCCGCAACGAGAAGCTGGCGCGCGGCTGGGCGTTCCCCGGAAAGAAGGGACTCGAACACCGTATAGGCGGACTCGAGAAAGATCATCTGAAAGGTTCCATCTCGTACGATCCTGCCAACCATCGGGAGATGACCGCCACCCGCGCCGCCAAGGTCGCCCGTGTGGCCGGGGAGCTGCCCGTGCCCGAGATCGACGGCGCGAAGGATGCCGATCTGCTGGTCGTAGGCTGGGGAGGTACGCGTGGCCATCTGCATGCGGCGGTTAAGCGTCTGCAAGCCGAGGGTAAGAGCGTAGCGCACCTCCATTTCAACTACATCAACCCTCTGCCGCACGGCGTGGCCGAGTTGCTGAGGGGCCACAAACGCATAGTGGTGTGCGAGTTGAACGAAGGCCAGTTCGCCGCTTATCTGCGTCAGAATTTCCAAGAGTTCACATTCGAGCAATTCAACAAGTGCGAGGGTCAGCCATTCACGGTCGTCGAACTGGAGGAGAAATTCAATTCATTACTTTAATCGAACAGAATCATGGCAGAATATAAATATACTCCCGCCGATTTCAAGAGCGACCAGATTGTAAAGTGGTGCCCGGGCTGCGGCGACCACGCCATATTGAATGCCGTTCAGCGCGCAATGCCCGAGGTGGCCGATGCGCTCGACGTACCGCACAACAGATTCGTATTCGTGTCGGGCATCGGATGTTCGTCGCGATTCATTTACTATATGAAAACTTTCGGATTCCACACCATTCACGGCCGCGCCAATGCGGTGGCCACGGGAATCAAGGTGGCGAATCCCGATCTGAGCGTGTGGGTGTGCACGGGCGACGGCGATTCGCTCGCCATCGGCGGCAATCACTTCATACACGCCATACGACGCAATATCGATCTGAACGTAATACTGTTCAACAACGAGATTTACGGTTTGACCAAAGGCCAGTATTCGCCAACCACCAAGCTGGGACGCATAACCAAGACTTCGCCCTACGGCACGGTGGAGAAGCCTTTCAACCCGGGCGAACTGGTCATAGGAGCCAAGGGCACCTTCTTCGCTCGCACCATCGACATGGAGGTGATGCTCACCAAGGATTGCCTCGTCGCAGCAGCCGAACATAAAGGCATGGCCGTTGTCGAGGCGCTGGTCAACTGCGTAATATTCAACGACAAGACCCATGCCGCCTTTGCGGGCGACAAGGCCACGCGCACCGAGCGTACCATTACTCTGCGTCACGGCGAGAAGATGCTTTTCGGCGAGGGTAACCGCAAGGGTTTGGTATTCGAGAACATGCGTCTGAAGGTGGTGACCGTCGGCGAGGACGGCTATACCGTCGACGACGTGCTGACTCACGACGCGCATACGCCCGATACGACGCTGCATTCCATGCTGGCGGCGATGAAGTATCCCGATTATCCCGTTGCCGTGGGTGTGATCCGCGACGTGGAGGACGACCACATATACGACGCGAAGGTCGCCGAACAGGTCGAGCAGGTGCAATCCTCGTCTAAGATCCGCTGTGTGGACGATCTGTTGCGCTCGGGTGAAACTTGGGAGATCGACTAAGATCCGCAACCTTTTGTTGACAATTCCCGTCGGAGAACGTTCCGACGGGAATTTTTGCATTTTTCTCGAATTTATTCGATAGCTTCCTCAGATTCTCCGCAGGCCGCGACCCGAGTGTAAATGCGGAATGACGGGGACGGGTGGGTTTCGGGTGATTGTCTGCGGTTCGCAGTGGGGCGGCGGCGAACTGCGCGGCTCAAGGAGCCGCAATAATACACAAGCGTCAACCGATCTCGCGGCAGGAATGATTTCGGATTAAGGGCGGGTGCGGCGACGGAGCGTTAAAAATCGGAGAACGTTTTCGATAAGCCGAGGGCAGAGCCGAACTTGTTCGGGCTATGTTCGAGTCGAGAAAACGACTGCGAAGCGAAATTTTGATCCCTCAAAATGCGAATCATCCGATTTAGCGCAGTCGCAAGACCGACCCCGCAATCGTTTCACCGCGGCGGCTTTTAACGGCACTGCGTTTGTTTTCCTCCTTCGCGCCTCGGCAATTCATGCAAGCATGATTGTTCTCGGCTTGGCGTCGGTTGGCGCAACCTTTTGACGGCAAAAGGTTGCATACAGAAAAAATAAATGCGACTCGCAGAGTCGTGCGCGTCTTGTGGAGATCGCTATGTGAGCATTTGCGAACAATAGCGGGCCTCGCGCGCCGAGGCTGCGGCCCGCGCAGTTCTGCGAACTGCCAATAAATTCCGAATACCTTAGTTTATATATTAAAACCCCGCCGCACCCGATTTCGCATCTTGTATATGTCGCCGTGTTTTCACAATTTTTTTGCTGTCGTATTGTAATTTCATACTGCGCGATTAGGTATTTTGGCTCGATTTAGCGATATTTGATTTCAATTTAATGTAATAATCAGATGCTAATATAATGAATACAGTTGTAGTTGTGTGGAATTATTTATATCTTTGTCTACCGAAATATTAGAAAATAATGCAACTATTCAAAAAACATGGATATGAGCGATAAACAAAACCAACCGACGATAGTCAAATATGTCGGTGCGAATTATGCAGGGATTCAGATGCTGACACTTTCGCGTTACGCAATCGGCTATGTGGTACGTGGCACGAAGCATATCTATTACGGCGATGCGTGTCACACCGTATCCAAAGGCGAAATTTTCTACATGGGTGTGGGCAATCATTATGTCGAGGATATACTCGAAGACAGCCGCCCGTTCGAACAAATCATCGTCTATTATTCGCCCGAATTGTTGCAACGCATATTGTTGTATCTCAATATGACCTATTCGATCAATATTTCGAATACGCATTCATGCGATCGGTGCCGCCGTCTGAATCATGTTGCGGCAGCCGCTTCGCCCACCATTCGCAGCTTCTTCAGCCACGCGGCCAGCTACCTGCAGGACGACAATTTCATGCACGACGAGACGGCCGAAAACATAAAGATGACCGAACTAATATACCTTATCATATCTCAATCCGACGGTTGTCTGAAGAGCAAGATTCTGTCGAACATGGATGCCGCACGCGACAATTTCGAGCAGATCATCTATTCGCACATCTTCTGCGACATATCTATCGAGGAGTTGTCGACATTGTGCAATCGTTCGCTCACGTCGTTCAAAAAGGAGTTCAAACGCCATTTCTTCATGCCGCCGCACAGATGGTTCATCCGTCAACGGCTCATGCAATCGCGTCTGCTGCTTATCTCCACTTCGAAATCTATCTCGGAGATCGGTATAGAGTGTACATTCCCCAACACTTCGCATTTCATAAAACTTTTCAAGAAGGAGTACGGAACCACTCCCGCCATATATCGCCACCGACATTGCGGTCGCGACGAGTCGGCTGCCGACGTGCGTATCGCTGCGGCGGATGATTCGCGTCAAGAGGAGGAGATGTTCGAGATTGCGGAGAGCGTGGCGCTGTAAGATAGCCCGTACGCGAGGCAGGTTGCCGACAGTCGGGTTAATGAAATTTTTTAATAATGAATCGGCGGAAATGTTTGGAAAACAGCGAAAAAGCCGGGCGAAATTTTGCAGATGACCGAATTTATGCTATCTTTGTATTAGCAATGTGAGTCGACTCACAATTCTCATTAACCTAACTAACCTAACACGGTGGTGAAATGCCTGACGACATTTCACCACATTTTTTTGCGGAGCGACAGCACGACCGAAAACAGACGGCCGTATCGGACACACTGAAATAAAAAACCGCTTTCAAGCTGTCTTGAAAGCGGTTTCCCAATTCGAGCCGAATCCGAGACTTAATTTCGCTGCGCTCATTTTGTCTCTTCTGCTTGCCGCAGGGGCGCTTGCGAAGATGCGAAAATCGCTGCGCGATACACGGACCGAAATAAAAAAGCCGCTTGCAATTGCTTGCAGCGACTTTTCTCTTTCGTTCCTGCGTCTTGCGACGCTTTCACATCTTCGAGCCGAATCCGAGACTTGAACTCGGGACCCCTTCATTACGAGTGAAGTGCTCTACCACTGAGCTAATTCGGCCTGCCGATCGGTTAGCCCGATCCGTTTTCGGATGCAAATATCGTAATTATTTCGTAAGTTCGTGCATGTTCGGGCGAAAAAGTGAGATTTTTTTAGGATTTTTACTATTTTCGCATGACCTTATTAATCGTAACCCGATCGCAATGATTACTTTTCTCGCATGTCTTACGCTTCTCGTCGCCGCATATTTCGGTTACGGGCGGGTGCTGGAGCGTATGTGCGGTATCGATACCCGACGGCCGATGCCGAGCAAGACCCGCTACGACGGGGTAGACTACATCCCGCTGCCGTTGTGGAAAACATTTACCATTCAGCTGCTCAACATTGCGGGACTCGGCCCTTTCTTCGGCGCCGTGCTGGGAGCGGCATACGGCCCCGTGGCTTTCGTGTGGATCACGGCAGGAGCGATTCTCATCGGCGGCGTCCACGATTTCGTGGCGGGAGTGATCTCGGTGAAGAGCGACGGACGCAGTCTGCCCGAGATCGTCGGCACATATCTGGGCGACGGCATGCGCGTGTTCATGCGGGCCTTTTCGGTGCTGCTGATGGTGATCGTCGGCGCGGTGTTCATGTCCCAGCCCGCCAAGCTGCTGGCTGCGCGTATGGCTTCGTCGCCGCTCAACGTGACGGCATTTCGGGTGACCGACGAATTTTCGTGGCTGCTGCTGATTCTGATAGGTATCATATTGATATATTATGTAGTGGCGACACTGCTGCCCGTCGACAAAATCATCGGCCGCCTCTATCCGCTGTTCGGCGCGGCCATGCTTTTCACCGCGTTCGGTGTGCTGGGAGCGCTGCTCTTCGGCGGCGAATACCGCATCCCCGAACTTACGTCGCTTGCCAACATGAAGACGAATGCTGCCGATTTCCCCGTAATCCCCATGCTGTGCGCCACCATTTCGTGCGGCGCGATCTCGGGGTTTCATGCCACGCAGTCGCCCATGATGGCGCGCTGCCTGCGCAACGAACGCGAGTGCCGTCCCGTATTCTTCGGGGCCATGCTGGTCGAGGGCATCATAGCGCTCGTTTGGGCTGCCATGGCTATGGCGTTTTGGGGCAGTGTCGAGGGGCTGAACGACTATATAACCTCTACGGGAGGCGAGGCTGCCGTGATGATCGATCGGATATCGACCTCGGTATTCGGCCCGGGTGTCGCCGCAGTCGTGGTGGCTGGCATCGTGGCGAGCGCCGTCACTTCGGGCGATACGGCGTTCCGCTCGGCGCGTCTGATTGTCTCGGACTTCACTGATATCGGGCAGGCGTCGCTTCGCAACCGCATCGCGGTGTCGCTGCCGTTGTTCGCCGCAGGGCTGGCGTTCGTCATCTTCGTCCCCTTTCGCATAGCCTGGCTTACGATGGCGTGGACCAATCAGGTGCTGGCCGTCATTACGCTGTGGGCTGTCACCTGCTATCTGGCACGTCGCGGCAAGGGCTATGCCGTCACTCTGCTGCCCGCCATGTTCATGACCTTCGTATGCGTCTCCTATGTGTTCGTCGCTCCGCACATGCTGTGTCTGCACAATATAGCCGCCGCCTATGCGATCGGCGCCGCCGTCACCTTGGTCGCGACGGCAGCGGTAATTTCAAAGATACGTCGTAATGGAAAGATTATCGATTAAACCCTCCGCATCGGGACTCGTGCGCATCGACGGAGGCGACAAGTTCGGAGCCGTGCTTCGACGTTCGCGCGCCTTGGACAAAGAGGGCCGCACCGAGGAGGCGTGCCGTATGCGGTTCGATGCCGTGCGGCGGCTCGACGACATGCTCGGCGAGGACCCGTTGGCGCTGGACTGGGCCGACACCGTCACGCGGTCGGCTATGGAGCTGATCTACGCCTCGGCTGCCGACCACTTCGCCGTGGGCGACGCGGAGATGGCCGCCGCGTTGTGGGAACGGCTTTTGGAGCTCGACGACGAGGATCATACGGAGGCGGTAGTGATGCTGGCCTTCTGCTATGCCGAACTGGAGGATTACGATTGTCTCGACGATGCGATGTTCGACATCTCGCCCAAGTCGCCCGAGTACTCGCTGTTGTGCCTCTGGCGTGAGTTCCGCCGTTCGGGCGGGATCGATACCGACGCCTTGCGTACGTTGCGCACGCGTCACCGAGCATGGTACGATGAGTTTACGGCCGACAGGCATCCCGCTGACGAGAAGTATATGGCCGAATGCCGCAGCGAGCGGCCGTCGGCCTCGACCGAAGCGCGCGAGCTGTGGTTCGCCACGGCCGCGTTGTGGGAGCGGTATCCCGATTTTATTGCGGCGCTGCGGCGGGCATAAGTTTCGGGCCGCCTCGGCGCGCGGAGGCCGATTGTATGAACAAGACTAAACAGTTGTTGACATGAAACGATATTTTATTCTCGCCGTCGCGCTGCTGTGCGCTGCGGCCGTTGCTGCGGCCGACTATAAGGTCGATCGCGATCTGGTCTACCGTTCCGATGACGACGAATATGTCCGCCGCATGTGTCGTCTGGACGTTTCGTCGCCCGAGGGTGCGACGGATGCCCCCGTAATAGTATGGTTCCACGGCGGCGGCCTGACCGGCGGCGGCAAGGATACGCCGCGCGAACTGCTGGAGAACGGCGCCGTGGTGGTCGGCGTGGGTTACCGCCTCTCGCCGCACGTGGCGGTCGACACGATCATCGACGACGCGGCCTGCGCCGTGGCTTGGGTGTTCGCCAATATCGGGAAGTACGGCGGCGATCCCGACCGCATCTATGTGGCGGGCCACTCGGCAGGCGGCTATCTGGTGAGCATGATCGGATTGGACAAGAGCCGTTTGGCCCGTTACGGCATCGACGCCGACCGTCTGCGCGGCATCGTGCCGTTCAGCGGTCAGGCCATAACGCATTTCGAGGAGCGCCGATCGCGCGGCATATCGGACAAACAGCCCGTGGTCGACAGCCTCGCACCGCTCTATCACGTTCGCGGCGACGCTCCTCCCATCCTGATTCTGTCGGGCGATCGCGAACGCGAGATGTTGGGCCGCTACGAGGAGAATGCCTATCTGTGGCGCATGCTGCGTCTGGCAGGCCATAAGGATGTGACGTTGTACGAGTTGGAAGGTTACGGCCACGACATGTGCCACCCCGCATATCCGCTGCTTCACCGCTTCATCCGCGAACACGAGGAGAAGCGATGATCCCGCGGGGCGCGAAACGCCTCAGTTTCATCATATCGTCCGCCGCATGGGGAGGACCCCGCCGCCTGCATCGCTGCGCGGCATAGACCGTCTATTTCTCGCCCTCCCTTATGAATCGGCAGATGCGTTCGCGGGCGCGATGTATGCGGGTCTTAACGGTGCCCATCGGCAGGTGTAGTTTTTCGGCGATCTCGTCGTAGGAGCAGTCGTCCAGAAACCGCATGACGAACAGCCGGCGATACTGCTCGGGAAGCAGATCGATGTAACGCTCTATCTGCGACCGCTGCTGCGAATTTATGAGGCTCTCCTCGGGCGAGGGACCTCCCGAAGCGGGCGCCGAGAACTTGTCGTCGATGGATATGTCCTCCTGACGGCGTCGTTCGAAGTCTATATGGGTGTTGCGCGCTATGGTGTATACCCACTGTCCGAAAGTGTATTCGGGCGAGTAGCGGTGCAGATT
>CAUDHE010000024.1 GCA_958449275.1 uncultured Alistipes sp. | reverse complement strand
CACGAAAGGACGCTCGCCGCCGTTGAGATTGGTATCCAGACGGTACTCCTTGCGCGGACATATCCACGAGAAATACGAACGCGACACCGAGAACTTGCCGAAACGGGGCGCTGCCCAGCCCAGCAACTCGTATTTGTCACCCTCGGGAATGACGGTGATCTGATTGGCGAAAGCCGTAACGAAACCATCCTCGGCCACCTTCCGGCCCGTAAGAGCATTGCCCGAGATGATACGAACTTTGTCGCCCTCGGCCTGCGGCTTGATGTTGCCGCCCACGACAGAAGCCACGGGTGCGCCGCTTATGATACGATAATACTTCGGCTCGACGACTTCACTGCCGGTAAGAGCCACCACCTTATGCAGATCGACCTTGCCGCCGAGGAACAGACGGCCGATGGCGGCCACGTCCTGAATGCCCACCGTCCACACCTTGTCGCCTTTGGCGATGGGATCGATGTGGTGGATCTGCACTCCCACGTTGCCCACGGGATGCTTGCCCTCGAAAGCGTGAATTTCGACACCCTGCATCGACGCCATCTCGCCCTCGGCTTTGGCGCGCACCGAAAGATGCACCTTGCCGTCGGTAAGCTTGCCCAGGACTTCGAGACCCTTTTGCAGATTGGCCTTCTCGCCCTTCAGCGCGAAGTTCATGTCGGGAGCCAGAGGGGCCGAATCGAACGCCGACACGAAAATAGCCTTGGGGGCATCGTCGGGATTGGCGATGATGCCGTAAGGACGCTGCTGAATCATCGTCCACAAGCCCGATTTGAGCAACACCCCGATCACCTCCGAACGATCAGCCTTACGCAAATCGAGCGTCGGGAACTCCTCGTACTCCTGCTCGGCGTCGGCAGTCACCGTAACGTTGAGAACCTTGCGCTTCTCTCCGCGATTCACGGCCGACACGGTGCCGCTGACCGGCGAAGTGAAGAGCACGCGGCTGTCGTTCTTATCGAAGAACAGCGGCGTACCGGCCTTAACCTTGTCGCCCGCCTTCACCAACAACTTGGGAGTCACGCCCTCGAAATCCAAAGGAGAAACGGCATACTCGTCGGCCGCAGGCACTTCGACCAACGACTCGGCAGCCTTTCCCTGAAGATTGATGTCGAGACCTTTCCGCAGTTTAATGATTTTCGACATAGATTTGTAATTAATATGAATAATTTTTATGTGTAATTATGTTTTTACAATTTACGCACACTCGCCAGGGGCGCAATACCCCGTTAAAAAACGCGCACGAAGGTACGATTTTTTTTGCACTTATCGGCACCGAATGATGTATTTTTTCATTTACCCGCGAATTTTATTATTTTTCCCTATTTTTGCATTACGACACAGCATGACCAACGACTTCATAGACATCCATACCCACCGTTTCACGGGGCGCAACACCGAGTTGCGCGCGGCGGGCGTGCACCCTTGGCGGGCCGACGAACCCGACGTCGCGTCGCTCTTGGTTCCCGAGCTGTTCGCAGAGGCGCAAGCCGTGGGCGAAACGGGGCTCGACTTCGCGTGCGACGTCGGTCGCGACGCGCAGGAGAGGCTGTTCCGCCGCCATTTGGAACTGGCCGAGGAACTTCGCCTGCCCGTGGTGATACACTGCGTGAGAGCGTTCGAACCCACGATGAAGATACTCGCCGAGTATTCGCTCGCGGCAGTCGTTTTTCACGGATTCATCGGGTCGCCGCAAATGGCCGAACGCGCCGTCGCCGAAGGATATTACCTTTCGTTCGGCATTGCGACGCCGCGATCGCCCAAAACCGCGGCGGCTCTGCGTTCTATGCCAGCCGAGCGCATATTCGCCGAGACCGACGACAGCGGGGCGACCATCGAACGGGTATATGAAACCATAGCCGAAATAAGAGGCACGGACATCGAGGATCTGAAAAGAGCCGTAAAAGAAAACTACGAAAGAATTTTCGACAATGACTAACAACGACAACTGGTCGGAACGGACCGCCCTTCTTCTCGGAGAGGACAAATTACGGATGCTTCGCGACGCCCGAGTCCTCGTGGTGGGACTCGGCGGCGTGGGGGCCTACGCCGCCGAAATGATAGCCCGCGCGGGCGTAGGAAGCATGACCATAGCCGACGCCGACACCGTATCGGCCTCCAACATCAACCGACAGCTCATCGCGCTGCACTCCACTGTCGGAAGATCTAAAGCCGAGCTTATGGCCGAGCGCCTGCTCGACATCAATCCCGACATGGAGTTGCGGGCCGTCGACCGTTTCATCAAGGACGACGAGACATACGCGCTGCTCGACTCGGCGCGGTTCGACTACGTGGTGGACGCCATCGACACTCTCTCACCCAAACTGGCGCTCATAAAGGGAACGCTCGACCGCGGCATACCGCTGGTAAGCTCGATGGGCGCAGGCGCCAAGACCGACCCCACGAAGATGGAGATAGCCGACATATCGAAGACCCACCACTGCCCGCTGGCCCACATGCTGCGCAAGCGGCTCCACAAACTGGGCATACGCTCGGGATTCCGCGCCGTGTTCTCGCCCGAGCCCGTGCGCGAAGGTGCCGTGGTGCTATGCGAGGAGCAGAATAAGAAATCGAACATGGGCACCGTATCCTACATTCCCGCCATGTTCGGCATAGGATGCGCGTCGGTGGTGATACGCGATCTGATTAAAGAGTTGTAATTTCGCTGTTCGACGACAGCAGAGGCGCGAGCTTTCGGGCGAATCGCAGTCCCCCGCGTGGGGTGGCGGCGAACTGCCGACATTGCATCGCAATGTCGAAATATCGATAAAAATACACAATTGCCTTATGAAAAAAATAGTTTTTCTCGACGAATATTCGGTCTGCGGCCGCGACCTTTCGGCCGTAAAGGCTCTGGGCGACTACACGGGTTACGATACCACCGCGCCCGAGCAAATCGAAGAGCGTTGTCGCGACGCCGAAATAATAATAGCCAACAAAACGGTTCTCGACGCCGACACCATCGCACGCCTGCCTTCACTGCGCCTGATATGCGTGGCGGCCACCGGCATGAACAACGTCGACCTCGCAGCTGCCGCCGAGCGGGGCATAGAGGTACGCAACGCCGTGGGTTACTCCACCGACTCCGTCGCCGAAGCGACACTGGGTTCGGCTCTGTCGCTGCTGCGCGAAACGGTATATTATGACGAATATGTCAAATCGGGACGCTACGCCTCGGCCGAACGCATATTCTGCTTCGACCGCCCCACGACGCAATTGCGCGGCAAACGCTGGGGAGTGATTGGCATGGGGAACATCGGCCGCCGAGTGGCCGAACTGGCGGCGGCATTCGGATGCGAGGTCGCATACGCCTCGACTTCGGGCGTCGAGCGCAAGGAGAACTGCCCCGCCCTGCCGCTCGCCGAGCTTCTGGCCGAATCGGACGTGGTGTCGGTACACTGCCCGCTGAACGACCGCACGCGAGGTCTGATCGGAGCGGCCGAACTCGCCTCGATGAAACCTTCGGCCGTGATAATCAACGTGGCACGCGGAGGCATAATAGACGAAACGGCATTGGCGGCGGCACTCGACGACGGAACGATACGCGGCGCGGCGCTGGACGTATTCACGTCGGAGCCGTTGCGCACCTCGCCGCTCTATTCGTTGAAGGATCCTTACAAGCTGCTCGCCTCGCCGCACAACGCATGGTCGTCGGTGGAGGCTATCGACCGCCTGATAGAGTGCGTGGCGCAAAATATCGCAGATTTCATAAGCGGAGAACACAAACTACTAAAAAAATAGATTTTTTTTGCATCGAAAATTTGCGGGGGGGGGTAATTTCGTATATTTGCAAAGTGAACGATAGTTTAACGCTGTAAATCAAAAAGAAATGAACCCGAAACTCATCCTCGCGACACTGCTCGCATCGGTATCGTTCCTCGCGGCTCGCGCCGACGGAGGGGTGTGGCTGTGGCCTGTCGCGGAAGCCGAAGCGGGCGACGGCATTATCTACAAGCCGCAGACCTACATCGGCAGACAGCTCAATTTCGCCGATCTGTTCGTCACGGCACCGCTCGGCACCGAAGTAGTCGCGCCTGTCGACGGCAAGATAACGTCGATACTTATGGCATATTCGGAATCGTTGACAAGCAGCCGCAGCGGATCGGTCGATTTCGACAAGGATTTCGAGGAAGCGGCAAAAGAGTTCGCCGAAGGCGGCGGGCCGCGATACAAACTCAAATACGTCAGCCACTCCATAAGCCTGCGCACCGACGACGGACGAACCATTCATATCGAGGGCATAAAGCTCGCGCGGCCGTTCAAGACGGGCGAAACCGTAAGTCGGGGCGAGAAGCTGGGAACCGTACGCTACTCGTACGAAGCCATCGGGGAGCCGTCGATAAGGATATCGGTATCGTCGCCGCGCGGAACGGTATCGGATCCCATGTCGCCTTTCGGCATCGAGAGTTCGTTCATTCCGCCCGAGGAGCTGAAGCCCGTAACGGAGCTCACGCCACAGCAGGCACGCGACGACATAAACGTTCTGGTCGACGCTTTCATTGAATGTTACCCCTCGCTCGACGACCTCATCGCGCGCGAGGAACTGGAAGCGTGGCGGCGCAAGGAGACGGAGGCGATAACCGAAACCATACCGATCGGCAAATTCATGATGACTATGTCTCGCGCATGTGCTCTGCTGCATGACTCCCACGTCGCGTATTGGCCCGAAACGACCCTGACCGCACCCGAATATCGGGACATCAACATAGGCCGCATAGGCGACGGGATAAAGGTCTGGCTGGCCAACACGGGCTTCGAACACTATCTGAACCGCACGGTGACCGCCGTGGACGGCATACCCGCCGATTCTGTGTTGCGTCACACGGCGCGTTATGTCTCGGGCTACGACGCTCGCGTGGAGGATTACGTGAAGTTCTTGCAGTTCGCCCGTTTGTCAGATCTTTACATCGACAATTTTCCTCACGCAGCAGCCGACAGGAGCTATGTAGTGACATTCGACGACGGCGAGACTCTGAAGGTTGAAAGCCATGTCTGGAAGGGCGAAAAGGTGAAATTCACCCCGTCGATCGGCAAGTTCAACGCCATCAACCGATACGACGGGCACAATTTCGATCTTAAGATGCTGAACGACTCGACGGCCTACATAGGTCTCGCGACCTTTCAGCTCGACCAAACGGAGACAGAAAAGATACGCGACTTCATAATCGAACATCACGACGTGCCCCACCTCATATTCGACGTTCGCAACAACGGCGGCGGGCACGACGACGTTACCAAAAAATTGCTGTCGTACTGCACCGACAAGCCCTATACGACGATAAGAGGATACGGCAAGGTGTGCCGTCGCGGAAATTTCAAGTCGTTCGAGCACAGTCGCAATTACAGCGCCGACATGGACGATATTTTCGGCGAAGAATACAAAGCCGAGCAGGGACGCGACGGGTTGTATGCCCGCGGCGAGGAGTTGTACATTCTGCCCGACTCGGCGGCGCATTACGGAGGCAAACTCTATGTGCTGACCAACGAACTGTCGAGCTCGGCCTCGACGCTCTTTCCCGCCGTGGTGATGCGTTCGCACCGAGGCCTGATAATAGGCCGCGAGACACGCACGGCCTATCACTATATGACCGCTCTGAAATTCACCGACATCTGCCTGCCCAATTCGCGCGTGACGTGGCGCATACCGCTCGTAAAGTGCGTGTTCGACGAGACGGAGTCGCCCCGCATACCCTATGGCCGCGGAGTGGTGCCCGACATTTGCGTGCCTCTCACCTGCGACGAGGCGGCTTTCACATACGGCGACGCCATACTCAACCGCGCCCTGAAAGCCATCGCCGACGGAGAGTATTTGGGCGAGAATCCGTTCGCCGAGATAGACGTCGCGCCGACGAAAGGCGCGCCCGCATGGATTTGGTATGCAGCGGCGGCCGTCGCTATGGCAGCCGCGGTTACGGTGAGGATGAAAAGGAGGAAGAAATAGCTGTCGGGCCGCAGCCTGCGAAAACCGCAAACGAGCATACGTGAAATTTGCGGGCCTTCGCGGGGCGAGGCTGCGGCCCGCACGGCTCTACGAGCCGAACTTTACTTGCACGCCTTCAACCCTCTGATAACCGACGAGGTGAATCCCGCGTGCTCCATCTCGTTCAGACCGCGGATTGTTATGCCGCCCGCAGTGGTCACCCGATCGATCTCCTGCTCGGGGTGAGTTCCGTTGCGTAACAGCAACTCCCCTGCCCCGATCATGGTACGGGCCACGATCTCGGAAGCCTGAGACGCCGAACACCCCAGCTCCACGCCGCCCTCGGCCGCGGCACGCACGTAACGCAAAGCGAACGCTATGCCGCACGAGGCGAGTATCATTCCCGTTTCGAGCATCTTTTCGTCGACAATCATGGTAGCTCCTATGGTATCGAACAACGTTTTCACCACCGCCGTCTGCTTCTCGTCGGCATTCGCCGCCGACATGAAGGTCATGCTCTTGCCGATGCTCGCCGCCGTATTGGGTATGACTCGGAATACCGCGGGCGCCTCCTCCTTATGTCCCGTCCACTCGACCAACTGCGCCGTCGACACTCCCGCGACCACCGACGCCAACATCTGTCGAGCGGGATCGAATACCTCGCCTACCTCGCGCACCACCGCCTCGGCATACCACGGCTTCACGGCGATTACTACAACATCAGCCCGAGCTGCGGCCGCCGCGTTGTCCGTCGTAACCCCGATAATATCGTAACGTTCGCGCAATCGCTCCAACTTTCCCCGAGAGGGATTCGCGCAGACTATATCGTCCGCGCCGAAACGGCCGCTCGCCGCCAGACCGCATGCTACGGCGCCGCCCATGTTGCCTGCGCCTATGATGGAAATTTTCATAATGCCGATTTTTAATTGTCAAATGTAAGAAAAATAATGTATATATCGACATTGTCTTGCAATGTCGGCAGTTCGCCGCCGCCCCACGCGGGGGACTGCTGTCGCACTTCCCCGCCGTCAGCGAACAGCAACCACAAAAAAATTCCCGAGAGCTCCGCGAGTCTCGGGAATCGAGCGATCGTCGAAGACGACCCTTTATTTCATCTCCACCAAAGCCTCGCCCGTCATCTCAGCAGGCTGCTTCAGCCCCATAAGTTTCAGAACCGTGGGAGCGACGTCGGCCAATATGCCGTTACGTACGCTCTTTACGCGGTCCGACACCACTACGATGGGCACGGGATTGAGCGAATGCGCCGTATTGGGCGTACCGTCGGCATTGACGGCGAAGTCGGCATTGCCGTGGTCGGCGATCATCACCACCTCGTAACCGTTGGCCTTGGCGGCCTCGACAACGGCAGCCACACACTCGTCGACAGCCTTGACGGCCTTCTCGATAGCCTCGTAAACACCCGTATGGCCCACCATGTCGCCATTGGCGAAATTGAGGCAGATGAAGTCGAACTTCTGCGTACCCAACGCCTCTACCAGTTTGTCTTTCACCTCGTATGCGCTCATCTCGGGTTGCAGGTCGTAGGTGGCCACCTTAGGCGAAGCCACCAAAATTCGCTCCTCGCCCTCGAACTTGTCCTCACGGCCGCCGTTGAGGAAGAAAGTCACATGGGCATACTTCTCGGTCTCGGCTATACGGAGCTGCGAAAGGCCCTGCGACGAGACATACTCGCCTATGGTGTTGGTAACGTTCTCCTTGTCGAAAAGGATATGCAGACCCTTGAACTTGGCATCGTAAGGAGTCATGCAGCAATAATAAAGCGGCATGGTGTGCATACCCTCGGCAGGCATGTCCTCCTGCGTGAGTACGATGGTTATCTCCTTGGCACGGTCGTTACGGTAATTGAAGAATATCACCATGTCGTCGGGTTTGATGCGGCCGCTCACCTCGCCATTCTCGTCGACGCGCACCACGGGCTTCACGAACTCGTCGGTAACACCCGCGTCGTAAGAACGCTGCATGGCCTCGACCATATCGGTAGAAGCGTCGCCCGTACCGTTAACCAACAGATCGTAAGCCACCTTCACGCGCTCCCAGCGCTTGTCGCGATCCATGGCGTAATAACGGCCTATGATCGACGCGATCTTGCCCGTGCTCTTGGCCAGATGCGCCTCCACGTCGGCAATGAAGCCTTTGCCGCTCTTGGGATCGGTGTCGCGACCGTCCATGAAGCAATGCACGAAAGTGTTCTCTATGCCGTAATGAGCCGCTATGTCGCAAAGTTTATACAGATGCTCGATCGACGAGTGCACGCCGCCGTCCGACGTGAGGCCCATGAAATGCACGTTGGCGCCCTTCTGCTTGGCATATTCGAATGCCTTCACGATCTCGGGATTTTCGAAGATCGAGTTGTCGGCGCACGCGCGGTTGATCTTCACCAGATCCTGATACACCACTCGGCCCGCGCCGATGTTGAGGTGCCCCACCTCCGAATTTCCCATCTGGCCGTCGGGCAGTCCGACGTTCTCGCCGTCGGTGCGCAGCTGCGCATGGGGATACTGCTCGGTCATGGCCGAGATATAGGCAGGGTGCATGGTCGAGATCACGTCCGATTTGGTGTGGTCGCCGATTCCCCAGCCGTCGAGAATCATCAATAATACTTTCTTGTCCATAAAATCGTATGTTTTACTATTTCAATTTCGACATAATAATTTCTACCGCGGAGTCTATCGCCTTTTGCAGACCGTCGGGATTCTTGCCGCCCGCCGTGGCGAAGAACTTCTGTCCGCCGCCGCCGCCGTCGATGGCCTTGGCCGCTTCGCGAACCACAGCCCCCGCATCCGCGCCGCGGGCGACTATATCGTCGCCGAGCATGACGGCGAGCATCGGTTTGCCGTCGGTCACGCAACCTATCGCCATCACGATATTCGAAGCTTTGTCACGCAAAGTATAGGCCAGATTCTTCATCATGTTCGACGTGTAGGGCACCTGGCGCGCAATGACGAACACATCGTCGTCATCCTTACGCTCCGAAAGTATCTTGTCGGCCAGCGCAGCCACCTGCTCCTTATGCAGCTCCTCGACCTCGCGCTGCAACGATTCGTTGCTCTCCAACAGCTTGCGCACGGCCTGCTCCACCTTCGGATTGTTTATCAAACGGCCGATACCTATGATCTGATCCTCGGCCATGTAAACCATCTCCTCGGCGCGCTCGCCCGTCACGGCCTCTATGCGTCGCACACCGGCCGAAATGGCGCTCTCGCTCACGATTTTGAATAATCCGAGCGTACCTGTTGCCGAAGTGTGGGTACCGCCGCACAACTCGACCGACTCGCCGAACTTGACGATGCGCACGCGATCGCCGTATTTCTCGCCGAAAAGCATTATGGCTCCGGCCGCCACGGCCTCCTCCATAGTGGCGTCGCGACGCTCCTCCAGTGGCAGGTTGGCACGAATGGCCTTGTTAACCAGCCGCTCCACCTCGCGCAACTGCTCGGGCGTCACCTTCTGGAAATGCGAAAAGTCGAAACGGAGTCCCGACGGCGACACCATCGAACCCTTCTGCTCGACGTGCGTACCCAAGACCTTGCGCAAAGCCTGATCCAGGAGGTGGGTGGCCGTATGGTTATTGGCCGCTGCCTGACGCTTCTCGGCGTCGACCACGGCGGTAAACGCCGCCGACGGATTCTCGGGCAGCGCAGCGGCGACATGCACTATGAGCCCGTTCTCCTTCTCGGTGGCTATTACGGCTATGCGCTCGTTGGCGCTCTCGATGTAACCCGTGTCGCCTATCTGTCCGCCCGAATTGCCGTAGAACGGCGTACGGTCGAACACCATTTGATATGTCGTCTTACCTTTGGTCGTCACACGGCGGTAACGCGCTATGCGGACGGGCGAGGTAAGCGTGTCGTAACCTATGAATTCGCTGTTTTCTACGGGCAGCAGCTCCTGCCAGTCGTCGATATCCTGCGCCGCGGCGTTGCGCGAACGCTCCTTCTGGGCCTGAAGTTCCTTCTCGAAACCCGCCAGATCGACATCCACACCCTGTTCGCGGGCGATAAGCTCCGTAAGGTCGATGGGGAACCCGAACGTATCGTAAAGTTCGAAAGCATCCTTGCCCGATATGCAACCCTTGTCGCCGGCCTTGCGGATCACGCCGTCGAGCAGGTTGATGCCGGTAGACAGAGTACGCAGGAACGAAGCCTCCTCCTCCTCGATGACACGCTCGATAAGCGTTTGCTGACTCTTCAGCTCGGGGAACCGGTCGCCCATCTGCTCGGCCAGCCCGGGAACGAGCTTGCACAGCGTAGGCTCGGTAAAACCCAAATAAGTATAGCCGTAACGCACCGCACGTCGGAGGATGCGTCGTATGACGTAGCCCGCCTTGGCGTTGGCGGGAAGTTGTCCGTCGGCTATGGAGAAAGCTATGGCACGAAGATGGTCGGCCATGACGCGCATGGCTATGTCGCACTTGGCATCATCGCCATAACGCTTGCCGGCCATGGCCGCTATGCGCCCGATGGTGGGCTGGAACACGTCGGTATCGTAATTCGATTTCTTGCCTTGCAGAATCATGCAGAGACGCTCGAAGCCCATGCCCGTATCCACATGCTTGGCGGGCAGAGGCTCCAGCTCGCCGCTCGCCTTGCGGTTGAACTGCATGAACACGAGGTTCCATATCTCTATTACCAGATGGTGGCCCGTGTTGACCATGTCGCGGCCAGCCACCATGGCAATCTCCGCCTCATCGCGCAGATCGTAGTGGATCTCGCTGCAAGGGCCGCAGGGACCCGTCTCGCCCATCTCCCAGAAATTGTCGTGCTTGTTGCCGCGGATTATGTGGTCCTCGGGCAGATACTCGCGCCAGTAACCGTAGGCCTCCTCGTCGAAAGGCACTCCGTCGCCGTCGCTACCCTCGAATACGGTGGCGTACATGCGGCTCTTGTCGAGACCGTACACCTCGGTCAGCAGCTCCCAAGCCCATGCGATGGCCTCTTTCTTGAAGTAATCGCCGAAAGACCAGTTGCCCAGCATCTCGAACATGGTGTGGTGATATGTGTCGTGCCCCACCTCCTCCAGGTCGTTATGCTTGCCCGACACACGCAGACACTTCTGCGTGTCGGCCGCACGCGGATAGCGGCGGGGGGCATTGCCCAAAAAGATATCTTTAAACTGGTTCATACCCGCGTTGGTGAACATCAACGTGGGGTCGTTCTTCACCACCATCGGGGCCGACGGAACTATCGTATGGCCTTTGCTTTGAAAAAAATCGAGAAACGCCTGTCTGATTTTGTTTGATTCCATGATATATCGTTTTTGCTCTTACTTACGTTATATGATCGTTAGCGGATTGCAAAATTACACATTTTACGCTAAATTTGCACCATATTAAGATATTTTAATAACGTATGAGACGATTTTCGGGCAACATCAAAGAGAAGGGAGAGGCGCGAAGCCTCATCCACCGTCTGCAATCGTATCGACTCATACGCAACCTGCTCATAGGGTTCATCATCGTATCGATAGTCAACATACTATTCTCGTCGCTGTTCTACACCCCAAAGCTCTACCGTTTGGCCGACAAAAACCGCGAACTGAAACTCCGATACGAGGTATTGCAGAACCGAATCCGCACGTCGCAACGCAAACTCGCCCAAATACGTCATCGCGACAACTACGTCTACCGTCCGCTGTTCTCGACCGACACGCTCGCCGTCGAGGGCATATACTCGCCCTACGACGATAAAAAATACGAGCACATCGCAGGCGACGACTATTCGCCCGCGATGCTCACGGCATGGCACGAGCTCGACCAGTTCGCCCGCAGCCTTTATCTCGAATCGGTCTCGCTCGACGAGTTGCAGGCTCTGTCGAAAGACAAGGAGAAGTTCTCCACCGCCATACCCGCCATCTGGCCTATCGACCGCACCAAGCTGCGCAACAAAATCGGAGCGTTCGGATACAGAATGCACCCCAAATACCACGTATGGAAATTCCACAGCGGCGTGGACATGCCGGGCCGTGTGGGCGATCCCGTGTACGCCACGGGCGACGGCGTGGTGCAGGAGACCGTTCTCAGCCGCGCACGCACGGGCTACGGCACGCAGATATTGCTGAATCACGGTTTCGGATACCAGACCCGCTACGCGCATTTGGACAAGATACTCGTTCAAAAAGGCGACTCGGTAAAGCGCGGACAGCTCATAGGCGAACTCGGCAACACGGGCGTATCCACCTCGCCGCACCTTCATTACGAGGTGATATACATGCGGTCGCACGTGAACCCCATCAACTATTTCGACAAGAACATGTCGGCCGATGCCTACAAGAGCCTCATGGGACAGATTCAGGACGAAAACTACGAAGCAGATTAAAAAACGCAAGGGAATGGACAACGCACACGATACCGAAAAACGTCGCACACGCAAGCAGAAAGCCGTCAGGTTTTTCGTCAGGCTGTTCGCTTGGGGCGGCGCGGCCATACTCTACTACATTCTGTTCTCGTTCTTCTTCGATACGCCCTACGAGCACCGCATGCGCCATTCGACCGACAAGCTGCGCGCCGAATACGACGTTTTGGCCGCGAGATACGACTCGTTGGAGATGGTGCTCGACAACATAACCGACCGCGACAAGAGCGTGTTTCGCATACTGTTCGAATCGGACCCGTACGATCTCCTCGACACCGAACAGAGCGAGGAACGGGTGGCTCTGCACGAAAAGAAGATATCGGAATCGCGCCGCGAACTGCGTCGCGACCTCGCCCGACGAACCGACGAAATGGCCGAAAAGATGGCAGCGCTGGAGGATTCGTATCTGAAACTGAAACTCCTGGGCGACAGTCTTGGCGAGAAAAGCAACGCCATACCCTCCATACAACCCGTACTGAACAAACAGCTCACGCTGCTCACGGCAGGATACGGCACCATACTCAACCCGTTCTACCGTACGCTCAAATCGCATCAGGGAGTGGACTACACCGTAGCCGAAGGATCGAGCATATTCGCCACGGCCGACGGCGTGGTGAAGGAGATATCGGACAAAAACTCCACATTGGGCAAAACGGTCGTCATAGACCACATGAACGGATACCGCACATCGTACGGTCACCTGATGAGCGTGTTGGTGCGTCCCGGACAAAAGGTACAGCGCGGCGACGTGATTGCCTTGTCGGGCAACTCGGGACTCTCGCTCGCCCCTCACCTCCACTACGAAGTGCGTTACAACGGATTGAGAGTCGACCCCGTACACTACTTCTTCATGGAACTCACCCCCGACGAATACCGCCGCATAATCCGCATCGCACAATCGGGAATGCAATCGTTCGACTGACACGTGCCGATTTCGCGCCGCCGATTTGATCGAATGCCGTTATTTCGTTAACTTCGTGGCAAAATACCAATGTTTATCCGCAAAAATACGCCATAATATTTTCGCAGTGCGTGCGATGTCGGCAGTTCGCCGCCACACCATGCGACGGACAACCGCAGGCAGCCGAACGAAATCGGATATTGTTTCGGATAAGCATAAAACATGATTCAGATGCAACAATCGTTTTTGTCCGAAACGGCCCAAAAACTGTACGAACGATACGGCCGCGACATATCGTCGCTCACGATGGTGTTTCCGTCGCGACGCGCCCGCTTGTTTTTCTCCGACGCGCTGTCGCAGCTCGCCGACATTCCGTTGTGGCAACCGAAATACGTCTCGATGGACGACATCATGTGCGAAGCCTCGTCGTTCGCGACGGGCGACAAAGTGCGTATCATCACCGAGTTGTACAAGATATATGCCTCGTATCACGACGAGACGTTCGACAAGTTCTATTTTTGGGGAGAAATGCTCCTCGGCGATTTCGATCTGATAGACAAATACATGATCGACGCCGACATGCTGTTCCGCAACATCTGCGATCTGAAGGAGCTGGAGGCCGATCTGTCGTATCTCACACCCGAGATGAGACGTGTGATAAACTCGTTCTGGAGCCATTTCGAAGACGAAGCGTCGCTTTCTGACGAGAAACTCAAGTTCCTGAAGGTATGGCTGACGCTGGGCGAGGTCTACCACCGTCTGCGCGAACGTCTGACCGAACTCCGATTCGCATACACGGGAATGATCTACCGCTCGGCCGTGGAGAACGTCGAAAACGGCACGGGCGGTCCCGACACGACGCGCCACTACGTCTTCGTCGGATTCAACGCCTTGTCGGAATGCGAGAAACGCGTTTTGAAACACCTCGATGCCAATGCTCGGTGCGACTTCTTCTGGGACTACGATTCCTACTACACCGACAACGCCGAACAGGAGGCAGGACGCTTCATGCGCGAGAATCTGCGGCAGTTCCCGCCTGCGGACGACGTGTCGCACGACAATTTCATCGGAATCGCGAAAAACATCAACGCCGTGTCAACCGTATCGAACGTGGTACAATGCAAATACGTGCCGTCGATACTGCGCCGAATATCGCCGTCGCTGCAATTCGACAAACAGACGGCCATCGTGCTCACCGACGAATCGCTGCTGCTCCCGCTGCTACACTCGCTCCCGAGTGAGATAGCCGACAACATAAACGTCACGATGGGCTATCCGCTGAGACAGACCACGGCCTACTCGTTCGTGGAGCGCCTGATCGAACTCCAAAAGAACCGTCGCAAGTCGGCAGGCGAACAGACATTCTATCACGCCGACGTGGGCGGAATACTGCTGCACCCGTACATCACCGAGATAACGGACGCCCGATCGCGCGAACGGCAACGTCGGATAGTCGAAAGCCGCAGCATACGCGTGCCCGAAAAGACATTCGCCGACAACGATCTGCTGAGCGCGATATTCACTCCCGCCGAGGGTTACGAAGCGTTATCGGAATATCTGCTCGACGTGATAGACAAAGTGATACGATCGGCATCGGACGACGAGGAGAGATCGCTGAAATCGGCCTGTCTGTCGATCATAGCCGACAACATAAGGCAACTTAACAACTCACTCAGGCTTTGCGACATAGAAATAAGCGTCTCCATCTATACATCACTGTTGAAACGCCATCTGCAAACGGTGCGTATACCTTTCAACGGCGAACCGCTGAAAGGATTGCAGGTGATGGGTATTCTGGAGACCCGCAACCTCGATTTCCGCAACGTCGTGATACTCTCGATGAACGACGACAACTTCCCGGGCAACCTCAACGGTGCCGCGTCGTTCATCCCCTACAACCTGAGGGCCGCCTACGGCATGCCCACGCCAGAGCACCACGAGGGAGTCTACGCCTACTACTTCTACCGCCTCATACAGCGCGCCGAGAACGTCGACATGCTCTATTGCTCGCACGCCGACGAAAAGAGCACGGGTGAACAGAGCCGATACATATACCAACTCCGATACGAATCGCCGTACGACATAGGACGAATAAACGTGGGAGTCGACGTTGCCGTCGGCGAATCGCGGGCGATCACGGTCGAGAAGAAGGGACGCACGCTCGAAAAGCTCCGCAGATTCCTCGACGGCGACGAGCCGCAGATGCTTTCGCCCACGGCCTTCGCACGCTACATAGCCTGCCCGCTCAAGTTCTACTTCGCCGCCATAGCGCGACTCAAGGTGTCGGACGAGATAGCCGAGGAGGTCGACAACCCCATGTTCGGCACCATCCTCCACGCCGCCATGCAGCACCTCTACGGACCGATACGGGGCATAGAGGATCCCGCACCCGAACTGGCCCGCATGCTGCAAGGCGATGCAGTGGAAAAAGCGGTCGTGCAGGCCATAAACGACGAATACCTCAACAACGCCGAGGCCGATCCCGCCGAATACGCGGGCAACCTCGCGCTGGTGAACAGCATTGTGGTGAAATACATCCGCCGCGGAATCATCCCCTACGACATGGCACACGGACGATTCGCGGTAACGGAGGTCGAGCACCGCATATCGCAGTCCTTCGAACTCGGCGACGGACGCCGCGTCATCATCGGAGGCATAGCCGACCGAATAGACTCGCTCGACAACGGCCGCATACGCGTGGTGGACTACAAGACGGGCGGGCTGCATCTGGAGTTCAACGGCGCGGAGTCGCTTTTCGAGGGCGAGAACCGCAGCCGATTCGGCAATCTGCTGCAAACCATGATATACTCGATGGTGCTGCGCCGCACGTTCGGACGCAACGTGGAGCCGGCCCTCTACTTCGTGCGCTACATTCGCAACGACGACTACGATCCGCACCTGACAGACAAATCGGCCGACTCCGTCGCGGTAGACTACGACGCCTACGCCGAGGTGTTCGAAAAGTTGCTGCGCGACAAGCTCGACGAACTGTTCGATCACGAAACCCCGTTCGCACAATGCGACGAAACGGAGGCCGACAAGATATGCAAATACTGCGATTTCAAACTCATCTGCAAACGGTAATGCCATGAGAGCACAAATTCTGAGCGCGAGCGCCGGATCGGGCAAGACCTACCGACTGGCATACAAGTTCGTGCACGACACGATAAAACACTACCGCGAAAAGCCCGGCCTCTATCGCGCCATACTCGCCGTGACCTTCACCAACAAGGCTACCGAAGAGATGAAGAGCCGCATATTGAAAGAGATAAACGATCTGATCGTCCGCCCCGCCGAGAGCAGCTACATGGCCGATCTGAAACGCGATCTCGGATTCGACGAATCGGAGATAATAAAGCGCGCCCGAAACATACAGACCAAGATACTGCACGACTATTCGCGTTTCACCATACTCACCATCGACAAATTCTTCCAGCGCATACTGCGCGCTTTCATCCGCGAACTGGGAATCGACCTCAATTACAATATCGAGATAGAGACATCGACGGTACTGACACGCAGTGCCGATTCGCTGATCGACGACATCACGGGCGACGACACGCTGCGGCAATGGATCATGGAGTTCGCTCAGGAGAAGATAGACGACAACAGCCGGTGGGACATCCGCAGCGACCTGCTCGCGCTTGGCCGCGAACTGTTCAACGAACAGAGCAAGCAGACCGTAATGAACTCCACCCCTAAAGAGGAGTTGCAGAAAGCGATACGCGAAGCCGAAAAGCGCGCGGCTCAGGCTCGGGCTGACATAAAGACCGTCGCCGAAAAGGCATTGAAAATAATGGACGATGCGGGTGTATGCCCCACCGATTTCGCAGGCAAATCGCGCAGTTTCGCCCGATATTTTTCGGCCGTGGCCGCAGGCGAGACGAAAGAGCCCACGGCCACCGTGCGCGCACGGGCCGCCTCGCCCGATGGATGGGCCGCCAAAGGCTCCGTCGCGCAGGCCTCGGCCCCGACGTTGCAGCCCCTGCTGGCCGAGATATGCGACACGTTCGACCGAAACAGACGTCTGTGGTCGACCCTGCCGCTGGTGAAATCCACCTATCGCAGTTACGCCCTTCTGCAGGACATATACCGAAAAGTACGCGACCTGTGCGAGGAGGAAGGCATCATGCTCCTCTCCGAGACAAAATATATCCTTTCGCGTTTCGTGGCGGGCAACGACGCGCCGTTCATATACGAAAAGACGGGCAACCGCTTCGAGCGCTTCATGATCGACGAATTTCAGGACACCTCCATACGCGAATGGCAAAATTTCGTTCCCCTGCTGCAAAACGCCATGTCGCAATCGGAAGATCCCTCGGTGCTCATCGTGGGCGACGTGAAGCAATCGATCTACCGCTGGCGCGGCGGCGACTGGCGCATCCTGCAACAAGGAGTGCGCAAGGCGCTGGGCGAAGCCGACACCGAATTGCAGATACTCTCCGACAACTACCGCAGTCTGCCCCGCATAGTGGAGTTCAACAACACGGCCATAGAACGCGTGGTGGAACGCGACAACGCCGATCTCGACGCCGTCTTGCTCAAGGCCGCGGAGAAAGGCGCTCTTAGCCGCAGCGGCTACGACGATCTGCGCGGCACGCTGCGCTCGGCATACGAAGGACACGCCCAAACCCCGCGGCGAAAGAGCCGCAACGAAGGATATGTAAGAATCGAGACGTTCGAAGAGACCCCGCCCATCGTCGAGTGCATAGAGTCGGTCATAGCGCGAGGCTACACCTACAACGACATAATGATCCTCTACCGCAAGGCGAGCGACGGACTACGCACGGCGCGCATACTGCTCGAATACAAACGACGCAACAACTCGTTCAACATAATGACGCAGGATGCCCTCATAGTGGGCAATGCCCCCGTGAGCAACTTCGTGACGGCCGTCATGCGGCTGTCGCAGGACCCGAACGACTCCATAAGCCGCGCACTGGTAAACGACTATCTCGGCCGCGACTACGACGCACCCCTGAACGAAAGCGACAGCGCTACGCTCGCCGCCATAAGCAGGCTAACGCCCGAGCAAGCATTCGAAAAGATAGTCGTCGAGTACGGGCTCGACAAACGCCGCGACGAGACAGCTTACCTGCAAGCGCTGCACGAACAGATCGCCGCCTTTTGCGCCTCGAAGGTGGCCGACATACAACTATTTCTCGCCGCATGGGACGAGAAAGGATCGGGCAAGGCGTTGAGCGTGGAGAAAAGCGACTCGACGATAGAGCTCACCACCATCCACAAATCGAAAGGACTGGAGCGCAAGGTGGTAATAATCCCCTACTGCAACTGGTCGCTCGATCCTGCCGTCAACGACAACATAGTATGGGCCGCACCCGACGAAAAGGGCGACCCGCTGGCGAGCGTCGGACGATTCCCCGTGGAATACAAGAGCACGATGAGCGACTCGATATTCTCCGACGAATACTATCGCGAAAAAGTATACTCGCACGTCGACAACGTCAACATGCTGTACGTGGCTCTCACGCGCGCCAAAGAGGCCCTTTACGTATTTGTCCCGCGCGCCGAACGATACAACACGGGGCGGTTGCTCTGGGAAGCCGTACGGCAGGACGCCGACCCGTCGACACCCGAGTGCGTGGAGTACGGCGTACCCGAACCGCCCGAACCCGAAGCCAAAAAGGACGACGGCGTGAGGAGCGTTCTGCTGGACGAATACCCCACTTCGGATGCCCGCATGACATTGCGTCTGCCCTCGCAACGCTATTTCGAGGAGGGTGATTCGGCCGAACTCGCCCCGCGCAACACGGGAATACTCATGCACGGCATACTTAACGAGGCCGTCGATGCCGCCGACGCCGAACGTCGCATAGAGGAAGCCCGCATGGCAGGACGCCTGAGCGATGCTCAGGCCGAGGAGTTGGCAGCCGTCATCCGCCGCGAACTCGGCAGGCCCGAAGTCGCCGAATGGTTCGCGACGGATTTCTGGGACGAAATACGCAACGAAAACGACATAATAAGCCGCGACACCGTCGGAACCCGCCGTCCCGACCGCGTGATGATAAAGGGCGACCGCGTGGTGGTGGTCGACTACAAGTTCGGCGCGGAAAAGCCCAAGGCGCACCTGAGACAGATAGGTGAATACATGCGGCTCATCGCAGCGATGGGATACGGACATGTAGAGGGATACGTATGGTATCTGTCGTCGGGCGACATAATAGAGGTCGATCGTAATTTATCCGATATTTAGCTGTCTTTGTCTCAATGTATCGAAGGATCGCAAACATAATTCCGTTCCGTTTCAAACGGCGTGGCGCAACGATGATCGTCGCCCTGCTCGCACGCGCCGTGCTGAACTTTTTCGGTATCGCGATGCTCATTCCCCTGCTGATGCTGATACTCGATGGCGAGGCTTTTCATTCGCATCCGACACTTCACGGCATATATCGGGCCTTAGGATTCGACGACGACAGAGCGTTCGCGCTGACCGTGTCGGCGGCAGCGGTCACGGCCATCGCACTGAAAGGAGCGGCAAACATTCGGCTCTACCGCCGCCAATGCGACTGCATTTACGATCTGTACCGCGATCTGTCACGACGACTCTACATCGATTATTACGGTCGCGGACTCGATTTCGTCAGCCGCAACAACTCGGCGGAACTGTCGCGCAACGTGAACTTCGTATGCCTGAGATTCGCGACGGGAGTGCTGCAACCCCTCGCAACCATCGCAGGCGAGACGCTCCTTTTACTGCTTGTCATGGGAGCCGCATTCGCCTACGCTCCCGTCGCCGCGCTTCTGCTCGCGGCCGTATTCCTTCCCGCAGCGACTTTTTATTATCTACTCGTCGGACGACGCATGAGCGATTACGGCAAGAGGGAGAACGAAGTGTCGAAGAAGAAATTCCTCAACGTATCGGAGAGCTTCAGAGGCTATGCCGACGTGGAGATCAACAACGCCTTCCCGCGTCTGATCGCCGATTTCGACGCCGATGCCGAACGGCTCGTCGACATGCGCAAGCGCGACGCCGCCGTGTCGGCGATGCCGCAGACCATAACCGAAACGCTCGTCGCCGTCGGCATGGCGGCACTGATAATGGCGGGAATATATCTGCCAGAAGGAGAGGTCCGCGTTCTGTTCGGACTATTCGCCGTAGCAGCCGTGAGGCTAATGCCTTCGGTACGCAACATACTCTCCGCGCTGACCGCCTTACGTTACAACCGCTGCACGGTAGAACTCCTCGCCGACATAACGGAAACGCACGACATCGAACGCAATACGGCGAGGCTCCGCATGCGACGCGATTTGGTGCTGCGCAACATAACGTTCGGTTACGGCGACGGGAACGGGGAGAATGTGATAGAGAATTTTTCGTTATGCGTCCGCCGCGGCGAACGCATCGGCATAAAGGGTCGGTCGGGAGCGGGAAAATCGACACTCATGAACCTTATGCTGGGATTATACTCCCCGCAACGCGGCGAAATACTCATCGACGGCGTGAAACTCGACCGATCGAACCGCCGCGCCTGGCAGAACTCGGTGGGATATGTGCCTCAGAACGTATTCATAGCCGACGCGACGCTGGCAGAAAACGTGGCATTGGGCGAAAATCCCGACGAGATCGACCGCGACCGCGTGATCGAGGTTTTGGAAACAGCAGCCCTCGCGGAGTTCGTCCGCGGGCTGCCGCAAGGAATCGACACGCCGACAGGAGAATCGGGATGTCGCATGTCGGGAGGCGAACGGCAGCGCATCGGCATAGCCCGCGCGCTGTATCGTCGGCCCGACATCCTCTTTTTCGACGAGGCCGCCTCGGCTCTCGACCGCGATACCGAACGTAGCGTAAACGATGCGATAGCGCATCTGGCGGAATACCGCGAGGAGTTGACCATAGTGGTCACGGCACACCGAGAGACTTCGCTCGGCCGCTGCGACCGCATAATAGAAATAGGAAGATAACATGCCGCACGACTACATCATGGCACAACGCCGCATACGGTTCAGCGGCCCGCACTCCGATCTCGAAAAGATCGGTCTGCGCAGTTTCGGCCCGTTCGCCGCCGAATATGATCCCGATGCCGAGACCGCGGCTGAGATAGAGACGGGAATCGCGACGGATCACCGCACCCTGAAATTCGAAGAACTGACGCGATTCGATCTCGACGGCGGGCAGGCTACATGCCGTTTCGGCCGAGACGACAACGCCTACGTATTCATCATCGGCGACGGTCGCCTCACCCCTACGATATTCGTCTACGACATAGCCTCCGATCGCGTGAAATGCAACATGGGAACGACAAAGAGAATCGACGCCTCATTCGTAAGGTTCGGCATATGGTTCATGGTGAACATAGCGGTCGCACCGCATCTTGCCTCGGCCGTACACGCTTCGACGATAGTCGTCGACGGCGAGGCGGTAATGTTTCTCGGCGAGTCGGGAACGGGAAAAAGTACCCACACGCGTCTGTGGCGCGAAAACATGGAAGGCGCCGTCCTGCTCAACGACGACAGCCCCTTCATTGCCGTCGTCGACGGCAGGCACGAGGCGTTCGGATCGCCGTGGAGCGGCAAGACTCCGTGCTACAAAAACGAACATTATCCCCTGCGCGCCATAGTACGTCTGAGTCAGGCTCCGCACAACGTCATGCGGCAGTTACGCGGAGCGCATGCCGTCGGAGCATTGCTGCCGTCGTTGCCGCCCGCATTCGCTTACGACAAAAGGCTGGAGGGATTCATGGTCGACACGCTGTCGGCCGCAATAGCCGCCGTACCGATATATCATCTGGAGTGCCGGCCCGATGCGGAGGCGGCGCAATTGGCTCACCACACGATCTTCGGCGCATGAAAAAACTGTTGAGAAACGACATATTCTTCGCCGAAGCGGAACGGTTATTGGCTCAGGGACGCAGTGTCACGCTGCGCGTAAAGGGCGACAGCATGCGTCCTATGTTGCGCGACGGTCTCGACCGCGTGACCATACGCCGCCACAGCCCCGACGAAATCGAAAAAGGGGCGGTGTTTCTCTTCCGCCACAAAGGCGCGTACGTCATGCACCGCATAAAAGCCGTCGCGGACGACGAGATAATATTTGCCGGCGACGGCAATTACCGCACGGAGGAACATGTTCGACGCGACGACATAACAGCGAAAGCGGTACGGATCACAAGACCCGACGGCCGCGTAATCGACTGCGCGGGCCTCCGCTGGCGGACAATGTCGGCCGCATGGCTCGCACTGCCGCCGTTCGCGAGGCGCTGCATACTCGGATTTTTCAAACGACTAAACAATAATTGACATGGATTTCAGAATAGGACACGGATACGACGTGCACGTATTGGCCGAAGGGCTGAGACTGGTAATAGGCGGCGTGGAGATCGCTCACGAAAAAGGGTGCGTAGCCCACTCCGACGGCGATGTGGCGATTCATGCCGTTTGCGATGCGCTTCTCGGAGCGCTGGCTCTGGGCGATATCGGCAAACTGTTTCCCGATACGTCGGACGAATTCAAGGGAATAGACTCGAAAATTCTGCTGCGGCGAGTGGCAGCCGTGGTCGGAGAACACGGATACGCCATATCGAACGTAGACTGCACCATAGCCATGCAGCGACCAAAACTGCGCCCGCATATCGACGAGATGCGCCGTGTGCTGGCCGAAACGATGGGACTCGGTGTCGATCGGGTGTCAGTGAAGGCCACCACTACCGAACGTCTTGGATTCGAAGGACGCGAAGAGGGGGTGTCGGTGCATGCCGTGGCACTGGTATACAAACCGTAAAAATATTTCGGGGCGCAGCCTGCAAAGACCGCCGACGTGAGCATAAGCGAACGACTGCGGGCCTCCGCGGGGCGACGCTGCGGCCCGTACGACTCTGACGAGTCGCAACTGTCAAAAATAAAGAGGGGGTCTGCGACCTGTCAGACACCCTCTTTTCAATCAAGTTTATACAATGCTAATTAATATATCCTCGTAATGGTACCCGTGTACTGCACCGGATTATACCACGAGTTGGATATGGTAAGCGTCGCGCTGCCGTTGCGGGAGCTTATATCGAACGAGAAAGTATACTCGATCGAGGCGTAGAGGTAGGTTTTGAACGACACTACCCATCCCTCCTCGGTCTGCTGCGTCACGAAATCGGAGACGCTCGGCATACCCGTGTTCAGCAACACGTAACGATAGGGAGGCACATAGCCGACATAGTACGGCAGACATACATCCAGCGAACCGCGCCACAACGTGACGGTATACACCGGATTGGTCAGGAATTTCATCGATCCGGCGGGCATCTGCTGCACCGTCTGGGGATTGAATTCGAAATTGTGGGAGAGTACTACCGAGTCGATATACTTCTCGAATTCGGCAAGACGCTCGGCGCGCTTCTGCGCGCGTTGCTCGTGCGTCATCTTTCTGAGATCTTCCCGACTCGTCGTCTGAGCGGCCGCCTCGTTCACGCAGGGACCGCAGAATGTGCACGCTAAAGTGCACGCCATTAAAAACATCAGTCGTTTCATAGCACAAAGGATTTATGCTCGAACGACTTTCAAAATCCTTGCCTAAACTCCCATACGACGCAAAAATTCGCCCGTCGCGCTCTCTTCGCACATCGCTATACGGTGCGGAGTACCCGCCGCGACTATGCGGCCGCCGCCCGCACCGCCCTCGGGACCGATGTCGATTATGTGATCGGCCACCTTTATCACGTCCAGATTATGCTCGATGACGATAGCCGTATTGCCGCGGTCGACAAGTTTGTTTATCACCTCCAGCAACTGACGTATATCCTCGAAATGCAATCCCGTGGTAGGTTCGTCGAGAATGTAGAGCGTACGCCCCGTGTCGCGCTTCGACAATTCGGCGGCCAACTTGATACGCTGGCTCTCGCCGCCCGAAAGCGTGGTGCAGGGCTGTCCCAAAGTGAGATATCCCAACCCCACATCCTGAACGGCCTTCAATTTCTGATATATTGAGGGTATGTTGGCGAAAAATTCCACGGCGATGTTCACGGTCATGTTCAACACTTCGTCGATGTTCTTGCCTTTATACTTCACCTCCAGCGTCTCGCGGTTATAGCGGTGCCCGCCGCACGATTTGCAAGTGACGTAAACATCGGGAAGGAAATTCATCTCTATGGTCTGCACGCCCGCGCCGCGACACTCCTCGCAGCGCCCCCCTTTCACGTTGAACGAAAAACGCCCCGCCTTGAATCCCCGAATCTGTGCATCGGGAGTAGCCTCGAACAGTTTGCGTATGTCGGAGAAAACATTCGTATAGGTAGCGGGATTGCTGCGCGGCGTGCGGCCAATGGGCGACTGATCCACCACGACCAGCTTATCTATATTTTCGATTCCCTCCACCGAGTCGTAAGGCAACGGATTGTCGAACGAACGGTAAAGTTCGCGACTCAATACGGGTCGCAGAGTCTCGTTCACCAAAGTCGACTTGCCCGAACCGCTCACACCCGTCACGCAAATGAACTTGCCCAAAGGAAACTCCGCATCCACCCCCTTGAGATTGTTGCCGCGGGCGCCGCGCAACACGATGCTCTGCCCCGTCCCTTCGCGCAACTCGGCGGGAATCTCTATCTTGCGACGGCCGCACAGATAATCGGCCGTGATAGAATCCGACCGCAATATGTCGTCGAACGTCCCCGCAGCCACGATGCGGCCGCCCCGCCGCCCTGCCTTGGGTCCCACGTCCACTATGTAGTCGGCCGAACGCATCATGTCCTCGTCGTGCTCCACCACGATCACCGAATTGCCCGCATCGCGCAACTCCTGCAATGTGCGGATCAGACGGCGGTTATCGCGCTGATGCAGACCGATGCTCGGCTCGTCGAGAATGTAGAGCACGTTCACCAGCTTCGAACCGATCTGCGTCGCGAGACGTATGCGCTGGCTCTCGCCGCCCGAAAGCGAACGGGACGAGCGGGCAGGCGAGAGATAGCCCAGCCCAACGTCCAGCAGGAAACGGAGACGTTCGCGAATCTCCTTCACGATCTCCTGCGCTATTTTCCACTCCTTGGGCGAGAAATACTCCTCGGCATGCGACATCCATTCCGAGAAGTCGGCTATCGACATGGCCGAGACCTCGGCTATGTTCTTGCCGCCGATACGGAACTGCAACGCCTCTTTCTTCAGACGCGTACCGCCGCACACGCTGCACGGACGATACATCAGAAACTGCTCGCGCCACTTCTGTCCGCGTTTCGACTCCTCGTCGTCGGCCGAAGAGTCGACATACTCCGCGATGCCCTCCCAAGGGATCATGCGGCGTCCCGAAATGGACGAAAACTCCGACAAATCGACCGTCAGAGGCTTGGGATCGCCGTACAGAATGGCATTCATCCCCTCCTCGGATATGGCGCTCACGGGATCGTCCGGCGTGAAGTCGTAACGTCGTCCCAGCATCGTCAGCAGTGCGAAGATCTTGTTATTCTTGTATTTTCCTATCGGCTCTATGGCACCGTCGCGCAACGACCGGTTCTCGTCGGGAATGATTTTACGGATGTCGAACACCGCCTCGACTCCCAGACCGCTGCATCGCGGGCAGGCTCCCTGAGGCGAATTGAACGAAAAAGTGTGCGGCGCAGGATCCTCGAATGCCACCCCCGTCGAGGGACACATCAAATGGCGCGAATAGTAACGCAGCCCTTCGGCCTCGTAATCATACAACGCCATGGTTCCCTTTCCCTGACGCATGGCCTCCTTAAGCGAAGTCATGACGCGTTCGCTCGAGTCGTCCGTAATCACGAGACGGTCGACCACCAGATCGATATTATGTATCTTATATCGGTCGAGCTTCATGCCCGACGTAATCTCGCGTATCTCGCCGTCGATACGCGCATGGATGTATCCGCGTTTGGCCAACGATTCGAACAGCTCGCGGTAATGTCCTTTGCGCCCCTTGACTATGGGAGCCATGAACGCCACGCGACGGCCCGAGAAACCCGTAAGGATCAGATCGCGGATCTGCTCGTCGGTGTAGTGCACCATCTCCTCGTCCGTAACGGGAGAATAGGCTCGCGAGGCGCGGGCATAGAGCAGACGCAGGAAATCGTTTATCTCGGTGACGGTCCCCACCGTCGAACGGGGATTCTTGTTGGTGGTCTTCTGCTCGATGGCCACCACGGGGCTGAGTCCAGTGATCTTGTCAACGTCGGGACGCTCCATAGTGCCAACGAACTGTCGGGCATATGTCGAGAGGGTCTCCATGTAGCGACGCTGCCCCTCGGCATATATGGTATCGAAAGCGAGCGACGACTTGCCCGATCCCGAAAGTCCCGTGATAACGACCAGCGAATCGCGCGGAATCTCGACATCCGCATTCTTCAGATTGTGGACGCGCGCGCCCGTTACGACTATCTTGTCTTTCCCGTTGATTGCCATAGTTCCTCTTTTGCGTTCCGCACCCGCCGCGTCTCATCAGAACATGGTGAGCAGCGAGTGCAAAATATCTTGCAAAGATAATAAACCCACCAGATCGGCAAAACAGAAGAGCAAAATAATCAATGTAAAATATCGCACGAACTTCACGCCCCACGCCATCGCGAAATGAGAAGCGAACACGGCTCCTATGACATTGCCCAAACCGTGCCACAATCCGTAGGCGTAATCGACCTGCCCGTTAAGCATGAATATGGCGAGCGAGAAGGGAGTGGCGACGAATATCATGAAACATTTCACCACGTTGGCGGTAATTATGTCCAACTTCATCGACCAGATGGTGACCGCCAGCACCGCATAGCCCAGACCTATATAAATATATCCGCCGTAGAATCCCAACAGCAGGAACCAAACGTAGTGATAGAACTTCAATTGCAGCGGATGTCCTCCGTGAATATGGGGATGCTTGTGGCTTTGATCGAAAATCATATACACCAGTACGACGGTGAGCACGACGGCCATACAGATCTTGAATACCGTGTCGCTTATGTGCGTGGCCACCATCGACCCCGCTATGTTGCCCACCACGGCGGGGATCGACAGTTTTATGCCGCTCCTCACGTCGAGCATGCGCTTGCGCAGGAAAGCCACCGACGAGGTGAGATTCTGCAACACCACGGCTATGCGGTTGGTACCGTTCGCCATGCCTACGGGCAATCCCAAAACCATGAACAGAGTCATGGAGATGATCGAACCTCCGCCCGCGAGAGTATTGATGATGCCCACCACGACACCCGAAAGGATAAGAACCGCAACTATCGTTATTCCGCTCATAGGCCACATGAATTTAACGACGCCGAAACACGCCTCGGCGCTCGATTCATAAAGATAGTAAAAATCGGGATAATCCGAAAATTTACCGCCATTTTTCAACCGAACAGGTCGTAAAGCCGACAGTCCGCGCGAGATTACGATCATTTTTCGTTCCGCAAACAGAAAATACGGAATGACGGCAAACGTTTTTTGGGGCACAGCCGGCAGCCCGAATATAAAAATGACGAGGGATGGTTGTGCGGCGGACATCATAAATATAATAGTACTGCGACTCGCAGAGTCGCGCGGGCCGCAGCCTCTACCACGCGGAGGCCCGCAACGGCATTCGCCATGTTGCGAACCACCGCAGACTGCGGCCCGAAGTTACATAACTACTTCTCTTGCCGCTTCAGCGCCTTCTGCTTCAGCGAGGCGAGATCATCCATAAGCGCGGCCCGTGCGGCCGTGTCGCACAGAATATTACTCAAAGGAATAGGATCATCCTCGGCCTCGGGCAGACGTTCGCCGTTCGTCGCGCGACCGATGTAGAGGA
>CAUDHE010000023.1 GCA_958449275.1 uncultured Alistipes sp. | reverse complement strand
GAGCACCTGCAAATTCGAGATGTGAATCGGAGCCTCCTGCTCGATGATTCCACCCTGAGGATTCTGGGCATTGGGCTTGGTGGCCTTCTTGCACATGTTCACGCCCTCGACGACGGCACGCTTCTTGGCAGCGTCGACCTTCAGGACTTTACCCTGCTGGCCCTTGCTGTCGCCCGCGTTGACGTAAACCACATCCCCCTTCTTAATATGTAATTTGACTGACATCTTTTAATCTGTTTTTTATATTACAATACTTCAGGTGCCAATGAGATGATCTTCATGTACTGATCGCGCAGCTCGCGGGCCACGGGACCGAAGATACGGGTTCCGCGCATCTCGCCCTGATTGTTAAGGAGCACTACGGCATTGTCGTCGAAACGAATGTACGAACCGTTGGCACGTCGAATCTCCTTGGTCGTTCTTACCACCACCGCTTTCGATACGGCGCCCTTCTTGACGTCGCCCGAAGGGCTCGCGCTCTTCACCGCAACGACGATCTTATCGCCGATAGAGGCGTAGCGACGCTTCGTTCCGCCAAGCACACGGATGCAAAGAACCTCTTTCGCACCGCTGTTGTCAGCTACTACTAATCTACTTTCTTGCTGTATCATAACTACTTAGCTCTTTCAATGATTTGTACTAATCTCCAACGCTTGGTTTTGCTCAGAGGGCGGGTCTCCATGATGCGGACGGTATCGCCCTCTTTCACGGTCTCGTCGGTACACTCGGCTACGAACTTGGTAGTCTTGTTCACGAACTTACCGTAGATGGGGTGCTTCACCTTACGCGCCACGGCAACCACAATGGTTTTCTCCATTTTGTTGCTGACAACCAACCCGATACGCTCTTTTCTAAGATTTCTTTCCATAGTGGTAATTAACATTTAGGGTTCTTTTGACGCAGAATCGTCAGCATGCGAGCTATATCTCTGCGGGATTTCTTTATTATCGAAGGATTTTCGATCGGCGATACGGCATGCTGCACCTTCAGCGTGGCGAGCTGAGCCTTCTCGGCGGCGATGCGCTCCTGCAGATCCTGAACCGACATATCCTTTATTTCAGCACTTTTCATGTCTTTCTCGTTTAAGGATTATTCAACGTAGTCGCGTCTTACGATAAACTTGGTCGTAATGGGCAGCTTCTGGGCACCCAGACGGAGCGCCTCCTGGGCAATCTCCAAGGGTACGCCCTCGGCCTCGAAAAGGATACGTCCCGGGGTAACGGGAGCCACGAATCCTTCGGGATTACCCTTACCCTTACCCATACGTACCTCGGCGGGCTTCTTCGTGATGGGTTTGTCGGGGAAGATGCGGATCCAGATCTGACCCTCACGCTTCATATAACGGGTAATGGCCTGACGGGCTGCCTCGATCTGACGACCGGTGATCCACGTAGACTCAAGTGCTTTGATTCCGAACGAACCGTATGCAAGTTGGTTTCCTCTTTGAGCGAGACCCTTCATACGACCCTTTTGCATTCTTCTAAATTTGGTCTTTTTTGGCTGTAACATAATGTTTTTTCGCTTAAAAGGTCCTACTTACTGTTGTTATTACGTCTTTTGCGGGGAGCGCCCTTGCCGCCGCGATGCTGCGGGGCGTTGCCGGCCTGCTGCGAAGCGGCGCCCTGAATCTCGAACAGGTCGCGCTTGCCGTATACCGTGCCGTGGCAGATCCACGTCTTGATACCCAGAATACCCACCTTGGTGAGAGCCTCGGCCAAGCAGTAGTCCACGTCGGCGCGGAAAGTGTGCAACGGAATACGTCCCTCCTTTATGGTCTCGCTGCGAGCCATTTCGGCGCCGCCAACGCGACCCGAAATCTGGATCTTGATACCCTCGGCACCCATACGCATCGTCGAAGCGACGGTGGTCTTGATGGCGCGGCGGTACGACACGCGCCCCTCCAGCTGGCGGGCGATGTTGTTGGCTACGATTACGGCATCCACCTCGGGGCGCTTAACCTCGAAGATGTTGATCTGAATCTCCTTGCCGGTGAGCTTCTTCAGCTCCTCCTTCAATTTGTCGACCTCCTGACCGCCCTTGCCGATGATGATACCCGGACGTGCGGTCGAGATGGTTACGGTAACCAGCTTGAGCGTACGCTCGATGATGATCTTCGAGATACTTGCCTTGGCCAAACGGACATTCAAGTACTTACGGATCTTAGCGTCTTCTACCAATTTCTCTGAGAAATCCTTACCACCATACCAGTTGGAATCCCAACCCTTGATGATACCGAGACGGTTTGCTATTGGATTTACTTTCTGTCCCATTTGCTTAGTTGTTTTCTGCGGTTACCATTTTGTCTACTACTATGGTCACGTGGTTCGAACGCTTGCGAATGCGGTGAGCGCGACCCTGCGGAGCGGGCTGTATGCGCTTGAGCATGCGGCCGCCGTCGACCATGATCTCCTTAACGCAGAGAGTTACATCCTCCAGACGCTCGCCCTCGTTCTTGGCCTCCCAGTTGGCGATGGCCGACTTGAGGAGCTTCTCCAAACGGATAGATGCCTCTTTCTTCGAATAGCGAAGGATACCCAGCGCCTTATTGATCTCCACACCGCGGATGATGTCGGCCACCAGGCGCATCTTGCGGGGAGAGGTCGGGCAATCGCGCATGATGGCGATGGCCTTCTGCTTCTTTTCAGCCTTTAATTTCTCGGCTCTTATTGCTTTTCTTGCACCCATTGTCTTTCCTATTTTTTCTTGTTACCTGCATGACCGCGGAAATTGCGGGTGGGAGCGAACTCGCCCAATTTGTGACCCACCATATTCTCGGTTACGTAAACGGGAATGAACTTATTTCCGTTGTGAACAGCGATCGTCTGACCTACGAAGTCGGGCGAAATCATACTTGCTCGCGACCATGTCTTGATGACGGTTTTCTTGTTACCCTCGGCCTGAGCTACGACTTTCGCCTCCAGCTTGGGGTCGATGAATGGTCCTTTTTTTAATGAACGGCTCATTATGATACTCTTTTAATTATTTTTTCTTCTTTGAAATAATGAACTTAGAGGTCGTCTTCTTCGGGTTGCGAGTCTTATAACCCTTAGCCAACAATCCCTTGCGCGAACGCGGGTGACCTCCCGAAGCGCGGCCTTCGCCACCACCCATCGGGTGATCGACGGGGTTCATAACCACACCGCGGTTGCGGGGACGGCGGCCCTGCCAACGGCTGCGACCTGCTTTACCCGAGCTTTCGAGGTTGTGATCGACGTTCGACACCACGCCTACCGTGGCGCGGCAAGTTACGAGTACCATACGAGTCTCGCCTGAAGGCAACTTGATGATAGCGAATTTACCTTCGCGTGCCAAAAGCTGAGCGTACGAACCGGCAGAACGAGCCATCGCGGCGCCCTGACCCGGGTAGAGTTCTATGTTGTGAACCACGGTTCCCAGAGGCACTTCGCTCAGGAACAAGGTATTGCCCACTTCGGGGGCCACGCCGGCACCGCTCATCACGGTCTGGCCTACCTTCAATCCGTTGGGAGCGAGGATGTAGCTCTTCTCACCGTCGGCATACACAACGAGTGCAATGCGTGCGGTACGATTGGGATCGTACTCGATAGTCTTTACAGTTGCGGCAATACCGTCCTTCGAGCGCTTGAAGTCGACGTTACGATACATCTGCTTGTGGCCGCCGCCGATGTAGCGCACGGTCATCTTACCCGTATTGTTACGTCCGCCCGAGCTCTTCTTGGGACTGAGCAACGACTTTTCAGGCACCGAGCAGGTGATCTCGTCGAAAGTGCCTATGATCTTATGTCTCGTTCCGGCTGTTACCGGCTTAAACTTTCTTACTGCCATCTCTCTTAGATATTACTGTAAAAATCTATCTTATCTCCATCCTTCAAGGTGACGATAGCCTTCTTGAAGTTATTGGCGCGGCCTTCCAGCAGACCTGCCTTAGTGTAACGGCTCTTCAGCTTGCCCATGCAGCGGATGGTGTTGACATCCGTCACCACGACGTTGTACATCTGCTCCACGGCGTTGCGGATTTGCAGCTTGTTAGCTCTTACGTCAACGATAAAACCGTAGCGGTTCAGTTTTTCGCCCTGAATCGTCATTTTCTCGGTCAATACAGGCTTAATAATTACTTCCATTTTTACTGCGTTTTTAAGCTAACATTACATTCAATACGTTTTCCGCACCCTCGACCATTACCAGAGTGTTGGCGTTCATCACCTCGTAGGTGTTGATGTTGGCAGCCAGAATGGGCTTCACCGAGGGGATGTTACGGCACGAGAGCTGAAGGTTGGCGTTGCCCTCGGGCAGAACCAGCAGAACCTTCTTGTCCGCAACTTTCAGAGCTTCGGTAAGAGCTATCACCTGCTTGGTCTTGGGAGCCTCCAGCGAAAGCATCTCAACCACGGTGATGGCGCCGGCCTGAGCCTTGTAAGAGAGAGCGCTGCGACGAGCCAGACGCTTCAGCTTCTTGTTGAGCTTGAAGCTGTAATCGCGGGGCACGGGACCGAAAATACGGCCGCCGCCCGGGAACAGAGGCGATTTGATGCTGCCGCAACGAGCGCCGCCGGTACCCTTCTGACGCTTCAGCTTGCGGGTCGAGCCTGCAACCTCGTTACGTTGCTTCGACTTGTGCGTACCCTGACGCTGATCGGCCAGATACTGCTTTACGTCGAGGTAGATAGCGTGGTCATTAGCCTCCACGCCGAAGACCGCATCCGAAAGGACCACCTTACGTCCGGTCTCTTGTCCTTGTGTGTTCAAAACAGCTAATTCCATACTACTTCTCAATTGTTAAATAAGCACCCTTAGCCCCGGGAATCGAACCCTTCACCAAAATGAGGTTGTTCTCGGGAATGATTTTCAAAACTTTAAGGTTCACCACCTTAACCTGATCGCCACCCATGCGTCCGGCCAAACGCTTGCCTTTGAACACACGCGAGGGATACGACGAAGCGCCGAGCGAACCCGGTTTGCGCTGACGGTTGTGCTGACCGTGGGTCTGACCGCCCACGCCGCCGAAACCGTGACGCTTCACTACGCCCTGAAAGCCTTTACCCTTCGAGATCCCCGTCACGTCTACCCAGTCCTCCTCCGAGAACATGTCGACCGTGAGGGTGTCGCCGAGGTTCACTTCAGGCATTCCCTTGAACTCAGCCATCTTGCGCTTGGGGGTGGTGCCTGCTTTCTTGAAGTGACCTAACAAACTGTTGCTGGTGTGTTTTTCACTCTTGTCGTCATAGGCAATCTGAACGGCCTCGTAAGAATCCTTCTCCACCGTCTTGATTTGCGTAACTACACACGGACCAGCCTCAATGACAGTGCATGGTATGTTCTTACCCTCGGCACTGTAAACGGAAGTCATTCCGATTTTCTTTCCAATTAGTCCTGACATTTTTCTGTCGAATTACGTTTGTTAAAAAGTGATTTGTATTTTTCTTGAGCAATTTTCGTTTGCTTACCGCCGCGCGCGGGTTCCGGCCGCCGCAACGTCGTCGTTATCGCAGAGATTCGGGACGCAACAAATCAATGCGCCCCGAGTCTGCGGTATAGAGGTTATCAGACCTTGATCTCGACCTCCACGCCCGAGGGAAGCTCCAGCTTCATCAGGGCGTCGATGGTCTTGGGGGTCGACGAGTAGATGTCGATAATGCGCTTGAAAGTGCAGAACTGGAACTGCTCGCGAGCCTTCTTGTTAACGAACGTCGAGCGGTTCACCGTAAAAATCTGCTTTCTCGTAGGCAGGGGCACCGGACCGCTCACCATGGCGTCGGTAGCCTTCACCGTCTTCACGATCTTCTCGGCCGACTTGTCCACCAAGTTGTGGTCGAAAGACTTGAGTTTGATTCTAATTTTCTGGTTCATATTTTAACTCGTTATTATTCTAAATCCTTACGTTTGCCGCTCTTCTCGATGATGTCCTTGGCCAGGCCTGCGGGGACCTCCTCGAAGTGCGAGAACTCCATCGACGACGTTGCGCGACCCGACGAAATGGTACGCAGCACCGTTACATAGCCGAACATTTCCGACAGAGGAACCTTGGCCTTCACAACGCGGGCGGTGCCCTTCGATTCCATGCCCTGAATCTGTCCGCGACGCTTGTTCAGGTCGCCGATGATGTCGCCCATGTTCTCCTCGGGAGTAACGACCTCTACCGACATGACGGGCTCCATGATGACCGAACCGGCCTTGGGAGCTGCCTGACGGAAACCGTTGCGGGCGCAGATTTCGAACGAGAGCTGATCCGAATCGACGGGGTGGAACGAACCGTCCTTCAGAGTCACCTTCATCGAATCGATGGTGTAACCCGCCAAAGCGCCGTTGGCCATAGCCGACTCGAAGCCCTTCTGAACCGCGGGGATGAACTCCTTGGGAATGTTACCGCCCTTAACCTCGTCGACGAACGTGAGGCCGGGTTTGTCGTCGTCGGCAGGACCGATCTCGAAGATGATGTCGGCGAACTTACCGCGACCACCTGTCTGCTTCTTGAATACCTCGCGGTGCTGAACCGTAGCGGTAAGAGCCTCCTTGTAGTTAACCTGCGGAGCGCCTTGGTTGATCTCCACGCCGAACTCGCGACGCAGACGGTCGACGATGATATCGAGGTGAAGCTCACCCATACCGCTGATGATGGTCTGGCCGCTCTCCTCGTCGGTACGAACCGTGAAAGTGGGATCCTCCTCGGCCAATTTGGCCAAAGCGATGCCCAGCTTATCGAGATCCTTCTGAGTCTTGGGCTCTACCGCCAAACCGATCACCGGCTCGGGGAAAGTCATCTGCTCAAGTACCAGAGGAGCGTTCTCGGCAGTCAGCGTATCGCCGGTGTGAATCTCCTTGAAACCTACGGCTGCGCAGATATCGCCCGCCTCAACGCGCTCCATGGGATTCTGCTTGTTGGCGTGCATCTGATATATACGGCTGATACGCTCGCGCTTGCCGCTGCGTGCGTTAAGCACGTAAGAACCGGCGTCCAAAGCGCCCGAGTAAACGCGAACGAAAGCCAGACGGCCCACGAACGGGTCGGTAGCGATCTTGAACGCCAGGCCGCAGAACGGATCGTCCACCGATGCGTGACGTACCTCGGTCTCGTCGGTCTTGGGGTTCACGCCCTCTACGGCGGGAACGTCCAGCGGCGAGGGAAGGAACGCCATGATGTAGTCGAGCAGTTTCTGCACGCCCTTGTTGTGGAACGACGAACCGCACATCATGGGCACGAGCGACATGTTGATCGTGGCGGTGCGGATGGCGGCTATAAGCTCGTCGGGAGTGATCGAATCGGGATCCTCGAAGAACTTCTCCATCAGCGCGTCGTCGGTAGAGGCTACCTCCTCGATGAGCTTGGCGCGCCACTCGGCGGCCTCGGCCTTCATGTTCTCGGGGATCTCCTTCAACTCGAAGTTGTCGCGCACCGACTTGTCGTCGTAATAGTAGATGGCGTTATTATATATAAGGTCTATCAGACCCTCGAACTTGTCCTCGGCACCGATAGGCAGAACCACGGGCAGAGCCGTAGCACCGAAGTGTTCCTTGATCTGAGCGCAAACCGCCAGGAAATCGGCGCCCGTGCGGTCCATCTTGTTCACGTAGCCGATACGGGGCACGTTGTACTTGTCGGCCTGACGCCATACGGTCTCCGACTGGGGCTCCACGCCGCCCACGGCACAGAAAGTGGCCACGGCGCCGTCCAGTACGCGCAACGAACGCTCCACCTCGACGGTAAAGTCGACGTGTCCCGGGGTGTCGATCAGGTTGATCTGATACTGGTGGTCCTTGTACTGCCAGAATGCGGTAGTGGCAGCCGAAGTGATGGTTATGCCTCGCTCCTGCTCCTGCACCATCCAGTCCATCGTGGCGCCGCCCTCGTGCACCTCGCCGATCTTGTGGGTCTTACCCGTGTAGAAGAGGATGCGCTCCGAAGTGGTCGTCTTACCGGCATCGATGTGGGCCATGATACCGATGTTACGAGTATATTTAAGATCTCTTGCCATTTAATGTTTCCTTTTTTAGAATCTGAAATGTGCGAATGCCTTGTTCGCCTCCGCCATGCGGTGCATCTCCTCCTTGCGCTTGAATGCGGCACCCTGCTGGTTGTAGGCATCCACGATCTCGGCAGAGAGTTTTTCAGCCATCGACTTACCGGCGCGCTTGCGAGAGTAAAGGACAAGGTTTTTCATTGAAATTGAAATCTTGCGCTCCGGTCTCACCTCCATGGGAACTTGGAAGGTCGCACCGCCTATACGCTTCGATTTTACTTCGACTTGGGGTGTGATATTCTCAAGAGCCTGTTTCCAGATTTCCAACGGAGATTTATCAGCATCCTTCATCTTCTTGCTCACCAGCTCCAGACTGTCGTAGAAGATGGTGTAAGCAATACTCTTCTTTCCATCCAGCATGAGGTTGTTAACGAAACGAGTCACCTCGATGTCGTTGAACTTGGGATCTGGAAGTAGAATTCGCTTTCTTGGCTTAGCTTTTCTCATTTTGTTTCGATCAATTTAATTCGATGTTCCGTTTTTTACTTCTTTCCTGCCTTGGGGCGTTTCGCACCGTACTTCGAGCGACGCTGACGACGACCGTCCACGCCTGCCGAGTCGAGCGCACCGCGCACGAGGTGATAACGCACACCCGGGAGGTCCTTAACACGACCGCCGCGAACCAGCACGATCGAGTGCTCCTGCAGGTTGTGGCCCTCGCCCGGAATGTAGGCGTTGACCTCTTTGCCGTTTGTCAATCTTACACGCGCCACCTTACGCATTGCCGAGTTGGGCTTCTTCGGGGTCGTGGTGTACACACGGGTACATACGCCTCGACGCTGGGGACACGCCGCGAGTGCCGGAGACTTACTCTTGTCCTCCAGGCTAACTCGCCCGTTTCTTACTAACTGTTGAATAGTTGGCATTGTAAAAACTTTTGTCCTTTAATTTGTTAACTAATCGATTGCGCCTAAACACACACAATCGGGTTGCAAAGGTAATCATTTTTTTTTAACCGCACTATATATCAGACTCTTTTTTCGGCTTTTTCGGGCATTTCGGCCCGTTTACAATTCTTTTTACTTATGGATTTTTCAAACTGATAAGCATTACTTATATCAATGACTCCAAACGCATGTCATTCACGCATTTCACGCCGCTCCGACAACAACTCACAATCCGCATCGGCCGACCGCGCCGACCGCGCGCCGAACCTGTTAAAAAACGAATTAAAAGAACACTTGTGCGACCTTATTTTTCATTAATCGTTATTTTAAAGACAAAAATTGAGGCTCGACTCTTGCATATCGAAAAACTTTTCGTAACTTTATGAATCGAATCGCAAACAGTAAAACCTAAAACTTCACGGAATATGAAAAATTATTCAGCTAAAGAGATCAAGAACATCGTTCTCATCGGCGCGCCCGGCACGGGGAAAACTACCCTTGCCGAAGCGATGGCTTTCGAGGGCAAGGTCATCGACCGCAGGGGTAGTATCGAGACGAACAACACACTCTCGGACAATACGGATATCGAACACGAATACAAACGTTCGATATATTCCACCATCCTCTTCACCGAGTTCATGGGCCGCAAGCTCAACATCATCGATTGCCCGGGTTCGGACGATTTCTGCGGCAACCTCTTCTCGGCCTTCAAGGTCGGCGACGTGGGCGTCATGGTGATGAACGCCCAGAGCGGATGGGAGGTCGGCGACGAGATACAGTCGCGTTACGCCCGCATTCTGAATAAGCCGCTGATAGGCGTCATCAACCAGCTCGACGGCGACAAAGCCAACTACGAGGCCATGCTGGAGGGCATCCGTGCCGCCTCGCCCGTGAAACCCGTCATCGTGCAGTACCCCGTACGGCAGGGTGCGGCATTCGATTCGTTCATCGATGTGCTGATGATGAAGATGTACCGCTTCACCGACGACAACGGTTCGCGCGAGGAGCTGGAGATCCCCGCCGAGGAGATGGAGCGTGCCAAAGAACTGAATCAGGAACTTACCGAGGCCGCAGCCGTATACGACGACGCGCTGATGGAGCTCTACTTCGAGAAAGGCACCCTTACTCAGGACGACATCCGCGCGGGCCTCAAATTAGGCGTGGCCAAACGCGACGTGATGCCCGTATTCTGCTGCAGCGGCAAACGCGATATCGGCACCAAGCGTCTGATGGAGTTCATCATAAACGTCGCTCCCGGTCCGCTCAAGGCCCCCAACTTCCTCACCACCGAGGGCGAGGAGCTGCCGGCCGACGAGACCATGCCCGCAGCGGCGTTCGTATTCAAGAGCCAGCTGGAACAGCACATCGGCGAAATTTCGTATTTCCGCGTCATCCGCGGCAAGATAACCGAAGGCACGGAGCTGGTCAACAGCCGCACGGGCAACAAGGAGAAGCTGTCGCAACTCTTCGCCGTGGCGGGCAAGAACCGCATAAAGGTCACGGAACTATCGGCAGGCGACATAGGTTGTACGGTTAAGCTCAAGGGCACGCGCACCAACGACACTCTCGCGGCCCCGTCGGCCCCCGTCACCGTGGAACCGATCGTATTCCCCGAACCGCGCTACCGCGCCGCCGTGAAGGCAAAGGAGCAAGGCGACGAGGAGAAGCTGGGCAAACTGCTCAACGATGCCAAATACGAAGACCCCACCATCAAGGTAGCCTATTCGAAAGAGCTGAAACAGACTATCATCCAAGGTCAGGGCGAACATCATCTCAACATTCTCAAGAGCCGCATAGCATCGGAGAACAAAGTAGACATAGAGTATTTCGCACCCAAGATCCCCTATCGCGAGACTATCACCAAAGTCGCGCAGGCCGACTACCGCCACAAGAAACAGTCGGGCGGCGCAGGTCAGTTCGGCGAGGTCCACATGGTGATAGAGCCGTATGCCGAGGGCATGCCCGAGCCTTCGCGCTACAAGGTGAACGGCAAAGACATCACCGTCAATATAAAGGGTAAGGAGGAGTACGACCTCGAATGGGGCGGCAAATTGCAGTTCTACAACTCGATCGTAGGCGGTGCCATCGACGCGCGTTTCATGCCTGCCATACTTAAGGGCGTAATGGAGAAAATGGACCAAGGTCCGCTCACGGGATCATACGCACGCGACATCCGCGTTATAATATACGACGGCAAGATGCACCCCGTGGATTCTAACGAAATCTCGTTCAAACTGGCCGCACGCAACGCATTCAAAGAGGCGTTCCGCAATGCGGGACCGAAGATCATGGAGCCTATCTATTCGGTCGAGGTGCTCACCCCCAGCGAGTATATGGGCGCCGTGATGAGCGATTTGCAAAACCGCCGCGCCATGATTATGGGCATGGAATCGGACAAGGGTTTCGACCGCCTCAACGCCCGCGTTCCTTTGGCCGAGCTCTATCGCTATTCGACATCGCTTTCGTCGCTCACCTCGGGCGCGGCGACCTACACCATGCAATTCTCGTCTTACGAGCAGGTGCCCGCCGACGTACAGGACAAGTTATTGAAAGCATATACCGACACCGACGACGAATAAACCGTCGCGAACATCACAAACTGAAGGCTGCCCGATATTCTCGGGCAGCCTTCAGCATCTCCGTCCGATTCTTTCCCGATTCGTCAGAATGCGGAAAAGTCGGTCAGGGCTCCGATTGCGGCACGGCCGTCGCGACCCAGCGAAAGCGAATATTCGTTCACGAACAACGCTATATGCTTGTCGATCACATCGTCGTCGAGCTCCTGCGCATGCTCTTTTATGAAGTCGCGCGACTCCGACGGGTGCCCGAAGGCATACTCTATGCTGCGGCGCAAAACGCGTTCGAAGCGGCGGAACGTATCCTCGGGCAGCGATCTTCGCACGACGATGCCGCCCAACGGCAGCGGCAGTCCCGTCCGCCGCTCCCACTCGACTCCCAAATCGGCGACCGGCGTCAGATTGCGCCGCGAATACACGAAACGTCCTTCGTGAATCAACACACCCGCATCGAACTCGCCGCGTTCCACGGCCGCCGCAATCTCGGAGAACAACATCGGCGTACGCTGTCCGATTTCGGGAAAGAGCCTTGCCGTAAGGGCATTGGCGGTGGTATGCAACCCCGGCACGGCTATGCGACGAATGGGAGCCGCCTCGTCACCCGCGCGACGCACCAGCAAGGGGCCGTTGCCTCGACCCAGAGCCGCGCCGCTGTCCGACAGGCGATATGCGGCCGCTATCGACGGCAGCACGGCGCAGCTTATCTTGCTCACGTCGGGCAGACCGAGTGCCGCGCTGCGGTTCAGCTCCTCTATGTCGCGATATTCCGTCGCGAATGTCAGCCCTTCGGTGTCGATACGGCCGTGCAACATGGCCTCGAACATGAAAGTATCGTTCGGGCAGGGCGATATGCTTAGCTTCAATTCCATGACTATTGTTTCAATTGCGATTTGAATACGTATTTTCCCGCGCTGACCTCGTAGAGCGCATATCCGTCGCGCACGCCGCGGCTACGCACGCAAGAGCTCTGCTTCACCTTGGGCGCGACATCCGAGAACGGGATCCACACCGTCGCGGTCGTCCCCACGGGCACCTCGCAACGCAGTTCGAAACGATCCTTGCGGCATTCCCAGCGAATCCCTATGCGGCCGTAGGTCGTATCGTGCGTGTAGTCGACCCAATCGAGTCCGTCGGGCGTCACGGGGCGCACATCGAAGGTGCGGAACCCTGCCTCGTCGGCTCGCAGACCCGCCAAATCGCGGTAGAACCAACCCAGTCCGCCGCCGAACATGGGGTGGTTGCGCGAAGCCTCGCCGTTCCAATTCTCCCAGGTGACGGTCGCACCCTGCTCGATCCACCATCCGAAACTCGGGAAATCGCGCTGATTGATGATCTTGCAGGCCAGATCGGCCATACCGTTGTCGCACAGCACCTCGAACAGATAACGCGTGGCGACGATTCCCGTGTCGAGATGGTCGCCGCACTCGGCTATGTTGTCGCGCAGAGCTTTCACCGCGTTGGCGCGATGCTCTTCGGGCACGCCGATGCGCAAAGCCAGCACATTGCTGCCGTACTTGCCGTAGGATCCCGTCGCGGGATCGTAAAATGCGCGGTGAAACGCTTCGGCAGTGCGGTCGCGCAGCGAGGCGAACTCGGCCGACTCCTCTTCGCGATTCAAAATCTCGGCCGTACGTGCGGCTATGTCGGCGCAGTGCCATAGGAAGAAAGTGTGCACCAGCTCCGTGCGGGGCAGTTCGCGCGGCGGCAGCCAGTCGCCGAGATTTTTCCACTGCTGCACGTCGTGCGACAGCATGATCCCCGTCTCGTCGTCGACCCACGAGGTCATCCAGCGCACATGGCGGCACATGGCGTCGAAATTCTGCTCCAACGCGCGCCGATCGCCGTAATGGCGGTAAAACTCCCACGGCATGATCTCCATCGCCGCGCCCCAGCCGACACCGCCGCCGCACCCGGGCTGCCAAGGTGCCGAATTGGGAACGTAACCGCCCGAGGTCTGCGCGCCGCGAATGTCGCGCAACCATTTGTTGTAGAAAGTCTGCGCGGCGAAGTTGTGCATCACCGTGACGCAAGCCACCTGACCGTCGCCCGTGTAGGGCGAGCGTTCGCGGTGGGGACAGTCGCTGGCCACGGCGCCGTGCATGTTGTCGAGCTGGCTGCGTCGCCAGATGGCGTTTATTTTATTTATCAATTCGTTGGAGGTGACGAAGTCGCCCGATACGGCCACGTCGGAGTTGACGGCATGCGCCTCCACCTGCCCGGGCTTAAGTTCGTCGAGCCCCGTGATCTCGACCTCGGAAAAAACGAACCACGTGAAACGGGCATGATACGACTCGTCGCCCGTGCCGCGGGCGGTGTAGGAATTGGTTCCCACGGGCGATTCGCATATGTACTTTATGTCTATGCGCTGCCCCTCGGCCGCCGCTATGTTCTTCAGCGCCACCCAGCCCGACACCTCCTCGGGGAATGCGACGCGGATGGCGCCCGACTCCGTCTTTTCGATCTTCACGGGATCGTAGCGGCGGGTGATGCGGTCGGCGGGGCCGTTCTGTGCGATAAGTTTGCCGCACGGCGCGCGCTTTGCGGCCGCATGTTGCCATGCCGAATCGTCGTAACCCGCTTCGGCCCAGCCGTCGTGCTCGCGACGCGCGTCGTAGTGCTCGCCCAGAAATACCTGATCGCTGACTATGGCGCTGCGTTCGGCGCGCCACGAACCGTCCGACGCCACCGTCTCGCGGGTGCCGTCCTCGTATTCGATCTCGATCTGCCCCATGAATCGCGGGGTGCCGTAACCCAGCGCGGGCCAATACTCCACCACGTCGTAGAATCCGTTGCCCAATATGGCGCCCACGGCGTTGGCACCTCGGCGAAGCATGGACGTCAGATCGTAGCTTACGTACATCACCGTGTACTCCTCGAAAGGATCGGTCACCACTATGCCGCGCGTCGCGAGCCCGGGACGTCGGTCGTAATTGGTCTGATTGGGCGTCAGACAGTCGTCGCCGACCCGCTCGCCGTTGACATAGAGTTCGAACCAGCCCAGCCCCGTGCCGTAGAAGCGAGCCTCGCGCACGGGCTTGGTCACGGTGAACTCACGGCGCAGCAGCGGAGCAGGCTCCACCTCGCGTATACCCGTTACGTCGTAAGACTCCTCGCCTTGCCACGGCGCGCCTATCCACTCTCCGCGCCACTCCTCGGGCGAGAGTATGCCCGTATGCCAGACGGCGGGTTCGCTCCACTCCGATGCGCGGCCCGCTTCGTCCCACACCATCACCTGCCACCGATAAGTGGTGCGCGATTCGAGAGCGGGGCCTTCGTAGGCAATGAACGCCGATTCGGCCGATTCCACGCGTCCCGTGTCCCACACCGGTGTGTCGAACCCGTCGGACGAAGCGGTCACCCGAATGCGGTAGGCTGTCTGCGCCGCGCCGCGATGCCCCGAGGGGTTGAGATCGATCCACGACAGACGTGGCGCGGGTATATCGATCAAAGGCTCGGCGGCGTATTCGCACGTGAGACATGCGGGCACGATGGCGGAACTGCGTCTCCCGAAAGCGGGAAGCGCCGATACTGACATGATCGCGACGTAAAGCAACGCGGCGATCGACACTCTTTTCGGATTCATAAGTATTGGATTAACGGTTTAACGGTCATCGTGCGAGGGCGTCGCTACCGTTGCGGACGGTCGTCGCGCCCCTTGCGTCTGTTGCGGAGGCTCCGCCCCAGCAACCATCCCGCCGCGAATGTGGCGGCAAGGACTATTATGTAGGTAACCATGCGCGAGATCCAAAAGTTGACGTTGTCGCGCAGGTAGAGCAAAAGCGTTATCGCCACCACCGCAGCCAGCAGCCAGAGGACGATTTTGGAGGAAGTTTTCATAGGCGGTCGTATATTATGTATCGGTATCGAACATGGCCTCAGCGGAGCGAGACTGCGGCTCGCACGACTCCGGAGAGTCGGTTCCCTACTCCTCGGCCAATCTCGCCGCAGCGCGTCCCAAAGCCTCCACGGCCTCGGTCACACGCCACTCAGAGCGCGGGTCGCCCACGCGATTCGATATCGCCCGCAGATGTACAAAATCCGCACCGAAAGCCCTGCATGCCGCAGCTGCCGCCGCACCCTCCATCTGTTCGACGAGCGGCAGCGCATCGGTCCCGCAGCCGTCCGCAGCCGAATAATCCCGTACGGCATCGCCCGTACGGTTCACCGTAAGCGATCGCGCCGCGGGCAGTTCCGTCGTCCGCTCCGTGAGGTAGGTCACGGCATATGCCGCAGGCAATCCCGCCACGCCGTCGGCGACAACCTCGACCGCCTCGCCGACCTTCAGACGATCGTCGCACGCCCCCGCTATACCGCACAGCACCGCTCGACGACAACCCGTCGAGGCCAAGCAATGCGCCGCACGGGCACCCGCTTCGGCCATGCCGACCCCTATGACGCAACACGCGGCCTCGGGACGAAGAGTGCGGAAACCCTCGGCCTCCGCACTCGTGGGAAACATGAATACCGTTCCGCCTCTCATCGCTGCCGAATGACGAAACCCTACTCGCGGCCGACCACTGCCTCCACCTCCTCGACGGTGATGGGGATTTTACGGTCGCCGCCCACGCGGCGCGCGCCGTCGGCGGTGACGATCAGGTCGTCCTCCAGACGTATGCCGCCGAAGTCGCGATACTCCTCCAGTTTGTCGTAGTCGACTATGCCTTTGCACTTGCCCTCGGCGCGGAACTTGTCGATCAGCGCGGGCACGAAATATATACCCGGCTCGTCGGAGAGCACAGTGCCCTCGCGCAGACGCCACCACTGACGCGTGATGCAGCAGGCCGAGGCCTTGGCACGCTCGGCCAGCTCGCCGAAATCGAAGCTGCGTTCGCCTATGTTCTCGCAATCGTGCACGTCGAGACCTATGCCGTGGCCCAGTCCGTGGGGCATGAACAGGAATCCCGCACCTGCGGCCAAGGCGTCGTCGACCGATCCGCGCACCAACCCCAGATCGCGCAGGCCCTCGATGATGGTGCGGAAAGCGGCATCGGAGTAGTCCGAATACATCATGTCGGCACGCAGGACCGATTCAGCGGCATCGTGCGCCGCCAGCACTATGTTATATATATCCTTTTGTTTCTGCGTGAATCGACCGTTTACGGGGAAAGTTCGCGTGTGGTCCGACACATAGTTGTTGAGGTGTTCGCCGCCCGCGTCGCACAGCAACAGACGCCCCGACTCCAGAATGCCCGAGTGGTCGTGATTGTGCAGCACTTCGCCGTGCTGCGACAGTATGGTCGAGAACGATACTCCCGTGCCGTACGACATCGCCACGCCGTCGACGGCGCCCGCGATCTCGTGTTCGCTGCGACCCGCGCGGGTCATGCGCATGGCTGTGGTGTGCATGCGGTAGCCTATGTCGAAAGCCTCCTCCAAAGCGGAGATCTCCTCCGCGCCCTTGATCTCGCGCATTTCGGCCACGGCGAAGAGCAGATCGAGCGACTTGCGGTCGTGGAGCATGCCCGCCGCTATGCCGAGCATATCCGCCAGTTGCAACTTGGTCTCGCCGCGATAGGGCGGCAGGTAGTGTACCGCGCGGCCCTGCGATATGGCGCGTCGCACGTCCGCCGCGAGAGCCGCCATAGGTTTGGCGTCCGCCATGCCCACCCGAGCCGCCAGATCGGCGACGGTGGCCTGCGGACCCATCCAGATTATGTCGTCTACGGTGAAATCGTCGCCGTAGAGGGTCTCCTCGCCCGAATCGGCGTCGATCACACCCGCCAGCATCGGCACGTTGTGACCGAAGAAGTAGAGGAACGTGGAGTCCTGACGGAAATGATAGGCATTGTTCGGATAATTCATGGGCGACTCGACATTGCCCGGAAGCAGGATCAGTCCGTGACCTACTCTGCGGCGAAGCTCGGCACGACGCTTCGCATAGATATCAGCTGTAAACATGTTTTTATCGTTTTTTACGTTTTATACTCTGTTCGTATCGCCCCGTCCGCGCGGGAGCAGCGCACCCTTCGTCGCCGAAGATCTACTCTGCCGTCTCCATCTTCAGGCGTTCGTTCTCGGTGAGCGTCGCCCCCGACACGGTGCGAAGCGGGTCGAGCGACGCACGACGCGCGGTGAAACGCTCTCCGCCGCGGGTGACGGGCGCGGCATGCAGCAGTCCCTGCGCCTCCTCGCCGGCAGACAGATCGAGCAGCGTGCGGCCGCCTATACGCAGCACTGTCTCCAGCAGGGCTATGTCGCCATTCATGTCGCCCCACGGCGCCATAGGCATGGGATAGAGACTCGCCAGATCCCTGATCTCCTCGGCAGCTGCCTCCTCGGCGAATCGCTCCATGTCGGCGTCGGCCTCTATGCCGCCCGAATAGTCGTTATCGCCCTTGGCGTTGAATATCATGAAGGTGATGGGGGCGAAGGTGTATTTGTATCCGTCGATCGTGCGCTCCATGACATCCATTCCGCAGTTCTTACCCTCGGTACGCGTGCCGACGGTCGTCACGGGAACGTCGAGGCCGCGCAGACCCATTATCACCATTTCGCTGGCCGAAGCGGTGTTGTCCGACGTTATCACCCACAGTTTGTCCAGTCCCAGATCGACCGATATGTCGGAATCGAGCAGGCAGCGCGTATCGCCGTATACGTTGGCCGTGTTGCGTTTCAGATCGGCGTAGACCTTGCCCGCATAACCGCGGCCGAGGATCATGCTCGACAGCTTGATGCTCGAGCTCACCGAACCGCCGCCGTTGTTGCGCAGGTCGAGTATCAGATCGGTCATACCCTCCGCCTTCAGGGCTGCGACGGCATCGGTCAGCTCATCGTCGTAATCTCGGTCGAACGAAGTGTAGACCAGGTAACCGATCTTACGCCCCGCATCGATCAGATGTTCGGGCACATCGAGTATGGCGCCGTAAGCCACGGGGTTCTTGTAGAACGACCCGCGCGAGAGCGACACCGTGGCGCTTTTGCCGCTCGAAACGTCTATCTTGGTAAGCTCGGCCGACGCCTCCTTGTCGTACATTATGGTGTTCCACATGTCGACGTAGTTGCTGCCCGTGATGTCCATGCCGTTCATCTGCGATATGATATCGCCGCGGCGCAATCCCGCCTTGGCTGCGGGCGAGTCGGCGTAGACATGATCCACCGCGAGTCCGTAGAGGGTTCCTGCGCTGTTGAGCGTCCACACCATCGATGCGAGCGAGATGCCCCAGCCCTGCTCGGCCGTGGCGGCGCGCGTATGCTCGGCCGACGACGAAAGGGCCTTTTCGCGGGTTATGTACGAATAGAGATAGCGCGAGGGTCGTCCCGACGATGTCATTTGCGTACCGCCGTCCATGGTGTTGGTGGTGAGGCTGAGCAGCGAGGTCGAAAGGAACTTGTCGTATTCGAGCGAGAAATCGAACGTCGACCGCTTTTGCAGATACTCGTCGAGCCAGTAATACTCCTCGCCCAGCCGTTTGTCGATCCACTCCACCACCTCGTCGTCGGCACCCGCGGCCTGCTCGATCCGATAGAGCGCCGTACGGTTGTGTCCCGTCACCGTAATATAGAGCGTGCCGGTGCGCGGTTCGCCCGTGACGTTCGCCGCTACACGGAGTTTGGCCGTGTGCTTGCCCGACTGCGAGACTATGCCCGGCGAGGTTATCTTCAGCATCTCGGCATCGTCCACCTCCAGCGAATAGGCATCGTCGGTCTCGAAAGTGACGGTTATGTCGGTCGCCGAGGCTGTGCAGGCGACGGTGTTGTCGGCAGGGATAATAACGCCCTCGACATAGGTTTTGTCTATGTCGTCCTTCTTGTCGTCCGAGCAGGCACCGAGCATTGGCGCGGCCGCTATCAGCAGCGCCGCGGCGACCGTCTCGGCCATGCGGGCGAACGGACGCTTCAAAGATCGTTTTATAATGTTTTTCATGGTCGAAGATATTTTTCCGTTCTCAAAGATAGCCGTTTTATTCCGATTTTCCCTTTTCGCGGGCCGAAAAGTCGCGGCACCACTCCTTTATGCCGCAAGTCGGACATTTCGGCGCACGGGCCGTACACACGTAGCGGCCGTGGAGAATGAGCCAGTGGTGCGCCACGGGGAGCAGGTGCGACGGAATGTTCTTCTCGAGTTGCAGCTCCGTCTGCAACGGCGTCTTCGCACCCCGCGTCAGACCTATGCGCGCCGAGACGCGGAATACATGTGTGTCGACGGGCATCACCTCCTTGTTCCATATCACCGCGCCCACCACGTTGGCCGTCTTGCGGCCCACTCCCGGGAGGCGTTGCAGCGCCGCGAGATCGCTCGGCACCTCACCGCCGAACTCGTCACACAGCATGCGCGCCATGCCGGCCAGATTGCGGGCCTTGTTGTTGGGATATGATATGCTGCGTATGTAGGGATAGATCTCGTCGGCCGTGGCCGCGGCCATGGCCTGCGGCGTGGGAAAGGCCTCGAACAAAGCGGGCGTGGTCATGTTCACGCGCTTGTCGGTGCACTGGGCCGAGAGGATCACCGCCACCAGAAGCTGATAGGGATCGTCGTAATGCAGTTCGCTGTCCGCGGCGGGCATGTTGGCAGAAAACCAGCCTATTACACCGTCGTATCGTTGCTTGAGTGTCATGATCGGGTTTACGTTTTATTCGCAAATATAACGTTTTCCCGCGACATTATGCCACATTCGGGCGGTTTATTGCCTCTGCTCGTCGGCGAAACTCTTCAGCATGGCTATTTCGTCGGGCCAGCGGGCTTCGTCGGGCGTCTCGAGGATGAGCGGCATGCCGTCGAAACGTCTGTCGCGCGCTATGTAACAGAACGCCTCCAATCCGATGTGTCCGTCACCGAGGGGCGCATGACGGTCGACGCGGCTGCCGAGCGGCTTCATGGCGTCGTTGAGGTGCATGCCGCGCAGATAACGGAATCCTACCGTGCGGTCGAATTCGTCGAACGTGCGGTCGCATGCCTCGGCCGTCGCGAGGTCGTAACCCGCCGCGAAGGCGTGGCAGGTGTCGATGCAGACTCCCACGCGCGACTTGTCGTCCACCCGTTCTATGATGTAGGCCAGATGGTCGAACGACCGTCCCAAATTGGAGCCTTGTCCCGCCGTATTCTCGATGACGGCCGTAACGCCGTGGGTACGGTCGAGAGCCATGTTGATCGACTCGGCCACGCGGCGGAGGCTCTCCTCTTCGCTTATCTTTTTCAGGTGGCTGCCCGGATGGAAATTGAGACGGTCGAGTCCGAGGGCCTCGCAGCGCGCCATCTCGCCGAAGAACGATTCGCGCGATTTGGCGAGTCCGTCGGCTTCGGGATGCCCCAAGTTTATCAGATAGCTGTCGTGCGGCAGAATCTGCGCCGCAGAGTATCCGCACTCACGGCATGCGTCGCGAAACGCCTCGATCTGCGCCGCGGCGAGCGGTGCAGCCGCCCACTGACGTTGATTTTTGGTGAAAAGAGCGAAAGCCGAGGCCCCTATGCCGCGAGCGTTGCGCGGAGCGTTCTCCACGCCGCCCGAAGCGCTTACGTGTGCGCCGAAATATTTCATACGTAATTTATCGTCTAATTATTAACAAGGCAAATGTAGCCATATTTTTATTAAATGTCTTAACTTTGCGTCGTGAATACGGCGCGCCTTCGGCGTGCGGATCGAAATTTTGCCGATATGAAGAGAATTTTGACTTTATTGACCATTGCCGCGGCGTTGGCCGCGACCGATGTCAGAGCGCAGTTTACGGTCGAGGACAAGACCAAAACCAAGGACGAGGACGTTAAGTTTCAAGATCGGTTGAAAAACATCGACGTGAACAGCGCCTATTACAACGAGGCGCGCGCACGGGCCGAGCGCGCGCGCATACGCAAGGAGCGCAACGAGATGGAGATCAGACTGGGACTGCACGGATCGCTCACATCATATAACGACGCCTGGACCGAATCGCGCGGCGGCGACAATACCATTTCGATATATGGCACTTTCAACATGAAACACGTCTTCCGCAAAGACCCGTTTCAGGTGACCACCACGATGGGAGCTCAATTGGGCTACAACCGTTTGAGGGTTGACGTCGAAGACGGCGGACGCAAGGGAATATGGTTCAAGAACAGCGATTACTTCTCGTTGTCGGTGCTGCCCGAGAAAAAGATCAGCCGCAGTTGGTCGTACAGCGCCAACTTCATGTTGCGCAGCCAGTTCCTGAACGGCTACAAATCGCGAACCGAACAGACCGACAACCATGTAATCACGAGTTTCATGGCTCCCGGGTATTTGGACCTCTCGGTCGGTATGACCTATACCTCGCCTAACAACAAGTTTCCCATCAAAATTTCGCTCAACCCCTTGTCGAGCAGCGGAACACTCGTATTCAACAACAAGGTGCAGCGGTATTACGAAAATAACAACGCGGCGTCGTATTTCGGTGTCGACATAGACAAACATGCACTGTTCACTGGCGGTTCATCGGTCAACATCAGCTTCGACCGTTGGTGGGGAAAGCGCAGTTGGTTCCGTTACGAAACCAGCGTTTATACATATTACGGCTGGATAACCAATGTCGGCCGCGCCGATAAGATCAAGGCTTACAAGAACTATTTGGCCGATTACGAAAAGTGGGAGACTGGCGGTCAGGTCGGCGACGCTCCCGCGGGCGTACCGCGCATCCTGAAACTGGATCCCACCGTGGAGTGGAAAAACACCTTCACGGTAAAGGCTACCAAATTTCTCGAAACCAAAATATACGTGCAGGTCAATTACGACAAATCGCAAAACAAGTCGGTGCAGATGTATTCGATGCTCACGTTCGGTCTGACATATACGTTCAAGAACAAGGAGGCATTCAACTTCTTAAGGTGGTAACGGCGCGCAGACACATATGTTTACATATACGATTCATGTTCAAAAAAATAAGACATAATGCCTTCTTCCCGCTCATACTGGCGGCGGGAGTGTTTTCGGGAATGATGTTCGGCCGATATATCGGCCGCAGCCAGGCGGAAACACGTATCCGCAGTTTTCTGAGCCGCGGCGGACTGGTCGCTAACAACAAGCTCATGCAGACCTGCATGCTGATAGAGGGGCGGTTCGTAGACTCCATATCGATGGACTCGCTGGCCGAGCTGGTGATTCCGCTCATGATGCGCGAACTCGATCCGCATTCGATCTACATCCCCGCCGGCGAGATGCAGGAGGTGAACGAGCCTCTGGAGGGCGAGTTCGACGGCATAGGCGTCATGTTCAACGCCGCCACCGATACGGTAGTGGTACTGAGCGTGATCCCGGGCGGCCCGAGCGCCAAAGCGGGTATCGCGGCTGGCGACCGCATAATACGCATCGACGGCGATACCGTGGCGGGGGTGAAGATGCCGCAGAACGATATAGTGAAACGTCTGCGCGGCCCGCGCGGCACCGAGGTGCGGCTCTCGTTGCAGAGACGCGGCATTGCCGATCCGGTGGAGGTGACGGTGGTGCGCGACGCCATTCCTATCGAGAGCATCGAATCGGCTTTCATGGTCGACGGCGACACGGGATACGTCCGTCTGTCGCAATTCGCCCGCACGTCGTATGCCGAACTGATGAAGGCTCTGGTCGGCCTGAGGGCCGAGGGTATGCGCAAGCTGATATTCGACCTGCGGGGCAATTCGGGCGGCTATCTGGATCAGGCGATACTCATCGCCAACGAGTTCCTGCCCGAGGGCAAACTGATAGTATACACCGAGGATCGCGATCGTAATCAGGTGAAGGAGTTCAGCGACGGCACGGGTACCGCGGCCGACATAGCGCTGGCCGTATTGATCGACGAAGGCAGCGCGTCGTCGAGCGAGATTCTGGCAGGTGCCGTACAGGACAACGACCGCGGCATCATCATCGGCCGCCGCTCGTTCGGCAAGGGGCTCGTGCAGCACCAGTTGCCTTATGCCGACGGATCGGCCCTGCGCCTCACCGTGGCACGATACTACACCCCTACGGGCCGTTCGATACAGAAACCCTACGTCAACGGCGGCGACGAGGACTACGAAATGGATATGGTGCGCCGCTACCGCAACAACGAATTTTTCTCGCAGGACAGCATCCGTTTCGCCGATTCGTTGAAGTTCACCACACCGGGAGGCAAGACGGTGTACGGCGGCGGAGGCATCATGCCCGACGTTTTCGTGCCGATGGACACTACCGACATCACGAAATATTACGTGGAGGTGACGGGCCGCAACATCCTCTACCGTTATACCCTCGAGTACGCCGACGCGCATCGCGAAACGTTGAACGGCGTGCGGACCATAGGCGAGCTGACAGCCATGCTCGATGCCGACAAGGGGCTGTTCGACGACTTCGTGCGTTACGCGGCAGCCAAGGGCGTGAAGCCCGTGCCGAGCGAGATAGCGCGCTCGCGCAAGATCATGGAAGCGCAGTTGCGCGCCTACATAGGCCGCAGCACTCCGCTGGAGGACGACGGATTTTATTACAACATATTCCCCGTCGACAATGTGGTGCAGGAGGCGTTGAAAGTTCTGGCCGAGGAGGAGTCGGGCGACGCCCGCATATCGAAATAGATAAAAGGTCGCAAAATGATAAAGAAGATAATAGGAACGGCAGCCGCGCTGGGCATAATGGCAATCGTGGTATTGACGGTGCTGGGCAGCGGCAATTACACAAGCATGCTTCCCGAGAATCTGTTCTCGGCGACGATCGGCGACGAATGCGCCGAGACGTCGCGTGCCCCACGCAAAGCCGACGAGACGGAGAGTATCGAACGGGCCGATTCGCTCGATGCGGAAGACGCGGCGGCCGAGATCGCCGAGTAACAACCATTTCGACTCGGCGTTCACACTGACGGAACCTTAAAACTGCTACAAGATGAAGAAGATTATTTCGGCGTTTTTAACGTCGCTGATGGCCTCGACGCTGTTCGCGGCCGACATCCCGCGAGTCGTCACCGAGTGCGGACCGTGGGTCGTGGATGTGACCGACAACGGAATGACGGTGGTGTGGATCTCGTCCGACCGTTCTGTCGGATGGGTCGAGATCGCTCCCGACGACGGCGCATCGTTCTATGCCGAGGAGCGCCCCCGCTATTACGAGGATTTTCTGGGGCGTCATGTCGTGTCGAAACTCCACCGCGTGCGCGTCACGGGGTTGCAGGCGGGCACGGCCTACCGCTACCGCATCTACCAGCAGGGGATAGACGACAGCGGCGCCATTCCCGTACTCGGCACGGTGACCGCCAGCGACGTGTATTCGCGCGATCCCTATCACATCCGTACGCTCGACGGCGGCAAGGCCGAGTGTCGCTTCATGGTGGTGAACGACATTCACGGTCGCGACTCCATCCTGACGGCCCACGCGAGAGGCATACGTGCGGCCGATCCAGATTTCGTGGTATTCAACGGCGACATGTCGAATCTGATGGGTTCGGTCACCTACTTGGAAGAGGCCTATCTGTCGCGTGCGGTGAAAGAGTTCGCCACCGACATGCCGTTGTTCTTCGTGCGCGGCAATCACGAGACGCGCGGTCCGGGGGCCGTAGAGTTCATGAATCTCTATCCGTCGCATACGGGCAATCCTTATTATATGTTCCGTCACGGTCCCGCCGTATTCTTGGTCCTCGACAGCGGCGAAGACAAGCCCGATAACGACATAGAGTACGGCGGCACTGCGGCTTACGACGCCTATCGCGAAGCCGAAGCCGAATGGCTGCGCGAGGCGGTGCGAAGCGAGGAGTTCCGCTCGGCGCCCGTGAAGGTGGCGCTGTTGCACGTACCGCCCGAAAAGGAACGCGGCTGGCACGGCAGTAACGAACTCAAACGACTGATTATCCCTATCCTTAACGAAGCGGGCGTGGATATGATGCTGAGCGGTCACCTGCATCGCTACTCTTTCCGCAAGGCAGGGGAGTGCGGGACCGATTTCCCCGTGCTGGTCAACTCCAACAACGACCGTCTGGCAGTCCGCATCACCTCGTCGCGCATCGAGATCGACGTGATCGACGCTGCGGGCAAGACCATCCATCGTCACGAGATAGATGTGAAGAAATAACTTTCGGTACGTTACGAAAGCGAGCCGCTCGAAGATTTCGAGCGGCTTTACTTTTTATTTTCCGTCAACACCTCGATATTTGCTGTTCGCCGCCGCCCGCAAACCATAGCTTAATTCCGCATTTACGAAATGTCACTCTATCCAAACAAAATGCAAGCAGGCTTGCTTTTGCAGTCACCGCTTATTAGTATCTTCGGCTTCGGTCCGGATACTCCGTCGCGGCAAAATCGCAAATAAATTTGCTTTTGCCACAGGCTTATTCGTATCTTTGAGATGGATTGGTGGTATTTATTTCACAACCAAAAGAATAGAAGAATTTTGCAAGAAAAAGGGCAACGGATAAGTAAAGTGGATAATGCTTAATTCGATTCCGTTCTTCAAGCTTCCAAATAACTTTAATACTACACAAAGGTAATTCTTTTTCGTGAATTGCAATGATTAAAATAAGAAATGAGCTTTTATCTGGATGTGTTGAATCGCAAAATGGCATTATAATTATTGTTTGAATAGTTGAAACTTAATCCCGACTGAGAAGAAAATAATATCTGGTAAATTGAGAGACTTGTTACCACACTTGTCAATAATGTCGAAATCATTGGCGCTAAGTTCGTAATAAAACGAGATGTTCTGCAATATGTTCTCATTTTTCAAGTGGCATATAAGACGTAGCCCGACATAATGATGAGTTCGCAGTTGAGTGGATAATTAAAGTACAGGAGCTTGCTCCGTCTGCATCGGAAGTCACCCAAAGAGAAAAGGACAGTTTGGAGGTCAAGAAAAAAGAAATAGGAATAAACCAGAAAACGCCAATAACATCAAATCGTCTCTCTAAATATATTATTCAAGACACTAAAAACAGACAAGTGAAACAAATAAAATAATCTAATTTAATGGGCGAATTGGGAACTCCAAATTCGCTCATTTTTCTAATTTGTTATTTTTATTACGATATGCTTTTGGAGAAAAGCCTGTGTGGGTTTTGAAATATTTTCCGAAGAACGATTGTGTAGGGAAATTGAGCTGATAACAAATTTGTTGAATCGTCATATCGGTTGATGCAAGCAATGCTTTTGCCTCCATCAGTACATATTCCTCAATCCATTCTGCCGCACTCTTCCCCGTAACGTTTTTAACAATAGATGAAAGATAACCCGGTGTCAGGTTCATATCTGCTGCATAATCGACAACTTTTCTCTTGTGGTGATAATTTTGGCTGACAATGTTGATATACTGTTGAACGATATTTTCCTCTCTTGACAAAACAGGAGGGATTTTCGCAACAATACTATCGGCCATGCTGTATATCATGGCTGATGTAAGATGCTGCAATATCTCGCGGACATGCGGTCGCTGGCGGGCGAGTATTCGGCGCACCATCTCACAGAACAATCTGATCGCATCGTTCTCCTTATCGGACGGCGTGACAATCGGATTGGCGGCAAGGACATTTGAGATATTCAGATTATAGGGAAATCCCATAGAACCCATGAACTCCGGAGATATGGATATCAATGTGGCTTTATAGTCCTCTGACACGGATAAAATCTCTACGACTTGCCCCGGCAGAGTAATTCCTATTGAACCCGGAGACGACACGAGAGTTTTGAGATTTACCCGGCTCTTACATATTCCAGTCATACAAACGCTACACTGATACATATGGTTGATTATCGGAATTTTCGGGAAATCATCAGCCGTTATGTCAATGACAAAAAAATCTTCATTAAGATGACAAGTATCAGGACATGAAGTCAGTCGTTCTATAATCGAGGTCTTTCGTATCATTGTTTTATGGTTTAGGCATACAAAATTAGGCTAATAATTCCATATTTCAACTCTATATTTTAAGAATAGTCCAATTTATTTAAGAATAGACCTTTTATATCGGTGAATACAACAGTAGTTTTGCATCGGACTTAATAGTGTTCAAACTAAAGTATGACTAAATTTAAAAAGACAATTGTACTATTAATAACGGCAGTGGCATATGGTAGCATGGCTGCATCAGCACAGCAAACATTCGTCATAAAAGGTATGGTGACGGAGGCGGATACAAAAGAGCCTCTTATCGGGGCCGTGGTAAGATGCGGCTCTGCCGGAGCCGCAGCAAATGTTGACGGTAATTATGAGCTTTCCGTAAAAGAAGGCTCATATGATATCGAATGTTCCTATATCGGTTTTGAGAATGAAAAACGCAGGATTACAGTATCTTGTGACACTGTGATTAATTTTGCGTTGAAAAACTCCGCAAACGAATTATCCGAAGTCGTTGTGTTGTCGCGTTCTGTGATGGACAGAGTAAGAAACACTCAGTCGGGAATGGAACGCATCAACATTGACGAAATGTCGAAAACTCCCGTATTGTTTGGCGAGCGTGACATACTGAAATCATTGCAGCTTCTTCCCGGCGTATCGGCCGAGGGGGATGGAACCGGTGGATTTCAAGTACGAGGTGGCACGGCAAGCCAGAACCTTGTACTGCTTGACGATGCTCCGATTATAAATTCGGGGCATCTGTTCGGCTTTTTCTCAACATTCAACGACCCCGCATTATCAAGTGCCACACTCTACAAAGGCCAGATTCCGGCACGATACGGCGGTGCGACTTCGTCTGTGTTCGAGGTGAATACAAAAGCCGGCAATACCGAAAGACATAGGGGTTCTTTCACGGTAGGATTGCTATCAGCCAAATTTGACATAGACGGACCGATAATTAAGGATAAGCTCTCTTTCTTCGTATCTGCTCGACGTTCCTATATGGATATGTTTCTGAAATTCACAGACCAATTCAAGGATAACT